>NZ_QTQD01000039.1:0-62712 GCF_003858025.1 Burkholderia sp. Bp9004 | reverse complement strand
GGACATTTTGATCTCACATGAGAAGGGGCGATATTCTAACGCTGCGCGAGAATCTGCCGAAAATCGGCCATGTTGTGCGATGGTCGCGGTCGCTGCGGGGCGGGCTACAGGGGCGATTACGATCCGCTCCCCGCATTGTGGCCGTCTAGCACTTGCTAGTGTGAGTAAAGGAATGTGGTGCCATCACTGCAAGAACTGAACGGTGGGATAGAAAACCGGCGGCTTCAATGTTCGAGACAATCCGCAGAGAAATGAAAGAGTTGGTCGGGCTGGTTCGTCGCACGACCGAGTGGGACATGCCAATCGCGCATGGAAGGTGGACCTGGACGCCGTGTCGCCGGAAGCACTGGCCGCTCATCGTGCAAATACCGCACGCATCGCAGAGCTGACCGATAAGTACGGCATTTGAACAAGAAAGCACGATGACAATCTCACTCGATGTGCCAAAGGTGATTTACCGCAAGGAGATTGACCCTCTCGCTAAGGATGCTGAAGGTACCGCTTGGTGCCACATCGATTGGACGTGCCTCAACGACTCGCCCACGGCTGCAGCAAAGCGGATTCGCCATGCAGCGCGTGACCTGCGTAGTCGAGCATAGGAAAGAAGGCATGCATCTTCGCCAAACCATTCGGTTTAGCGGCTTAACCTGTGCCGGTTTCGCCGGGTAATTACAGAAGCCGGCAACTGCTTCGCTCAATGCAGGTCTGGCGGTACGTAGTGGACCCCGAATTGCTCCGCCAGTTGCGCGAGCCGCCGATCGCGCGTCCAGACCTTAGTGCTCGGGGTCAACAGCACCGACGCCAGCAGCGTGCAATCCACCGCACCGCATCCGCGCCCATACAGCCGTTCCCACTCGATCCAGTCCGCTACCTCGCCCGGCGTCGCGAGGCGCGTTTGGCGCAATAGCGCGAGATCTCCCAAGGTTCGGGCCCGCGGTTCGGGCGGCGTCCCGCACGTGAGCTCGAGCATCACTAGGGTCTGTTTACATTCGATGAAATGTGTTTACATCTTGTCTTTTGCGCGAGCAGGCCGAGATGATTCGAACGTTATTGAGCGACTAGGTATGGGCACGAATCGAATCAGTGTTGCCGGGCAAGGAAGGCGATCCGGGGCGAACGGCGGCCGACAATCGCTGGTTTGTCGAAGCCGTCCTCTGGATTGGCCGGACGGGCTACCCCTGGCGCGATTTGCCGAAAGAGTTCGGCCGATGGCATACGGTGTACATGCGCTTCTCTCGGTGGCGTCGCAAAGGCGTGTGGGAACGCGTGGCACACACCTTGTCCGGCGAGACGGAGATCAAGTGTGTGCTGATCGACTCGACCATCGTGCGTGCGCACCAGCATTCGGCCGGGGCTCGAAAAAAAGCGGCCCGCAAGCGCTCGGCCGCTCGCGCGGCGGACTGACGACCAAGTTGCGTCTGGCCGTCGACGAAGCCGGGCGGCCTCTGCGAATGATCGTCACCGAAGGACAGGTCTCGGACATTTCGTGTGCGCACGAATTGGTCGAGCATCTGCGCACGGGTGCCGTGATTGCTGACAAAGGCTACGACTCGGATGCCTTCGTGAACACCATCCGCGCTACGCGTGCGAAGGCCGTTATCCCGCCGCGCTCGAACCGAACGACCAAGCGTCGGTACAGCCGCGCGCTGTATCGAACTCGGAACATCGTCGAACGCTTCTTCAATCGCATCAAACATCTTCGTCGCGTCTCCACTCGTTACGACAAGCTCGCCGGCAACTATTTCGCCTTCGCGGTGCTTGCCTGCGCCTTGGGGCCGCTGGTGAGAATGTGAACAGGACCTAGTGCTGCACGGCACCGGACGGCCGTAATGCGGGCAGCGCTTCGTCATCGCTGGGTTGCTACGCAACGACGTTTCCATCCGCACCATACAATTCGCAGTCGTCGCCCTGCACCCGCGCACCGAGCTTCTGGGCGATCTCCCACATTTTGGCGAGTATTTCGGCATCGGGATTCTTGACGACAACGTCACCTCTGCCGAAATCAAACCACGCCATGTTCCCGTTGGCTGCATGGCCCGAATACGCCACCCATACGGCCAGTCCTTCGCTTTCCACGCGAAGGACTGCGCCGCTGCCGACCTTGGCTTCGGCGTATCCGTCGAGGCGCATTTCTTCGTCCGATGCTACAAGATCCCGCCACTCGTCAATGTCGATCTGCGGTTCGTCGTCGAACCAATTCGTTTTACGCGTGATGCGAACGTCGTATCCCATGAGCTCGTTTTCCTATGGCTTTCCGATTAGATACAGCGAACCTGTCAGCGCGAGGACGATCGCGCCAGCTAGGCCCCCACAACTTCCGACCAGAATCTCGTTGGCGCTTCTTCCCTCGAAAGAACCTGCCCGGCTTTCGTACGAATGCGGCCGCCGCGATACGTTGCGACACCGTACCAGGCAGCGAGTAGCACAAGCTGCAGAGCCGCGTCGTGAAATAAAAACCCGATAATCGCCTGCCTTTTCACCGCGTGCAATCTCATCCCCGAATGCATCTGGCGATCGCCATCAACATCGACAGTACCGCGAAAAAGAGACGAGCCTTCAAGTTCCCAATGATTCGCGGCAACTCCGCGCGTTCATCCGCCGTCATGCCTCGTGCTCGGACGCCAAAGTAGATGAACGCGCAGCCATTATCACCGGCACGACAACGTCATGCACCGGACCGAAGACTTGGCTTCCGTATGTCTGTGACATCTGCTTTTTTCCTGTCGCCGACCCTCGCCGACGTTTTCCGCTGCGTTTATTCCCGACCGCCGTTTATGCGATATATCGTGTTGTCAACGTCTGCTTGCGCTCGCTTCAGGTGCGTACACAGTCCTTGCGGCTCTCCAGAGTCGCCACATTTGCTCTCGGCGATCGCCATCTGAATCTCTTCGTTCGCGGCACGAGCGGCCGCCAACTGCGACTCTTTTGCGTCGTCGGACGCTTGATGCTGGTTGCAACCATATGCAAGCACTGAAATAAGCGCAACGATGTATGCGGCGGTTCTCATTGGTCTTGGTTTCCGATGGCGGCGGCGTTGAAGCTGGCTGGAAGCAGATGATGATCGCGTTCGTCCTGCTGGAACAGGTATTTGCCGTTCATGTGCCTGGCCAGCCCATCGAGATCTGGGAAGAGCGTGGCAGGCGTCCCCTTTGTACGTCTCCATGCCGGCTATGTCGGGAAGCACCGCAATATTCGTCTTGGATTCCGCGAGGTAGCACGTGAGGTCTGACGACTCGAAGTAGTTTGCGTCTACAACTTTTCGCATGTGCGACTAACGTCTCAGGCAACGGTTCGGTGTTGACGTCGGGTATCGGCCATGCCCTGATGCCCTGTCCTTGCGAATTGGATGGAATTGGCGATGCTCGACAGCATAAGAGAATCCCATGGAACCATCAGAAAAGACCGTTTGATCGATCTACAACGCTCCCCGAGAATTCGAACTCGAAATACGTGAACGACAAACCGGACGCGGCATCGGATGTCAGTCCGGCGCCAGACCCAACCTTGGTCCCTGATCCTTGCGCGATGCGGAGTCGTGCAGGCAGCCGGAAGCGACTACACATAATAAGGAAGCGTGGCGGAGATGAAGAGCGGCACTCACTCGATCGAGCAAAGCGTCACAAGAAAGTTCATCTGGCGTATCGTTCCGTTCCTGACCGTCTGCTACGTGTTTGCGATCCTCGACCGCAATAACGTCGGCCTTGCCGCGCTGCAGATGAACCAGGACCTTGGCCTGTCCCGATCGACCTTCGGCTGGGGTAGCAGCCTGTTTTTCATCGCGTATTTCCTGTTCGAAATTCCCAGCAACCTCCTTCTCCAGAAATTCGGGGCCCGCATCTGGCTGGCACGCATCATGATCAGCTGGGGCTTGACCGCGACGGCCATGGCGCTGGTCAAAGGACCGGTGTCGTACGGCATAGCGCGATTCGTGCTCGGAGCCACCGAGGCGGGTTTCTTCCCCGGTGTGCTGCTCTACCTCACGTTCTGGCTCCCCGCCGCGTACCGGGCCCGTGTCATCGCGCTGTTCATGGTCGCGATTCCGCTGTCGGGCTTCTTCGGTTCGCAGGTTTCCGGATGGCTCCTGTCGCTCGACGGCTTGCAGGGCCTGCGTGGGTGGCATTGGCTGTTCGTTGCGGAGGGGCTTCCGGTGTTCGTGTTCGGGATCGTCTGCCTGTTTCTGCTGACGGATCGTCCTGAGCACGCGTCCTGGCTGACATCTGCCGAGAAGGCATGGCTCGCGTCGCGGTTGCAGGCCGAGCGCGACACGGCCCGGCCGATCGCCGACATCTCCACGTGGCAGTTGCTGCGTAATCGACAAGTCTGGGGCCTGACGCTCGCGTGTGCGGCGGCACTGGCGGCTGGCAGCGTACTCGGTGTGTGGCAGCCGCAACTGATCAAGGCGCACGGCCTCACGGACATCGAAACGGGCATGCTCAACTCGATTCCGTACGGTATCGCCTCCGTTCTGATGGTGATCTGGGGATGGCGTTCCGATCGGACGGGCGAACGGAGATGGCATACCTGCGTACCGCTACTCCTGATTGCCGTCGGCTTCGGCTTTGCCGGCTCGGTCGATAACCTCGCGACCGTTCTCGCACTACTGTCGTGCGTGCTGATCGGAGCCTACTCGTTCAAGGCACCCTTCTGGGCGCTGTCGCTCGAGTTGCTGACGCCACGGGTCGCGGCCGTTGGTCTCGCGGGCATCAACGCAGTGGGGACTCTGGCGGGAGGTTTAATGGTCAACGTGTACGGCATCATCCTCGATAAGACCGGCAGCCCGAGCCTGGCCATGATGCCGACCGCGATCATGGGTCTGGTGGGCGGAATCGTCATCCTGACCGTTGCGCGCAGCGGCGGCGCGCGCGTCGCCGGCACGCGCGCATGATGCCGCACCGCCGGGGCCGGGCAAGCCCGCCCTGCAGACAAAGGACGTCCGGATTACACGCCGGTGCGCGTGGCACGGACAATCGCTTCACCACCACCCTGCTTTACACGACTCCTGTTTTCACCTCGATACGGTTCCGATTCATTCTGCAATCCTTAAATATAGAATATTCCGGAGGGCTGCATGGTTTCAACGATTCACGAACCCAACGAAGCATTCGTAAAGCTTGACGATTCAGAAGCCGCGTCGATTCGCGTCGCCCTGGAAGGGATCGAGTACGATCCTGGCGGCGGCGTCGAGTATCTATCGACGCTGAGAAAGGCTGTCTACTCGCGCTTTCCGGACAGGCTGATCCGGCTCCTGGAGGCGTTGAAGGAATCCAGCGGATCGCACGCGCCCTACCTTGTCGTAGACAATCTACCGATCGACGGCAACATCACGGGAAGTCCATCGTTTCATGAAACCGGCGCGACTTTCAAGGCGGGCGTGCTGAGCGAAAACCTCCTGTCCGCCATCGGCGCGGTAATCGCAGAACCCTATTCGATCTATCACGAAGGGCGCGAACTCATCAACAATCTGACGCCGCATTTGCACACCGCGCGCGATTACACAGGACTGGGATCGCTCGTCGAACTCGACTTTCATACCGAGAACGCCGCTCAGGCGCATATGCCGTACGGCGACACTTCGCCGATCGCGCTGATCCTGCTCGGCATCCGCCAGCAAGCCGGAGACGGGGAACCGGAAACGCATCTGTCGGATGCGCGAAAGGCGCTGGCGTTGCTCGACGACAGCGACATCCGGTACCTCAGAGAGAGGCATTTCATCATCCGCGTGCCCTATCGCTGGCGCGGAACCGCATCCGGCCCGCAGGACAACACCGAACTGTGTTCGATCGTATCCGGTCCCGCGGAGGCCCCTCGCGTCACGGTCGCGTTCTATCCCGACATGGTGCTTCCGGTGAACCAGAATGCCCGCACGGCGCTGGATCATTTCTATCAAGCCGTCAAATCCGTGTCCGTCGGCGTGAAGATTACCCCCGGCCGGCTGGTATACATCAACAATCGCTTCGCGCTGCATTCCCGCGACCGCTTCTCGCCAACGTTCGATGAAAACGGGCGTGCCAATCGCTGGGTGCAACGCATCTTTCTCGCGTCGAATCTCTGGAACTACCGGGTTTTCGATCGAACGCTGGCGCGCGTGTTCGATCCGAGCTGCCTCGGCAGGGACGACACGCGACCCGGCCAGCACACGAGCGTCGCGGCCTGATCGGCCGCGACGCGACGCCGGATTTGTGGCCCGATGTTCGCACACATCCGGCGCCGCCACCACGCGCGGTGCCGGTTGTGTCGCCCTCTCCTTCGTGATCTGGAAAATTCAGGAATACGGCGTGACAACTTCAAAAAACGCAACGGTCGCAAGCGTGGCGATCGTCGGTGGCGGCGCGGCATGTGTTTCCCTGCTGCATCAGATGATGCAGCTTTACGCCGACCGCCGGCCTGCCCCAATCGACATTTTGGTCTTCGAGAGAAAGTTTACCGTCGGGCCGGGCCTGGCCTATCAAGAAGACGGCCGAGAACTCGTCCTGAACCGCGTCGCGGACGCGATGTCGATCTCCCCGACCGACGCAACCCTGTTTTCCCGCTGGATGTTGTGGAAGGCCAGTTACTCGCGCGAGATTTGCGAGGCGACGGGCGAGGGTTTTCCCGATACCTATGTGGCGCGGCGGCTGTTTGGACGATTCCTGCACGATGCTTTCCTCGAAATCCAGCGCGTCGCAGCGGGTTGCGGGATATCCGTGCGGGTGATCCACGAAACAGTCACCGCGATTGATCGCCGTTCGGTCCCGTGCGTGCGGACGGCATCGGGCAGCTGGCCGGCCACGCACGTCGTTCTGGCGACCGGTCACACCAACCCCAAGGATTACTACGGGCTCGCGGGCCACGATCGCTATCTCCACTTCGCGTACCCGGTCAGCAAACATCTCGAGACGCTGCGGTCCGCCACGTCGATCTGCATCCTCGGCGCGAGCCTGACCGCGATCGACGTTGCAGTGAGCCTGCAGGCAGCCGGATATCATGGGCGTATCGACATGCTTTCCAGGCGCGGCCTGCTGCCGTACGTCAAGGGAAAAAGCTATCCGCCCCATACCCTTCGCCACCTGACCGGGCACGCACTGACGCAGATGACGGGCGCCGGGACCGCCAAGATCGGCTTGCGAACGATGTTCCGTCTGTTCCGGCGGGAACTGCGCGCTGTCGGTGTGGACTGGAAAGTCCTGTTCGGCGCGGAATACGGTCCGGCCGACGTGCATCTCGACGCACAAATCAGGAGCGCTGGCGAAATCAAGCCATGGTCGCCAGTATTCCGCGCGCTGAACGGCCTCGTGCACGATCTCTGGCATGCGCTCGACCAAGCATCGCAGCATCTCTTCCTGGCTCGCTTCGCCCGACGCTGGATGTCGATTCGCACACCGATCCCGCTTCAGAACGCCACTCGAGTGCAGGCGATGATGCGGACCGGCCAGCTTCGGATCCTGTCCGGGTCGGCAACCTTCGCCGCGACCCCGTGTGGCCGGATCGACATGACGCGGAACGACGGCGCAGTACAGCGCTACGACATGGTCGTCAACGCGACGGGAACGGCGACCTGCATCGACACACCAGACGACTCGGCGCTGATCTGGTCGCTTCTCCAGTCCGGAATCGCCGATCGGGATGCAAGAGGCGGGATCAAGGTCGACTTCGAAAGCGGCGCGCTCGTGTCCCGCACCGGATCGATCGATCCGAACATTCGTGCGCTCGGTCATGTGACGAGCGGTACCTATTTCTACGTCGATTCACTGGACATGATCTCGCGCCAGGCCGAACGCATCGCAAGGGCCCTGGCAATGCAATTCGACACGCGCCCGCAGCCCGTCGCCGCCCGTGATATCGCGGGATCCCCGGTTCTCAGTCTGACCATCTAATCGCCGAGCATGAAACTGCACAACTACTTCAACAGTTCGACTTCCTACCGCGTACGCATCGCGATGCGCCTGAAGAACATCGACTATCACTACGTGCCCGTCAATCTGCGGGCGAACGAGAACGGCGCGCCCGAGTATCTGGCGCTGAATCCTGCCGGCGGCGTCCCGTTGCTTGTGCAGGAGGACTTCACGCTACACCAGTCGATCGCGATCATCGACTGGCTCGACCATGTCGCACCGGAACCGCGATTGCTGCCGCAAGAGCCGGTGACGCGGGCGAGAATCCTGGAATTGTCGTATGCAATCGCGTGTGACATCCATCCGGTCAACAACATGCGGGTACTCAAGTACCTCGGCCAGACCTTCGACGCGACCGACGCGCAGAAAGCGCAGTGGTATCGGCATTGGGTGCACGAGGGATTCATCGCTGTCGAGAGCCTGCTGAGCAAGTATCGCCGCGGCGCACTCTGTTTCGGCGACGAACCGACACTGGCCGAATGCTGCCTCGTTCCGCAGATTACCAATGCGCTTCGCATGGGATGCGACTTCTCCAGCTTCCCGATCTCGATAGAGATTTTCGACACATGCATGACGATCCCGGCCTTTCTGGATTCGGCACCCGCTGCCCAGCCCGATTTCCAGCCTTGACGCGACGCCTCGCTGCGTGCACGGCGCGGGTAGGTCCGCCAACACGAACGAATGCATAAAGGAAGGCCCCGACAATGAATACGGTTACCCAGCAGCCCTCCGCAGGCAACGCGAACGGAATGGGCCTGACGCTCGCTGCGACGAGCTTCGGGTTCGTCGTCGTGCAGCTCGACGTGACGATCGTGAACGTCGCGATGCCGACCATCGGTGCCGGATTCGGCGCCGGTGTCCAGGGGCTCCAGTGGATTGTGGATGCCTACACCCTGGCATTTGCGGCGTTGCTGCTGCCCGCCGGCGCGATCGGGGACCGGTTCGGCAGCCGCCGCGTGTTCAGCGTCGGGCTCGTCCTGTTCGCGCTTGCGTCGCTCGCGTGCGCGGCCGCGCCGTCGATCGCGACCCTCGTGCTGGCGCGAGCCACGCAGGGAATCGGCGCCGCGCTGATCCTGCCCGCGTCGCTCTCGCTCCTCTCCCATGCCTGCGCCGGCGATTCGGAGGCACGTGCACATGCCGTCGGCTGGTGGACCGCCATCGGCGGCGTCGTGAGTGCGCTCGGTCCGGTCGTCGGCGGCATCCTGACGAGCAGCCTGGGGTGGCGGTGGATCTTCTTCGTTAACCTGCCCATTTGCGCAATCGGCCTGCTGATCACGCGTCGCCATGTCGCGGAAACGGTTCGCCTGCCCGCGCAACGGCTGGACATCGGCGGTCAGTTGCTGGCGATCGTCGCGCTGGTCTTCTTGACGCACGCCGTGATCGAGGCCGGCGTGCACGGGTGGTTGTCGGCGGCCGTGTTGTCCGGTTTCGCCGTCGCGGCAGTGGCGACCGCCGCCTTCATCGTCAACGAAACGCGGGTCGCCGCGCCGATGATTCCGCTGCGCCTCTTCCGAAGCCGTGTGCTCTCAGTGTCGGTCCTCATCGGGATCATCACGAACCTGACGTTCTACGCGCTGATCTTCGTACTCAGCATCTATTTCCAGCGCGCCAGAGGCTATACGCCGACCGAGACGGGGCTGGCCCTGCTCCCTTTCACCGCCATCATGCTGGCGAACCTGACCAGCGCCCATCTCGCCAAACGTTTCTCGCGACGCACCCCGATCATCCTCGGCAACGTCATGTCGGCCGTCAGCTTCGCGTTGCTGCACGGCATCGACGACGGCACGCCCTACCTGTGCGTCTTGCCTGCGTTGCTCCTCCTCGCGCTAGGCACGGGCATGAGTACGCCGGCGCTTACCTCGTCGATCCTCGCAAGCGTCGAACCGACGCGCGCCGCCACCGCGTCGGCGATCTTCAGCGCATCGCGCCAGATCGGCAGCGCGCTCGGCGTCGCGCTGGTCGGGTCGCTGCTGGCGGGCGAGCCGACGCAGATCGCCGCTGGCGCGGCCGTCTCGTTCGACGTGTCCGCCGGTCTGCGTCTTGCCAGCGCGCTGCTGGCCGCGGTCTGTCTTTGACTTCCCTTGCCCAGAGGAACGCTTCATGTCACGTCTGATCGTAATCGGTACCCGCAAGACGGGCAGTAGCTTGGCCCTGGTCCGTGCGGCACTCGACCGGAACCTGAACGTCACGGTGATCGGTAGCCCGGACGACGCTCTGCAGGGCGTCTTCCCCGCGCAGGTCGACATCGCATGCATGGCGCGGGATGCCGACGTCATCACCGCCTGGATTCGCGAACACCATCCCGATCCGGACCGCTCTCTACGCGTCACCACCGCCAACGATTCCTATGCGGCCGTCGCTGCCACGGTCGCGGACGCGCTGGGGCTCCCGGGCCCTGATGCACCGTGCGTAGTGCGGGCCGCGTCGAAAGCACAACAAAAGGAATTGTTGGCAGACTGCGGCATACCGAGCGCCGAATGCCTCGTTGTCAAGCTGTCCGACCTGCCGGTATGCCATCGCCAGCTGGACTATCTGCGCTTCCCGGTCGTGATCAAGCCGGTCGGCGGCACGGCCGGTTACGGCGTGAGGCGCTGCGACAGCCGGCATGATGCGCTGGACTATCTGGCGTCGCTGTCTTGCCTGGCCCGGACCGAAACCCGCGCCGACGCCGGCGACGCGGTCCTCAGCGAGACCTACCTCGCCGGAAGCGAATACTGCGTCGAATATTTCGATGGTCGATACGTCGGCGCGCTGCGCAAGCTGAAACGGTATGGCGAAGGCTTCCTGGAGCGCGGCTATACGTCCGAACTCGACCTCGACGAACCGTCGCTGCGACGCCTGATCGACTGCAGCACGGAGGCCGTCGTGCGCACCGGCCTGACCTGGGGGCCGGTGCATATCGACTGCATCGTCAGCGACGGTCGGCCGCATATCGTCGAGATCAACCCGCGCATCGCGGGAAGCTTCATTTGCGACATCGTGCGAGATGCATACGGCTTCGACGCGATCGCCCGGCTGCTCGACAAGCTGCAAGGCAAGCGCGTCGTCGTGCCCGAGCTGTGCGCGCCGGGCGCGTTCGCCCGCGTCGACTTCCTGCTCGACAGCGATCCCGTGCCGTGGGATTACACGCAACCCGGCGAACTGAAGAACGGCGACCTCCACATCAGCTACGGCCCGCAGCGGCTGCCGAGTCGTCGGCGTCGCGCCTATCTGTACCTGCGCAGTCCCTTTCAACCCGAAGCAGAGAGAGTCCCCAATGCAAAAGCCATTGATTGACACGGTTGCCATCGTCGACGGCGCATCGACCAGCGTGCACCTCGCGCCCGCGTTCCGCTCGTACGGGGTGAAGTGCGTCCACATCCTCAGCAGCGAATCGCTTCCCGACCGGCTGAAGGCGCAGATCAATTCGGGCGACTACATCCGCAACGTCGTGCATCGCGGCGATGTTCGCGAAACCGCCGACCAGTTGCGCGATCTCGACATCAGCGTCGTGCTGCCTGGCGGCGGCAGCGGGATCGAGCTGGCGTCCTGGCTCGCCGAAGCGCTAGGCGTTCCGCTGCGCAACCCGGTCGAGCTGGCCTGTGCACGACGCGACAAATTCGAGCAGATCGAGGCGCTGAAGCGGGCAGGCGTGCACACGCCACAACAGTTTCAGGCGCGCTCGGCGCAAGAGATCGTCGACTGGGCTCGAACCTTCGGCCGTTTGCCGGTCGTCGTCAAGCCGACGCGCGGCGCTGGCGTCAGCGGCGTGAAAATCTGCCGGACGCTCGCGCAGGTCGATGAAGCCGCCCGCAGCATCCAGGCAAGCACGTCGTACTACGGTGAAGTCCAGAAGGACATCCTGATACAGTCATACAGCGACGGGCAGGAATACATCGTCGACGCGGTCTCCTTCGACGGTCGGCACAAGGTGATTAGCGTGTGGGAGGTCGAGCGCGAGCGCGGTCATTCGCCGCGACTGGAAAAAATGCTCGTGGTCGACCACACCGAGCCCCGCTTCCGCGAGTTGATCGCGTACGCGTTCAAGGTGCTCGATGCCGTCGGTCTGCACTACGGCCCATCACACATGGAATTGATCGTCACCGCCGACGGGCCGGTCATCGTCGAGCTGAATTCACGTCTGCACGGCAGCCTGGACCCACGGCTCACAACCGCCGTGACCGGGCGGAATCACGTCTCGGCAACGGTCGAGGCGTTCTTGAACCCGGTACTGTTCGAGCAGACACTCGACGAGCCGCCCCACTTCAGCGGTTTTTGCGGCCACGTTCTGCTCGTGTCTCCGCGCGCCGGGATCATGAGCGCCGACTTTCCGTGGACGTCGATCGAACGGCTGCCGTCGTGTGTCGGTGTGAAGCGGTGGGCCAAGGCGGGCGACACGCTCAGCGTCACGACGGACCTCCAGACCGCGCTCGGCACCGTGGCCCTGTTCGATACGCAGTTCGATCAGTTGGTCGCCGACTGGAAAGCGATCCGTGAAATCGAAGGCCGCCATTTCGCGGAGACGAATGCAATCGGCATCTAACGGGGCGGCTGCCCGTGCGCTGGCGGCTCGCCAGTGCACGCAGCGCCAGCACGCAGCCCGTTGAAGTCGCCTCGTCGTGAAACAGGTGACGGGTGTCGGGACGGCCACGTGCCGGATGTTCAAAACGTATCGGTCGATTGCCGAAGGTGATGAAGCAGAAAATCGTGGAACGCTTGCGCGGCCGGTGACAGCGATCGCCCGCAGTGAGTGAATATGTAGAACGCACGGCTAATGACCGGATCGACCAGCGGGCGCACCTGCAATCCGTACAGCGACACCAGCGATCGTGCGTACGAGAGACAGACTGTCACGCCGAGGCCCGCGTTCACCATCGACAACGCGGTGGACATGAATGCCACTTCGCTGGACGGCGACAGGTTGAAATCGCGCGCCCCCCGAAGGTAGCCGGACAGAGTTTCGGTGAACTGCCCGCGCAACGAAATGAATGGCAATGCCGCAAGATCTTCCCAGCGCAGCTTCGCCTGCTGTTCGAGGACGTGCCCGGGCGGAAGCACCGCGATGAACGGTCGCTCGAACAGGAAGGCGGAATCGATGTCGCAATGTGTGTCGCGCTCGGGACCGATCCCGAAATCGACCTCCCGCGCAACGACATGCGCAGTCACGTTGTCGACCATACAGTCGGAAACCTGGACATGGATGCCCGGATACTGTTTGCCGAATGCGGAAATGGCACCAGGCAACATGGTGGACGACAGCAGTTGAGGCGCCGCGACGCGAACCGTTCCCGTTCTCAGATTTTTCCGGTTCAGGAGGTCGGCCGTGACGGTATCAAGTTCTCCCAGTATCTTTTCGATCAGCGGATAAATATCGGCACCGACATCCGAAAGACGAACGCGGCGCGCCTTTCGATCGACGACTTTCAAGCCGATTACTTCTTCCAGTTCCTTGATAAGACCGCTAAGCGCCGATTGAGTCACCGAAAGATTGCCGGCCGCAAGGGTAAAGCTTCCGGTACGAGCAACTGCAACGAATGCCCTCAGTTGTCGGAGAGTAACGTTCATTAGCGAACCTCTTCAGCACACCACGAATTACTGCTCTAAGGACCCGCCCGAGGCGCCGAAATCTGGCTATTCCATTGCCCGGGAGTTCGCGCGTTCCATCAGGCAACCGGCTCAGGCAAGCCGGATTCGCCGATCAAACCGATTGCAAGTTGGTTTATTCAGGGCGTAGCGAGCGACCGATGAGCGTAGCATACGGACGCACCTGACGTGGAAGAAATCTGTTTCTGCATGGCGGATGTGTTGGGCAATTGAAAGAATTAGTTCTACTTCCTGAGTATGTTGATCCTGCCTGTCGCACGCATACGAAATGGCTCAGGTAATGGATCGAATTAACACATCCCATTCTTATGTCCCACGTCGTAACTCAATTCGACTGCTTCCACCGCGCCCGAGGCCAGTCATTGCCACGATGCACGAGTCGAAGTCGCCCGAAGCGAATATATTTACACTGTTTACGGAAAGTCACTTTTCTCGATAAATACGAAATCCCGTGTGTAGGATGGGAAAATGAACTCAGTGGAAAACTTTCGGGCATTTCTTGCTGTAGTCGAATCAGGCAGTTTCTCGAATGCCGCACGCCGCCTGAGTCTGTCCGCATCGGTCATTACGAAACGAATCGGTGCGGTCGAAGAGGAAGTCGGCGAACTGCTGTTCGTGAGAAGCACGCGGCGCCTTGAGCTGACCGCGACGGGCCGCGAGATGATTCCTCTGGCACGCGAATTCCTCAGCTCATACGAACGCATCGTCAATGTAACGGCGCACGGCACGCGAGAATTGTCCGGCAGCTTGCGAATCAAGGCGCCGATTTCGTTCACCGTGCATTTCATCGGAGAGGTGCTGAATGAATTCCTGCTCGAGCATCCGAAGATCAATATCGATCTTCAACTGACGAACCGGCCCGTCAACCCGTTGACCGAGAATCTCGACATGGTGATCACTGGCTTGCCGACATCGTTCGACGGCGTTGACGAACTGCCACTCTGCCCGTTCCGCAGGATCGTGTGCGCGGCGCCGTCGTATCTCGAACGAATGGGCGAGCCGATTCATCCGAGCGACCTGCAGAATCATCGTTGCCTGTTGTACTCGTATGTCGAGCCCGCGCGGGTCTGGATGTTCAAGAGTGCGCAGGCGGGCAATATCGACGTCAGCGTGAACGGCCAGTTCCACAGCAACGATATCGAGGCCATGCATTGCGCGGCCGTCAGCGGGCTCGGCATCGCGATCCTGCCGCGCTATCGCGCGCAGGCGAGCCTCCAGAAAGGCGAGCTGGTCGAGATTCTCGGACTGTACGAACTGCCGGACCTCTGGATCAAGATCCAGCGCCCGTCGCATCACAACAAGTCCTTGCTGCTCGCGCGCTTGACAGACCATCTGGTGTCGCGCGTGCAGCATATCAAGGAGCGCCATCCGAGTCTTTGAGTTCGGCAGGCCGGACGCTGTATATCGTCTCCGTCCGGGAAGAGCAACCATACGCCAAAATAGCGAGGCATGCGTGCGAGTACCTGATGAATACCTGATCGACGCCTCCGAGCAGGCCCTGTTCCGCGTCGATCGCGCAGCATTCACCGACGAGGCCCTGTTCCGCCGTGAGCGCGAAACGATCTTCTCGACCTGCTGGCTGTATCTCGGTCACGCATCCGAGTTGCCGCACGCGAACGACTTCATCACGCGCAGTATCGCCGGCCGGCCGATCATCGTGGTCCGTGACGAAGCCGGCACCATTCACGCCCATCTCAATGCCTGCCGACACCGGGGTACCCAGGTCTGCCCGGCCACGCGAGGCAACCAGGCCCGTTTTCAGTGTCCCTATCACGGCTGGACCTATGCGAATACGGGCGAACTGGTCGGCCTGCCGGGCGCGGATGCCTATACCGGCGGCTTCCGTCGCGAAGAACTGGGCCTGATGCCGGCCGGCCGCGTCGATTCATACCGCGATTTCTATTTCCTGAACTTCTCGGCCGATGCGGAGCCGCTCGCCGATTATCTCGGCGACACGCGCTATTACCTCGATCTGATATGCGACCAGCTCGACGGCGGCTGGGAGGTCGTGCACGGCTCGTACCTGCACAGCATGCAGATCAATTGGAAGGTGCTCGCGGACAACAGCACCGATCTCTATCACCTGCCGTTCGCCCACCGGCGCTACCTCGATTTCCTGAGCGGCGAAGGCACGCAGGAGAACTCGTTTCGGCGCACCGGCGAAGTCGTTCATCTCGGCGGCGGGCACGCGGTCGCGAAGAGCTCCCCACCGTCGGGTGGGCGACCGATTGCGTGGTGGGCACCGGCATTTCCCGAGTCGCATCGTCCGCGCCTCGATGCGTTGCGTGCATCGCTCTACGAGAAGTACGGCGAACGCAAGGCGCGCGACATGTGCGAAACCAATCGCGGCCTGTTCATCTTTCCGAACCTGATCGTCAACGACAACATGGCCGTCACGCTGCGCACGTTCGAACCAGTGGCCGTCGACCGGATCGCGATTCAACTCTGGGCACTGGCGCCGAAAGACGAGGCACCAGAGGCGCGCAAGCTGCGACTCGATTCGCTGCTGACCTTCGTCGGCCCGGGCGGCTTCGGCACGCCGGACGACGTCGAGATCCTGGAGTCATGCCAGCGCGCGTATGCCGCGCCCGAGATCCGCTGGAACGACCTGTCGCGCGGCATGGCACGCGATGTGCCGCTCCATACTGACGAATATCAGAATCGTATCTTCTGGCGAGAGTGGCGGCGCCGCGTCGCGGTGACTGATCCGCGCGACGCGGCGGCAGGAGGCGCACGATGAATGCAGCGATTTCGGAGACGATGCTCGCGGCACTGTCGCTCGACCTCCGACTGCGGCAGTTCCTCTATCGCGAAGCCGACCTGCTCGACCGCTGGCAACTGCGTGAATGGCTCGACCTGTTTACGGAAGACGCCGTCTATCTTGTCCCGACGACCGACCACCCTGCGCCGCAGCCCGACTGCGATCTGACGTTGATCCACGACGACCGGCGCCGGCTCGCTTACCGGATCGATCTGCTGCTCGGCGGCCGGGCATGGGCCGAGCATCCTGCGTCGAGGACCCGGCGCGAGATCAGCAACGTGATGCTCGTCGACCGGCGCGATGCGACGCTCGACGTGCAATCGAACTTCACGATCCGGCGCTTCCGGCATGGCGGCATGCACACTTTCGTGGGCCACTACCGGCATCAGCTCGTCGACCGCGACGGAATCCTGCGTATTCGGCGCCGCACCGCCGTGCTGGATCACGAAACGCTGACCCCGCATGGCATGGTCAGCATCATCTTGTAAATCTCCGGGAGCACATCGTGTCAGGCAATACCATCGGCAAGAATTTTTCCGTCACCACGTATGGCGAAAGCCACGGCGACAGTATCGGCTGCATCATCGACGGCTGTCCGCCGGGATTGCGGATCAGCGAAGCGGACCTGATGCCGGACATCGAGCGGCGCAAGACAGGCCGCTCCCGCTTCGTCAGCCAGCGCCAGGAAGACGATGCGGTCCGGATCATGTCCGGCGTGCTCGACGGCGTGACGACCGGCACGCCAATCGGCCTGCGCATCGAGAACATGAACCAGCGCTCAAAGGATTACGACTCGATCCGTCACCTGTTCCGGCCAGGTCATGCCGACTACACCTACTACAAGAAATACGGGCTGCGCGAGCATCGCGGCGGCGGCCGCTCGTCCGCGCGCGAAACGGTCGTGCGCGTTGCCGCCGGCGCGATCGCCAAGAAGTATCTGGCCGATCGCCACGGCATTCGCGTGCGTGGCTATCTCGCGCAGCTCGGCCCAATCCGGATGCGTGCGGTCGATCTCGATCAAGCGGACGACAACGTGTACTTCTGCCCCGATCCGGATCGGATCGGCGAGATCGAAACCTTCATGGCCGCACTCACGAAAGCCGGCGACTCGATCGGCGCGCGCGTCAACGTGATCGCATCGGGCGTCCCGGCCGGCCTCGGCGAGCCGATCTTCGACCGGCTGGACGCCGATCTCGCGCATGCGCTGATGAGCATCAGCGCAGTCAAGGGCGTGGAGATCGGTTCGGGATTCGCGTCGATCGAGCAGCACGGTACCGAGAATCGCGACGAAATCACGCCGGACGGGTTCACCAGCAACAACGCCGGCGGCATTCTCGGCGGCATCTCATCGGGACAGGACATCCTCGCGAGCATCGCGCTCAAGCCGACCGCAAGCCTGCACCTCGAGGCGAACACGGTGGACGTCGACGGCCAGTCGGCCGTGATCTCGACGCACGGGCGCCACGATCCGTGCGTCGGCATTCGTGCGACGCCGATCGCCGAGGCCATGGTCGCCATCGTGCTGCTCGATCACCTGCTGCGCCACCGCGCGCAGAACTTCGACCTGCTCACCCGGCAAGGTGCGTGGGCGACGGATACCGACAACTGACACAAAACGAGAGGGCCAGCCGATGAATCCGCATACCGAATCCGCTTCGATCACGTCCGACCGCGTACGCGGCGGCGTGGCGCCGCACCGGGTCGTCCCCCACCCGGAATCGCAACGCCTGCTCCGGGTCGCATTGCAGAGCGACGACATCCGGCTGTTTCTCGACGACACCGCGCACATCACGACGCGCTCGCTCGAATATGTTCCGTACAGCCGCTTCACGCTGACCGAATCCGTCCAGCGGATCTGGGGAACGTCGCTAATCGACACCCTGCGTGCGTTGATCGTCACGCGCCGCAGCGGCGGCTTCGTGCTGGATATCGCTGAAGCCACCACGAACGACGAAGACCTGATCCGCTTCACGACTGCGCTCGCGCATGCGATCGGCACGCCTGACAGCGATGTGCTGTCAGGCAAGTTCTACGCGCGGTTGCCGGTGCAGAGCAAGGACGTGACGCCGCAGAGCAGCAACCTGTTCCAGCCGTACAGCACCTTCGGGCTGCATACCGACGGTGCTGCATCGCCGAGCCCGACCACCGACTGGCTCGTGTTCGGGAAGACCGTCGAGCGTCACGTCAAGGGCGGCCGCAATCGGCTCCTGCACCTCGACGACTGGCGGGACCTGCGACGCTTCGCGGACGCGCCGCAGGGCCGCAAGCCGTTCTTGATCGCGCTGCCGCCATCCAACGATCCGCGTCAGCAACAATGGGGCAACAACGTACGCAGCCAGCCGCTGGACCGGCCGATCTTCTTCGATTGGCGCGACGAGCTGTGCGTGCGTTTTGCCGACCAGTTCATCCATCCGACGACGATGGAAGACGCTGCGTACCTGCGCGAGTTCGTCGAGTCGATCGAATCCGATCCGGCGGTCGAGTACCTGACGATTCCGGTCGGTTCGATGATGTTCCTGAACAACAACTACTGGCTGCACGGTCGCGAGGTGTTCGAACCTCACCCGGAACTGTTCCGCGAAATCATCCGGATGCGCGGCATGTTGCGCGCAGAGTAAGCGGCCCGCGGATTCGCTCCGATCTGACGAGGATCACCCATGACCCAGCAATCTGAAGCGGATCGCCCCGTCGCTCTCGTGACCGGCGCGAGCCGCGGAATCGGCCTGGCTGTGGCGCGCGGCCTGGCCGCCGACGGCTATACCGTGGCGCTCGTCGCGCGTACCCCGGCGGCGCTCGATAATGTTGCCGCCGACATCGCGGCGTCCGGCGCCGCGCCGCCGATCGCGCTTGCGCTCGACGTCGGCGACGAAGCCGGGGTCGGCGACGCGGTCCGGGCCGTGCATGCGCGGACCGGCCGGATCGACGTGCTGTTCAACGGCGCCGGTATCGTCCGACGCGGTACCGCTGCATTAAGCGACGCCGACGCGCGCGCGCTGCTCGATACCAATCTGCTTGGCGCACTCAACGTGATTCGCGCCGTCGCACCGTTCATGCGGCGCTCGCGCAGCGGCCACATCGTCAATGTCGCGTCGCGCTCCGCGCTGCTGCCGAAGGCCGGCAACGGCGGTTACGCGGCCAGCAAGGCCGCGCTGCGCGCATACGGCGATGCGTTGTACCAGGAACTCGCACGCGACGGCGTCAAGGTCACGACACTGTGTCCGAGCTACGTGCACACGGAGCAGAGCGCCCGCCAAACGTGGCTGTCCGACGACGACAAGATTCCGACGGACGACGTCTATCGGACCGTGCGGTATCTGTTGTCGCTGTCGCGGGCAGCGTCGGTGCGCGAGTTGACCATCGAATGCACGCACGTCGTTGCGCATGGGGAACAGTACGTATGAGCATTTCGACCGTCGTCCTGATCGGTTTCAAGTCGTGCGGCAAGAGCACCTACGGGCCGCTGCTGGCCGCGCGCCTGCAGGGCCGGTGCGCGGATCTCGACCGTATGCTCGAGCGGCGGCATGAGGCCGCGACCGGCGAGCCGCTCGCGGCACACGAGATCTTCGAGCGGCACGGCGCCGCGCATTTCGCGCACCTGGAAGGCGTCGCGCTTGACGAACTGTGCGCCGCCGGAGATGACGAGCATGCGCGTCCGGCCGTGCTCGCGACGACGGGCGCGACCGCACTGTCCATCGCCAATGTCGCCCGGCTGCGTCAGCTGGGCCCGCTCGTGCTGCTCGATACGCCGCGCGAGACGATCCGCCGACGCTGGTTTTCCGGGCGCCTGCCGGCGTTCGTCGATCCGGACGATCCCGACGCCTCGTTCGCACGCGTATACGACGAGCGCGAGCCGGCTTACCGGTCCGCGGCGGATTTCATCGTCGCAACGGGGAGCGCGACGGATGCCAACGTGATCGATACGATCGTCGCGCTGCTGCGCGGCGCACTGCCGGCGGCCGGCGCGGCGGCGGACTAGATGGCCGACGCCGGGATTGCCGCTGCGCGGCCGCTCGAGGGCGTCTCGAAACACGTCGCAACCGGTTCGATCATGCTGGCGACGATCCTGACCGGCCTCGACAGCACGATCGCCAACGTCGCGCTGCCGCAGATCCAGCGCAGCCTGGGCGTGTCCCAAGACGCGGTCGTGATGGTGCTGACGTCTTACGTCGTCGCCACGGCGATCGCCACGCCGCTCGTCGGCTGGCTGGCCGGGCGACTGGGACGCAAGGCGCTCTATCTGCTGTCGATCGCCGGCTTCACGGGCGCGTCGATCGGGTGCGGCGCCGCGACGACGCTCACGCTGCTCGTATGGGCCCGCATTGCGCAAGGCGTATTCGGCGCCGCATTGATCCCGCTGTCGCAAGCGCTGATCCTCGACATCAATCCGCAGGAAAACCACGCGCGCGCACTGTCGCACTGGGGAGCCGGCGTGATGCTTGGACCGATTCTCGGTCCGGTGATCGGCGGTCTCGTCGGCCAGTGGCAAGGATGGCGCTGGGTGTTCTACGTGAACGTGCCGGTCGGGCTGCTTGCGTTCAGCGGCGTTGCGCTCTGGATCGGTCGAACCGCCGCCGCCCGTGCAAGGCCCTTCGACGTCGTCGGCTTCATCACGTTGTCGGCGGCGGTCGGATTTCTGCAGACGGTGCTGGATACCGGCCAGCAAACCGGATGGTTCCGGGCGCCCCGCATCGTCGCGGCCACCGCGATCGCCGTTGTCGCGTTCGCCCTGTTCGTGCGGCACGTCATGCGCACGCCGACCGGCGGCTTCTTCGAGCGGCGCCTCCTGGCCGACCTCAACTACGTGACGGGCCTCTGCTTCACTGCAATCGTCGGCATCGTCCTGTTCGCCACACGCGCGCTGCTGCCGCAGTTGCTCGTGCACGTCGAGCAATACTCGATCGTCGCGACGGGCCTGCTGATGGCGCCGACCGGCGTCGGCACGCTCGCCGCGATGCTCGCCGCGGGCGCTGTCATCAAGCGCATCGATCCGCGGCGCCTGATGGCGAGCGGTTTCCTCGTCGCCTCGCTTGCGCTGCTCGAGCTCTGCCTGCTGGAGCGTCCTGTCTTGCCCGCGTCGATCATCGTGTCCGGCACGTTGCTCGGCGTCGGGCTCGGGCTCATCTTCGCACCGCTGAACGCGGCGACGTTCGCGACACTGAATGCCGGATTGCGTGCGGACGGCGCCGCGATCTTCGCGCTGGCGCGCAACGTCGGCAGCAGCGCTGGTGTCGCGTTGATGCAGTCGCTGCTCACCCGCTTCACCGAAGCAAATCTCGCCACCCGCGCGTGGGCCGACGCCGCATTCGCTGCATACCTGACCGACTTCCGGCTGCTGCTGGCGATCAATCTCGTCGCAATACCATGGGTATGGGTCATGAAATACCGGCGCGCGTAGCGGCGGCCGGCATTTCGCACTTTCCGGCCAGCGACATTTTCCCGTCTGCCACTTGGTGGGCCACGCAATGCCCGCGACAATCCGGCTGACGCATTCGACGATGCGCACGATAACAACCGCTCGACGGCGGAACAAGGAGACAACCGTGAAACGATTCCTGGCGTGCATGCCAGTCGTGGCATGCACGCTCGCCCATGCGCAAAGCAGCGTGACGCTCTACGGAGCCGTTGACGCAGCTGTGACCTATACCAACAACCAGAAAGGCGCGTCGGCGTATCAGGCGTCCAGCGGTGGACGCGCCGGCGACAAGTTCGGACTGCAGGGTATCGAGGATCTCGGCGGCGGCCTCAGGACCGTGTTCGTGCTCGAGTCCGGATTCAGCATCGAAGACGGCAGCGAGCAACCGTCCAACACCTTGTTTGGCAGGCAGGCCTACGTGGGCCTGAGCGGCGGGTGGGGCACCGTGCTGCTCGGCAGGCAGTACACGTTGACCAACGACTACCTCGGACCGCTCGGCACCGACACGTTGTTCGCGGGCGGACTCGGCGCAACGCTGGGCGATCTCGATGCTTCGTGGAACTACAACAAGATCAGCAACGTGATCAAGTTCAACAGCAACGCCTATCTCGGCTTTCGATTTAGCACGATGTATAGCCTGGGTGGTGTCGCCGGCCATTTCGCCGCGAACCGCGTCTACGGCTTCGGCGCTTCATACGTGCGCGGTGGCCTGACCGTAGCGGCTGCCTACATGAACATGTCGACACCGGCGACGTCGGTATTCTGGGCGAACACCGCGCCCATCGCCGGCGCGGCGTATGCACTTCCCGTCACGAACCCGATCTACTCTGCCTACACGACGGCGGGCACCCAGCAGGTCGCCGGCGCAGGCGCCGGTTACACGTTCGGCCGCTCGGAAGTCACGGTGCTCTATACCAACGTGCGGTTCCAGGACATCGTTCGCACCCTGGCGAACCCGGGCGTGCAACCGAACGCGGCGCTCAACAGCTACCAGATCAACTACCAGTTCCGGTTTACCCCGGCGACGATGGCCGGCGTCGGCTACCAGTACGGCGCGGCGCCACATGCGACCTACCAGGCGGTCGACCTGGGCGCTGCTTACTTCCTGTCGAAAAGCACGTACCTCTATGCGATCGGCGTGTGGGCGCATGCGAGCGGCACCGATTCGACCGGACAGCACGCGGTCGCCGATCTGCTCGGGCTCGCGCAGTCGAGCAATAGCAGCCAGCTGGCGCTGCGCATCGGCCTGCGGCACCTGTTCTGATCCTTCGCGCACCGCTTATCCGGAGAACCAGATGAACATTCCCGCCAGTGCAACCGCAGTGCAGCACCCGGCCAGCCGGGACGTCCAGCGCTTCATCGATGCCCATCCGCTGTCGGCGCTGCAAATCCGCGTTATCGCGTTGTGTCTGCTGATCGTCGCGATCGACGGCATCGACATCGGGCTCGCCGCCTATATCGCACCCTCGGTTCGCCGCGAGTGGGGTCTGTCGATCGCCGAGCTGTCTCCCGTGTTTGTGTCGGGGCTCGTCGGGATGATGGTCGGCTCGCTGATATTCGGGCCGCTGGCCGACCGCTGGGGTCGGCGGCCGGTATTGATCGCATCGGTCGCATTCTTCGGCGTCTCGACGCTCGCAACGCTCCTGATCGGCAACGTGTTCGGGCTGTCCGTGCTGCGCTTCGTTTGCGGAATGGGTATCGGCGGCGCGACGCCGACCGCCGCGACGCTGACCGCGGAATATGCCCCCGAGCGCCGCCGACTGTCGATCATCACCATCATGCTGTGCGGCAACTCGCTCGGCTCCGCGCTAGGCGGCGTGATCGCGTCGCATGTCATCACCCGTTTCGGCTGGCACGCGATGCTGGTGGTCGGCGGCGCGGTGCCGATCGCGCTGTTGCCGCCGCTGTGGTTCGGGCTCCCCGAGTCGATGCGCTTTCTCGCGCTGCGCCGCCCCGATGCGCAGCCCGCGCTGCGTGCACTGGCCCGCCGCATTGCCAGCAGCCGGGGCGATGTCGCATCCTGCGATAACGTGGCGTTCGTCGCCACCGAGCGGGAAGTCACGCGCGCGTCGGTACGCCAGTTGCTGTCACCCGCGTGTGCTCGCGGCACCCTGTTGCTGTGGACCACGTTCTTCATGGGCCTGATGGTCCTGTTCCTGATGGCGAACTGGCTGCCGACGATCCTCACCGCAGCTGGCGGCTCGATGCGCGCGGCATCGCTCACGACCGCGCTGTGGTCGGTCGGCGGCACCTGCGGCGGCTTGCTCCTCGGCCAAGCGATGGACCGCTTCCCGCCGCACCGGGTGCTCGCGCTCGCCTACACGGCGGCGTGCGTGCTGATCTTCACGGTTGGCCGGGTCTATGCGACTCCCTCACTCCTTGCGCCGATCGTGTTTCTCGCCGGCTTCTGCATCAGCGGATCGCAAGTTGGGATCAACGGCCTCGCTGCCGAGTTCTACCCGACGGCCGTGCGTGCGACCGGTGTCGCATGGGCGACCGGCATCGGCCGCATCGGCTCCATGCTGGGCTCGGCGCTCGGCGGTTACCTGCTCGCCGCGCGCCTGCCTTATGCCACGCTGTTCGCCACGACCTGCGTACCGATGCTCATCGCGGCGCTGTGCATGAGCGCCATGCGCCAGCGCAATGCGGACCCGAGCGGAGACCTGTCCTTCAACATCGCGAATCAACGGAAATCCTGACTCATGACCTTGATCGGCTCGGCGTTTCTCGCCCTCTGGAACGACATCGAAGGCGTGCGCGAAGCGGAGTATGACCTTTGGCACACCGTCGAACACGTGCCGCAACGCGTCGGCGTGCCGGGCTTCCTCTCCGGGCGACGTTATCGTGCGAGTTCCGGTGCAATGCACTACTTCACGCTGTACGACGTGACCGAGGCGGCCGTCTTCGAATCGCACGATTACCTGTCGCTCGTCAACCATCCGACTGCCTGGTCCCGCGCCATGCGTCCGTCGTTCCGCAACGTCGTCCGGGCCGTATGCCGGAACCAATACAGCGCGGGCCACGGCGTCGGCGGCGCACTCGCGTGCGTGCGCATCGCATCCGGCAACGCACCGGACAACGACGTCTCGCGAGGTCGTGCGCTCGGCGTCGCATGTCATTCGCTCGAAGGCGTCACCGCCGTGCATTTCGGTGAACGCATCGATAACGCGGCGCCGATCTTCGACGCGTGGCAGATGGGCACGCCGCCCGGGTACGTGCTGCTGCTCGAGGCTGCACACGAATCGTCGCTGCTGGCGCAGCTGGCCGACGTCGAGGCGCAACTCGGATGCGCGTTCGGCGCCGACCGAATCATGTCATCGGACCTCTACGATCTGTGCTATACCGTGTGAAATCGGCCCGGACCGCCAGCTCGCCCAGCTTCCTTTCCCGCAATAGAACCAAGGATCCAGAGTGAAAGCATTGCAAAAGACAGCGCCTGCGTTCGGTCTCGAATGGCGCGACGTCCCGTCGCCGACGATCGATGCGCCTGACGATGTGATCGTCGAAGTGGCCGCTGCCGGTGTGTGCGGCAGCGACCTGCACATCTACGACTGGACGGGAGGCTATGACTTCGTGACGCCCGCGATGCCAGTGACGATCGGCCATGAGTTCGCCGGAGTCGTGGTCGCGCACGGATGCGATGCCGGCCCTCTTGCGCTCGGACAGCGCGTGGTCGTGATTCCGTCGGTCGAATGCAACGCCTGCCGTCCCTGCGTGGCCGGTCATCCCGACGACTGTCAGGACCGGCGAGGCATCGGCATGCTGCGCGACGGTGCGTTCGCGCAATTCGTGAAGGTGCCGGCCCGCAACTGCCTGCCGTTGCCGGATGGCTTCGACCTGTCGGTCGCGGCGCTGTGCGAACCGCTATCGATCGCGCTAAGCGCCGTGGACACTGGCGACGTGGGCACTGGCGACACGGTTCTCGTTCTCGGCCCCGGCAGCATCGGCCAAGCCATCGCGCTGCTCGCCGAACAGCGTGGCGCACAGGTCGTTGTCGCCGGCTACGATGACGAACAGCGACTTGCCGGCGTACGTGAGCTCGGCATCGAGCGAACCGTCGACCTCAAGCACCAGTCGCCGCGCGACGCCGCTGCACTGGTCGACAGCGACGCGTTCGATATCGTGATCGACGCGGCCGGAGTGCAGTCGGCCGTCGACAGCGGCCTCGCCGTGCTGCGCGCATCTGGCGTGATGGTGCTATGCGGAATTCACGCCAATCGCGTCACCTTCGACGGCGCGCGCTTCGTCCGGATGCGTCATCAGATTCGCGGCACCTATCGGGCCACGCGCCGGACTTGGCGGAACGTGGTCGATTTTGTGATCGCCAATGAGGCTCGCCTCGCTCGACTCATCTCGCATCGTTTGCCGTTGTCCGATGCGCTCGTGTCGTTCGATCTCGCCAAATCCAAAGTCGTCGGAAAAATTATGTTGATTCCGTGATGGCCGCACCGAGGCAGTTTCACATCGATCTCGGCGTTGCCTGGCCCCCAGTGCGAATTCGCGCAAAGAACCCCTGCATGTCAAAACTTATTCAAGAGCATTTCACTGAGTTGCCGCAACAGGCAATTCGATTAACACAATTGTATATAGCGAATTTTCTGGCGTAGGAGCAAAGTTTAAAGGTCGCGCCCGACACGCAGACACGGACGGTACCATGGTTTGATGTTCCTTTTAGAGTCGTTAGAGGGGCTGAAATTGGCCCTACGTGTCGAGTGACCTTGCCCCTGTTTCACGAATCCCATAGCTGAAGCCATCAGGCCGCTTGCTCACGCTGAGCAGCGGCCCAATTCTTCTCAAACGACATGGGGCTGACGTAGCCCAGTGTCGAATGTAGTCGGCAGGCATTGTAGAAACCAAGCCAGTCGACGGTTTCATCCATCGCAGCACGCCGCGTCGCGAAGTGCCGACCGTGCAGTCGTGCGACCTTCAGCGAACCCCACAGGCTTTCGGTCGGCGCATTATCCCAACAATCGCCTCGCCGGCTCATCGACGAGGCATGTCGTACGCCTTGAGCGTGCCCTGGAAGAGCCCGCTGCAATACTGATTGCCACGGTCGCTATGCACAATCACGCCGGCTTCTGGGCGACGCCGGAACCATGCCATGCGTAGTGCGTCTGTGACCAGTTCAGCCCTCATATGCGGCTGCATCGACCAACCCAGCACCTGTCGGCTGAACAGGTCGATTGTGACGGCCAGATACAGCCAGCCTTCGGACGTCGCCACACACGTGATGTCGCTCGTCCACACCTTATTCGGCGCTGTCGCCGTGAAATTGCGCTCCAACAGGTTCGGCGCGACCGGCAGGTTGTGGTTCGAGTTCGTCGTCCCGATGTACCTGCGCTCGTGCCGTGCGCGGATATCATGCCGCGCCATCAGTTTGCGAACTCGCTCCTTGCCAACGCGTACGCTGCGCGCAACCAGATCTTTCCACATGCGCGGCCAGCCGTATTCGCCCTTGACCTGCGCGTGAATCGCCTTGATGTGCGCCAGCAGTGCGTCGTTGCTCACGCGGCCTGGGTGAGGCTTGTTCTGAGCGACACGTTGCCGTCGCTGATGAAAGCCGCTGGGGCTCACATCGAGTACTTCGCATAACACCGAAATTGGCCAGTGACGGCAATTGCGTTCGATGAACGCGTACTTCACGTCGAGTCCTTCGCGAGGTACGCGAACATAATTTTATAGGTAAAACGCAATACGCCAACCACGACCGTGCGCATCACGACGTCACATGCGGCGCACTCACCATTCGCTTCTGACGGCGTAGCGCCAACGGAAAACCCGCCCGGCGTGACCCGGGCGGGCGTTCCCGTCAAGACCAGGGTCGTTCAGAACCGCGTACTGAACCCGATCCGCGCGACCGACTGCAGCGCGCCGCTCGACGCGCCGTTCGCATCCATCACGCCGTTGATCTGCGCGTTGCTGCCGCGGCTCGCGCGCTGTTGCACGCCCGCGACATACACCATCGTGCGTTTCGACAGCCTATACTGGACGGCGGCCACGAACTGGTGCGCATGCGCGTTATCGAGCGTGTCGTTGCCCTTCATATACGTGTAGCTCGCGCCGATCACCCAGACCGGCGACGGATGCCACGCCGCACCGGCCTCCGCCGACCACGCGCCCGCGCCGTTCCACGCGTTGTGCACGGTCGTGAAAAGCGCCTTCGCCGTGACCGCGCCGAGCGTGTAGTGCGCGCCTGCGCCCCAGTTGCGCACGGTGGTGGCCGGCAGCCCGCCTGCCGCGCTGTACTTCTGGTTCGTATAGGCCGCGCCCGCGCCGAAGGGGCCGTTGTCGTAGCTCGCGCCGACGCTGACCGTATTGTCTGCGCCGACTGACCCCGCGACATTGCCAAAGCCGTACAGCGTGCCGAAGGTCAGTCCCGAGATCGACACGCTCGTGTACTTCACCGAATTCGCGACGCGGTTGCTGCCCGCGACGCGATCCCAGTCGAAGGCGCCGGTGGGGTTGTTCGGCAGCGCGAGCTTGTCGAACGGCCCGTTGCGAAAGCCGTACAGCCCGGCCAGATCCTGCGCGACCTCATTGCCGCTCGCGGCCAGCGCGTCCACCATGAACTCGTACTGGTTGCCGAGCGTCAGCGTGCCGTAGCGGTCGTTCTGCAGCCCGACATAGGCCGTGCGTGCGAACAGCCCGCAGCCGATCATCGAGCCGTTCGCGAGCGAGAATTGATTGACGAGCCGGAAAATCGCGCGCGTGCCGGCGCCGAGATCTTCCTTGCCCTCGAAGCCGAGCAGGTTCGGGAAGAATATGTTGTCGTCGAATTTCGCGTTGCCATGGCCGCCTTCGTTGCTGACATAGCTAATGCCGACATCCAGCAGCCCGAACATCGTCACGCTGCTCTGCGCGAACGACGCGGCCGGAATCGTGCAGGCCGCGAGGGCCAGCAGGGTCTTTTTCGTCATCTCCAAAGTGCTCCTCACATGTTTCCGGTCGCGCCGGGATATTTTAATGGGACTACTGATTAATATGAAGATAGGGAATTGTTCAGCTGCCGATTCGGTCGTGCCGGGAACGGAACCGGATCGCGCGCGCGGGTACCTGCTCAGCGCATGCACTGATACCCGCGCGCGCCGCGCCGCTAGACCGTCGAATACCCGCCGTCCACCGGCACGATTGCACCGGTGACGAACGACGCGCCGGGCGAGCATGACGCGAGGTTGACGATGCTGCCGCCGTTCACCGACAGCGCGGGCAGCGCAGCGTCGGACGCCCGCATGACCGACGTCAGGTTCACGTTCAGCACGCGCTCGAACTGGTCCATCCGGTACTCGTCGGCGTGCCGGCTGATGCCCACGTCGTTGGCGAGTGCGTCGACGCGCGGCAGCGCGCGGATCCTGCGCGTCAACGCTTCGCTGTCGGTCACGTGGAACTCCACGCAGCAGATGCCCGGATGCACCGGCGCATGCGGGTCGGCAGCCTCGAGCGCGACGACCGAGGCGCCCGCTTCCGCGAAACGCCACACGGTGCGCGCGCCGATGCCCGACGTGCCACCCGTCACGACGTCGGTTTTGCCGTCAAACGAGCAGGGGCGGCTCATGTTCGATACTCACGACGGTGTGAAGCGGGCGCGCATGCCGGCGTGACGGCGCAACCAGGATCTTGATCTGTGCGCGATCGGCGAGCAGTGCGTCGAAGCCGTCGGCGACGGCGTCCTCGAGCGAGACGGTGCGCGTGACGATCGGCGTCAGATCGAGCGCGCCGGTCCCGATCAGCCGCAGCAGGTCTTCGTACACGTGCCGGTAGCCAACGCTCGCCGTGAAGGTCAACTCGTCGTTGACTGCACGGAACGCGTCGAAGCCCGCGTGCGGCATCAGGCCAACCATCACGAGGCGGCCGCCCTTGCGCAGCCCCTGCATCGCCGCCTCGAACGTTGCCGGCAGGCCGGCCGCCTCGAAGCTCACGTTGACGCCGAGCCCGCCTGCCGCTTCGCGGATCGCGTCGCGCAGCACCGGCGCGTCGAGCGAGCGCGCGTCGAACGCGTGCGTCGCGCCGAGGCGTACGGCCGCGGCGAGCCGCTCGGGCGACACGTCGACCGCGACGATGGTCGTCGCACCCTGCAGCTTCGCGAGCATGATCAGCAGCAGGCCGATCGGCCCGAGCCCGAACACCGCGCAGGTGTCCCCGAGCCGCAGTTCGCCGCGTCGCAGCGCGTGCAGCGCAACGGCGGCCGGCTCCATTACCGCGGCCTGTTCGAGGCTCACGCCGTCGGGCAGGCGATGCAGCATGTAGGCGGGCACGACCGCGAAGTCGGCCATCCCGCCGTCGCCCATCAGCCCGGCGAAGCCCATCGACACGCACAGGTTGTACGACCCCGCGCGGCAGTACGCGCACTGGCTGCAGCGATACTCGGGCTCGACCGCGACGCGGTCGCCCGCGCGCAGCGCCGTCACGCCTGCGCCAACCTCGACGACGGTGCCGCAGAACTCGTGGCCGAGCGTCAGCGGCGCGGTGCGGCGCGACAGCGGATGCGGCGCGTCGACCGGAATCGCGTGCGGGCCGTCCGCGTATTCGTGCAGGTCGCTGCCGCAGATGCCGCAATACGCGACCGCGATGCGCACGTCGCCGGGGCCGACGCGGGGCGTGTCGATTTCCACGAGACGGACGTCGCGCGGGCCATGCCATTGAAGTGCGCGCATGTCAGCGTCCTCCGAGGTTTTGCGTATCGAGGCGGCCGGCCGCGGCGCCTGCGAGCGCGCGCTTGCGCAGCACGGCCGGCGCGGTTTCGACGAGGCCGAACGACAGCACGCACGCGAGGATCGCGCCGGTGGTCGACGTCCACATCGCGCATTGCAGGCCGTACCTGTCCGCCGCGAAGCCGGCGACGGTCGGCGCGACGAAGCCGCCGATCAGCTCGCCGGCGCCCATGATCAGCCCGAGCGCGCTCGCGATCGCGCGCGGCGGCACCGTTTCGGCCGGGATCGTCGCCATGAACAGCGTGAAGCAGCCGAGGCCCGTGTACGTGACGAACACCAGCGCGCCGAGCGCCCAGACGGAGCCGACGTGGATCAGCACGACCGGGCACATGGCCGCGATCAGCGCGAACACGATCATCGTCGGCTTGCGGCCGATCCGGTCGGAGATCGCCGGCACCGCGAAGCCCCAGAACACCCACGCGGCGCCGAGGCAGGTCATCACGACGCCCATGTCGGACGGCGACAGGTGGCGGCTTTCCACGAGGAACACCGGCGCGAACGAGATGATCACGACGAACCACGTGAGGAAGCAGCAGCTGATCAGCACGCAGAGCAGGATGTTGCGCTCCTTCAGCAGCGCCCAGCGGCTGACCGCCGCGCCGCCGGCGGCCGGGACTGCGGTGGTATCGGCCTGCGCGTGGCGCACGCCGCCGGGCGGCACTTCGCGCACCCAGCGCCAGATGCAGAACGCGATCAGGAAGCCCGGAATGCACGACACGTAGAACGCCTCGCGCCAACCGTACGCGGTGGCGATGCCGATCACGACCGGCGGGCCGATCATCGCGCCGAGCAGGCCGGCGGCCGAGCCCTGCAGCAGGCCCATGTTCAGCCCGCGGCGGCTCGGCGTCGAGCTCTCTACCATCAGCGATTGCGACAGCGGCAACACCGGGCCTTCGGCGATGCCCATCAGCGCGCGAAACGCGATCAGGCTCGCGAAGCCGCCGACAAGGCCCGACAGCGCCGAACACACGGAAAAGCCGAGTACGGCCGCGATCAGCAGCGGCTTGCGGGTGCCGCGCGCGTCGGACCACGCGCCCGTGGCGGCGCCCGACAGCGCCCACGTGAGCGCGAGCGCGGACGACACCATGCCGAGCTGCGTGTTCGTCAGATGCAGTTCGGCCGACATGAATGGAAACAGGAACGACAGCGCGAGGCGGTCGAAGAACACGAAGCCGAACGTCATGAACAGGATCAGCAGCAACCTGTTCTCGTACGTCCAGGCGGGTCGGGAGGAGGAAGGGGAAGTCATCGTGAGCCTCGCCGCGCGTCAGCGGAACAACTTCTCGATCGCTTGCGCGCCGAGGCCGACCTTCTCGTAATGCGCCTTGCACATCGCGATGTACGAGTGCACGTCGAAGTAGCCGTCGGGATTGCCTTCGTCGTCGAGCCAGATCAGCGGGCCTTTGACGATGAAGAACGCGCGCATCGGCTCGGGGTGATCGAACGCGACGAGCGTGTGCCCTTCGCCCGGCGTCTCGTACACGAAATCGCCGCGCGTCGCGGTCCATTCGTGTTCCAGGTAGCCCCATTTCCCGGACAGCGTGTACGCGAACACCTCGTGCGGGTGATAGTGCCGGTTCACGAGCCCGGCTTCCTTCGCCATCAGGATGTCGCACCATTTGTTCTGCGACGGCGAGATCCACAGCGGCCGCGACGAAACCGTTTCGGTAAACGGAACGTAATAGCGCTCGTCTTCGGTGGCGGCGTTCGGGATGTAGGCTTCCGGTAGCGCATCGGGCTTGAACGGATTGGCAATCGGCGCGATGTTTTGCCAGAATTCTGTTACGGCTTTGTCGACCACGTCAGTCTCCTTTTGTGTAGATATCGTGGGCTCGACTTTAGCCAGATGCTGCCCGCCGCTCTTGATTGCGCGGGACGGATTGTTTGACCCGACAGGACATTTCGCCACACCAACAACGAGATGAACCATTCCCCTAGTGTGTCACTCCTACGGCAGGCGCCAGCAGGAGGCAACGTGACGAATTCGGCCGTTTTTTCATGCATGCGCGGTTCGACAGCCGGTGTACCGGCGAGCGAGCGGATGGCGTACTGGGAGGCGATATGCGCAGCGACCCTGGTCGGCCTGCGCTGCTCGTCGTTGTCTCCATCCGGCCTTGAAGTGGAGAAAACGGGTATTGCACTGCCGGGCCTCGGCATTGCCGACATCAGCGGCCAAGATCACCTGATTGAGCGCAGTCCCGCGATGGTGCGGCAGTGGCCGAAGGAGTCGCTGTTTGCGTGCCAGATCGTGAGCGGCCGCGCGTATTTCATCCAGCGTGACCGCTGTCTGCTCGCGGAAGCCGGCGACGTGGTCGTCTATGACACCCGCGTGCCCTATGTATTCGGGTTCCTGACGCCGATGCGGCAGTTGCTGATCGACATCCCGATCACCACGTTCGACGACCGCTTCGAAGCGGAGCTGGCGGCGCTGCCGCTGCAGATCGCGCCGAATCCGGGCGCAGGCGCGATGCTCGGCGCGACGCTGCGCGCGAGCATCGAGCGGTTCATGAGGGATCCGGTCGAACACGACGCCGCGCGCTTCGCCGAACATACGCGCACGCTGGTCGCGGCGCTCATCGACGCGGAAGTAAACGGCGCGGGCGCATCGCGCGCGTCGCTGTCATACCTGCTGACCGCGAAGCAGTACATCGCGACGCATCTCGGCGAGCAGGAACTCAGGCCGCAGGCGGTTGCCGATGCGGTCGGGCTGTCGTTGCGGCACCTCAGCCGGCTCTTTGCCGCCGAAGGCGACTCGATCACGCAGCACATCTGGTCCGAGCGGCTGGCGCGCGCGCACCGCGAGCTGATCGATACTCGCCTGCGCAAGGCGAGCATCGGCGAGATCGCGTTTCGCTGGGGTTTTTCGAGCCAGGCGCACTTCAGCCGCGCGATTCGCGAACGGTATGGCGCGTCGCCCGTGTCGCTGCGCGACGCAGCCGACGCTGCTCCGTCCTGATCAAGATCCGTTCCGAACATCCCGTCCGCACGAAGTAACGGCGTAGATCGTGCGGCGTCACCGATTTCTTGCCCGTTCGGTCTTTCAATTCCTTCAAGACAGGCGCAGGCAGGCAATGCGAGATTCGCGCAAATATCTTGGTCAATGTCTCGGTCGACAGCGGCAACCGCGATAGCCGCGCTCGCGCACCATCTCGGACAGACGACTGCTCGACCACAAAGCGCTCCTGTTTTACCTGCCTGCCTACAGTCCCGAACTCAACAAGATCGAGTTCGTCTGGAGGCAATTGAAGTATCGATGGCGCCGCTTCGTCAAGTGGACCAAGTAAACCATCGACCTTGAACTCGCAGACCTGTTGTGCGTCTACAGCTCCGCCTTCCAAACGAATTTTTCGTGAAAACATACGTCGGCGTTTCGTCCGTGAGCATTGCGTGTCTCGCCTGTTTCGAAAACGTGCGCGCCTGCAATGACCCGCACAATCCTGGTGTGCAAACGATCGTAAGCCGAATGAACCGACGCCGCTCTCACCAATCGGCAGCCACTCGACCAAAACTAAAGCGCTCTGCTCGCGTGATCGCTTCCCGCGCAGGATCCAACGTCTCAGAACATCACCCTTAATCCCGCCATTAACGCGAGCTGGCGATTCGAATTGCTGTTCACGAGGTTCGGAATCTGGGCGAAATTTGCCGTGCCGCCAGTCGCAGGGTTGATGCCCAATCCCTGCCCTGAGGCCACCTGCCCGATCGCGACGCCGTACAGTGCAGTGCGCTTCGACAGCGCGTAGGTCGCGCCCAGGTTGACCTGATGGAAGCGTGTCGAACCGCCGCCTTCCACGTGCACATTGTTGAAGATGTACGCAGCCCCAAGCGTCCAAGCCGGCGTCAGGTTGTATGTGGTGTTCAACTCGGCAATATCGAAAGTCACGTCTGCTCCGTCAGGACGTGCGCTGCTCGCGAAGTACGCGCTTTTTTCGAGCCTCGTGCGCGTATAGACGAGCGCGACCTCCGCCTCACCTAACGTAACTGATGCACCAACACCTACCGCCTTCATGGTGCGGGCATTCTGCAGATTGCAGTACATCGCCGCCGCGTTGCTACAGGCAAAGTCGCCAATGTAGCCAGAGGTGCCGCCCAGCGCGGCATCGAGCGGATTGTTGAGAGCGAGATAACCGGCACTCACCGATACGGGTCCATGGGTATAGGCTGCGGCAAGTGCATAGCCGCGTCGTGCGCTGAAGTCGCCGGCCTGACCGCCCAGACTGAACGTGCCGCCGAAAGTGAACCCGCTGAAGTCGACGCTCGTGAACTTCACGGCGTTGTTCATGTTGAACGCTTCGTTGAGGTTATCGACGTCACCGAAGTGCGACCCGTAGAGCGTCGACCACGCGTTGCTCGACGCATAAACGCCGAGGAAGTCGGAGTACGAATCGTATTGCCGCCCGAGACTGAGGGTGCCATACCGATCGCCTCGTATTCCGACCCATGCCTGGCGACTGAAGAGCGCGCCGTTCTGCAGCATTGCACCGTTTCCGGTCAGGAACTGGTTCTCGAGCGCAAACGTCGCTTTAAAGCCTCCTCCCAGATCGTCGGTACCCATGAGCCCCCATCTGGACGGCATCAGATAGCCGCCTCCAAGTTGCACCGCATGCCCGCCGTGCACGGCGCCGCTCGCGTCGGTAACCTGTTGGCTGGTCGAATACAGCATCCCTGCATCCACCGATCCATACAGCGTCACGCTGCTTTGCGCGTGTGCCTCGTGAACCGCCGCGCCGAACAGCATGGCGCACACGGTGGCATGTCTCGCTTTACCTTTCACTTCCTACCTCCTGTGCTTTCTCGAATCCTGTGGCCCGAATGAACTTCGCTCTCCAGTGCGACGAACTGCGGGCAAAGCCAATCCCGCTGAGCGGCGCAGAGCGCCCTCCTCTGGCGTGTATGGAGGGGAACGAATCAGTCGCGACGCGGTGGCTTAGAGTCGCGAATTGCCCAGTGCGTCGAACGCGCGTGGATTGCGCGTCTTAAGCCGGCGGGCAGAGACGATTCCGGCGATCGCGAAAACCGGCAACAACACGGTGAGTCCATACGAGAGCCCGACGCTTGCGCCCGTCAGAACCGGGAAGTTGACGATGGCGAGCACGAGTACACCGAGGAGCGCAATACCCGAAAAAACCGGTAACAAGAAGACGCGCAACGCGCCTTCCTCTCGTTGGGGCGTCCGCGTGAAGAACCGAAGCACGGCCGCAGAAGACAGCACCATCAAGGCGATGATGCAAAGCGTCGCAAGATTCGTGAGCCACGAGAACAGCGTGAGCACGGGGTCCGACTTGCCGACGATGAACGCGATGATGACACACGCGGCAATGACGGTCTGAAGTACCGAGCCAACGTGTGGGCTGCGGTGCGAGACATGCGTGTGCCCGAGCGATGCCGGCAACAAGCCTTCGCGCCCGCTTGCATAGAAGTAGCGCGCCGCCGAATTGTGGAAGGCGAGAAGACCCGCGTAAACGCTCGTGATGAATAGCACGCTCATAGCGTCGGTCAATGCGCGGTTGGCGTAGTGATCGGACAGCGAATAGAGGAACGTTGTCGGGTCAGAGAGTCCGTTCAGGGTTTTGACGATCTCGTCGGCGCCCGCGCCGATCACCATACACCACAGCGAGAACGCGTAGAAGCCGCCGATTAGCAACACCGAGATATACGTTGCAAGCGGTACGGTGCGGCGCGGATCTTTCGCCTCTTCGCTATAGATCGTGGTGGCCTCGAAGCCGACGAAGCTGGCAAAGCAGAACAGGAATCCGATAGCCGGTGTACCGCTCAGGAATACGTGCGGCGTGAACGTCGCAAAGGTGATGCCGTGTGCGCCGCCCGACTTGAGGATCGCCACATCGAGAATCAGGACGACAATGTATTCGCCGAACACGAGCAGCGACAGCAGCTTCGCCGACAGGTCGATTTGACGATAGCCGAGCACCGCTATGCTAGCCAACGCGACGAGCGAACATACCCACCACGGCACGGTAATGCCGAGACGCGCGGACAAGAAGGCGGACGCCACCGCTCCAAACATTCCGTAAAGCCCGATCTGCATCGTGTTGTAGCCGAGCAGCGCGAGAAACGCCGCGGCACCGCCCGCGGTCCCGCCCAGCCCGCGAGCCGTGAAGGCATAGAACCCGCCGGCGTTCGTGACATAGCGCGACATCGCCGTGTAGCCCGCGGCGAACATCAGCAGGATCAGCACGGTCGCAATGAGCAGCGTCGGTGTGCCGGCTCCGTTGCCCAGCATGATGCCAAGGGGGAAGCCGCCCGCAATCGCGACGAGCGGGCCCGCCGCCGAGATGACGAAGAAAACGATGAAGCCGAGGCCGAGCGCGCCCTTGCGTAGCTCGGTCGAAGGTGTAGGGTCCATTGCGACACTCATTTGATTCGCTCCCGATGGAATTTCCTGCCTGCTGTCGTGGTACACGGCACCGAGACCCCTCGTCTCCGGTCCGACTGGACCGGACGGTAGCCCGCCGTATCGATGGAAATGTATGAAGCCAAAAGTCGAGTCTGGCAGCACAGATTGGCAAGACGTCCCATGCCTGGGGTTTACGCGTTCCCGTGACGGCGGGCTCCGTCATGACGTAGCGTGATCGGGTAAGCGATAAGCGGGGCGGGACGCGACACGGCACCGCGCCGCGCCGGACGCAATCTTGATTAATGGACAAGCCGGGATCATGCAGCGCACAGCACCGGGAGCGCTTCGACGTGCGCGCGGCGCACCGTGTCAATTCTTTCTCGGCGTCTGCGAGGGCAATTCGCCGAAGAGGTCGCGGTACTCACGCGCGAAGTAGCTGAGATGCGTGAACCCCCATCGGGCGGCGGCATCGCCGATCAGCAATTCGCCCGCCGCTGTCGAGCGCAACAGCTGGCGAACAGCGTTGAGACGGATGGAGCGTAGGTATCCGACCGGAGTGACATTCGCGACGCGCTGAAAGCTCGTCTGAAGCGTGCGCCGGCTACAGCGCAGATGGCGGCACAAATCGAGCACCGTGAGAGGGTCGTCGGCCTGGTCCTGGATCAGGCGTTCGCAACGCCGCACGATTTCACTGTAGGTGCTGTGCGTCAGGTCGCGCGTCTCGTCGGTGGCGGCCTCGAGAAGACCGAGCATGACGCTCACCACCTCATCCTGAAAAAGTCGGGTAGCCGATGGGTTGACGAAACCGGCGGGATTGCGTGCCGCGGCCTCGAAATAGCGCGTCAGACCCTCGCGCAGAACGGCAACGCGCTCGCCGGACACGGGCAGCACATGCTTTCTCAACTGACGTACGGCGGCGTCGCCGACCGTGATTCCGACGAGTTCTTCCATCGTTCCGGCCGCCAGGCCGACGACGGCGTAGTGCATCGACTCTGGGGTGTAGAGGCGAAACTCCTCGTGCGGGCCGAGCGCCATGAGGGCGTAGCCATCGACACGCTGCCCCTGGAACGTGCCTTGCATGGGCGCGCTTAGTGGCACGGCTATATACGAGAGGCCGTTCGGCGAGACGCCCGATTGCACAACCCGCCGGTTGGTCGCTTCCAGGAAGAACTGGAAGCCAGGGCTGTTCACCTGGAACAGCGAGCCTTCAAAGCGGCCGGGCGTGAGCTGGCGATAAACCTGCTCCCAACCGTCGACGGCATGCGATAGATCGTGGGCGTCGGCGAGGGCGGCAATCCGAAATTCCATCATCCTCTCCTGCGAAACATCAAGCGTCGTGCCCGATCAAAATACCGATTGCGACAAGGTCCCCGGATCTTTCGTACCGCCAATGCCGACGCGCTTCAATGCGCAATGCAGACCGATTTCGTTTCGGTGAAACCCTCGATCGCATATCGACCAAACTCGCGCCCGATGCCGGACTGCTTGTAACCGCCAAACGGCATGCCGGGATCGTGCGGCACATGGCAATTCACCCACAGAGTAGCGGCCTCGATCTGTGGAACGAGGCTCATCGCCGTGCGCAGGTCGTTGGTCCATAGGCTCGCGGCAAGACCGTATGGGCTGTCGTTCGCAAGACGCAAGGCTTCGGCCGGGTCATCGAACGGCGCGAGCGCCAGTGCGGGCCCGAACACTTCGTCGCTCATGATAGCGGCGTCGGGCGGGACATCGACGATCACGGCGGGCCGCACGTCGTAGCCGGGCGCATCGACGTGCGTGCCGCTTGCCAAAAACTGTAGCCCCTCTCCACGAGCGCGCGCAAGGTGATCTTCTACACGCGCGCGGTGGTGCGCGGAAACCAGCGGATTGATCTGCGCGGACGGGTCGAGGCCGGGGCCCATCATCATAGCATTGGCGCTGTCGGCCAGTCCCTCGACCACCTTCCAGTATTTGCTGCGATGCACATAGATGCGCGACACCGCCGCGCACACCTGTCCCTGGTTCAGAAGCCCACCCGCGAGCACACCCTGCACCGTCTGGTCGACGTCGATGTCGGCCAGCATCACCGCCGGATTCTTGCCGCCCAGTTCGAGCGAAAAGCGCGTCATGTTTTGCACGGCTGCGGTGCCGACCCGCTTGCCGGTGGGCGTCGAACCGGCAAACGAAATCTTGTTGACGCCGGGATGCGCGGCAAGCGTGGCGCCGCATTCGGCGCCACCTGTCACCAAGTTGAATGCGCCCGGCCCAATGCCCGCGTCGATGGCCAGTTAGACCAGCCGCAACGCCGTGAGCGGCGTCTCGGGCGACGGTTTGTGACGACTGAGCACCCGGCCGCGAGTGAGGGAACCAGCCTCCAGACTGCAATCATCACCGGAAAATTCCACGGCACGATACCGGCTACCACGCCCACAGGCTCGTGCCGCGTGAGCGCGGTATAGCGCGCGCCCGGCGGAAACGGTATCGACACGTCGAGCGTCTCGCCCACAATCTTCGTTGCCCATCCCGCCATATAACGGACGTACTCGAGCGTGGCGCCCACGTCGATCGCACGAGCAACATTGATCGACTTGCCCTGGTTAAGGGTCTCCAGTTGCGCGAGTTCCTCGGCATGCGCCTCCAGCACATCGGCGAAACGCAGCAAGATTCGCTCGCGGTCCGCGGGCCGCAGCCCGCACCACACGCGCGCTTCGAACGCGGCGCGAGCGCTGGCGACGGCTCTGTCCACATCGGTTGCGTCGGCATCCGGAACTGTGGTCAGCACATCGCCCGTCGCGGGATCGAATACCTTCGACCGGCGCGGCGAATGTGCTGGGCAAATGGCGCCGTCGACGAAAAGGCCGTGTTCCTGTGCGACAAATGCATGGACCGCATCGCACAAGACGACTTTCGCATCACTGGTCATATCGTTGCGCTCTCGACTCTGGGGTGAATTGGCCTGCCCGGCGTACGTGCGGCTTACGGCGTTCGCGGACCGGACACCGATCGCTGCCCCGTGACTCTAAAGAGCCGGCACGACGCGCGTTAGCGCAAATCGGCAGATGCGTGGGAAGTGCAGGTAAACCGCGACGGGCCGCGCTCCGGCACGAGTGACTCACCTGCCTGCTCGGCCAGCGGGCCACACGCAGCGTTCAAACGTGCGGTGCCCACGAAACAGCCGGCACGGCAATAACACCGAGTCCGCCGCGTTCACCTGCATGAGCAGGACGAACCGTGCGCCGTCGTCGTGGGCCACGATGGCGCAACTCGCATGCACCAGCCCGCTGTGAAAACGCGGATCGACAGCCGGCACTTCGATTTCGTCGTGCAAATCGTCGCAGCGTGCACCTTCTACGACATTCCAGCTATCCGGCAACCGCAACAAAACGTCCGCAACGTCTTCCTCGGGAGAGATCACGGCGGCGAGCGCGCCGGGGCAGAGCCTGAACCACTCCGGCACGCCAGCAGGCTTGACCGCCACCGCGGTCACCGCGTAGAGCAGCAATGCGACTCCCCCCGGCCAGCGGCCGGTTGCCGGTACGAGATGGGGGCCATTGCGCGCGAAGCAGAAATGCCGGCCATCGCAGCGGGCTTCGTCAAAGGAACAGCACGCCGACCAATTCGGTGCGACTCGATACGCCGAGTTTGCGGAACATGCGCAACAGGTGCGTCTTGACCGTGGGCTGGGCGAGCGCCAAACCTCGCGCAATCTGCTTGTTTGAGAGCCCGTTGCGCACCAGCCGCGCGACCTGTTCTTCGCGATGCGTGAGACGCGCCGCGCGTTCCGCCGCCTCGGGCTCGGCCTGGGAGAGACGCAGCGCAGACTCGCGGCGCAGCCTGGACGTCAGTGCGACTTCGAGCAACGGCGCAAGCGCATTCGCGCTGTCCACCTCCGTTCGGGAAAAGGGCGCTTCGGGCGCGAAGCGCGGCAGCGAAAATGCGCCGATCACATGATCATCGGCTCGCAAGAGTACTTCCATCACGTCGACCACGTGATGAGGCCGCAAGAAGCGCTGCCAATAGACAGATTTGCTGCGCACCGTCTCTGGCAGTTCACCGGCGAGCGTGAGCACGCTGGCTTGCTGCTGGACACAGCGCGATGGATGTAACGGGTCGAGCAGGCAATAGCGCTGCAGATAGGTGCGATGCATACCCTCCGCCAGGCCGAACAGTTCGAATCCCGATGGCTGGCGATCGCGGTCGATCCGATAGAACACTGTCGCGCCTGGCCGCACCAGTCTGGCGAGTGCGGCCACAACGGCTTCGAGCGCATGATCCTCGCGCTTGGCGCGCTGCACAGCGGGGTAGCGGCGAATACCGGGGTCACCGATCATGAGATCTCCTTCATGAGCCAGTCGAGCCTTTGCCCGACCGATAGTAGTGACCCAAGCCCGAAGCCGTGAGCCTTAATCGGCAAATCCCCTTCCATTCGCCAACGGATTGCCTCGCGCCGCGGCGGGTTTCGCGGGCCGGAGCGCACGCCGGCCGCCTTGCCGACCGGTCAGTACGACGTGTTCATTCGGGATGCCGTGTGACGTTGAGCACCCGTGCGTGCGCGCCGACGGGGAAATTCGAGAGCGCGTCGAAGCGGCTGCCGTGATAGCCGAAGATCTTGCCGTCGGTCTTCATGCGTTCGAGGTCGATCATCACGACGCCGAGCGTCGGCACAATCTTCTCGCGCCAGATGAACAGATACAGCGCGGTGTCGATACCGATCGTATGGCAACGGTCAACATCGCCCAACCCTGCCTCCACGCCAGAGAGACATTGCCACGCGTAGAAGTTGTCGTTCAGATAGATGTGCTCGTAGCGCTCGGTCGCGCTGTAGATATACAGGTTGCGCATGCCGATCAACTCCGTCGTCGGCGCATGGAGCGCGGCGCCGTGGGCGCCGGCATCGGCGCCGATTCGGCCATGAAGTATCTGCGCCTGCACGCCCGTCAGCTCCATTCCGCGCTCAACGCGCGTGAACGCGTCGATCCGCGTTTCTCTTTCGCCTGGCAGCACACCCACGACGACGGTGCAAAGCTGTTTGTTCAGGTCCAGCACATAGCTGGTGCCGGACGCTCGCGGTTGGCCGTCCGCATCCACGAGCGGCTCGTCGGCGCCGATGTAATCGACGAAGTAGATGCCTGCGCGCAGCGAGGTCACGCGGCACGCGTGCCGCTCGCGCGGTTGTGCCGGTCGCCTGGCCCCTGCCGGGACTCGTTCGACCTCCACCGATTCAGCGGTATCGAAATGCAGCGTGTCGACGCCTCCATCTGCGAAGGTCAACACCAGTGTGCGTCCTTCGAGATCGCCGACGGTCGCAAGAATGTGGCTATTGGGCGCAAAGCCGTCGGCGAGCGCGCCGACCTGGATGAATGCGGGTTGGGACGTCATGATGAAGCGGGCTCCTGTGGGACGAAGGCTGAACACGCACCGCCCATTGAACGGTGGCACATGCATCCACTCTACAGACGCGGCGCCGCGCACGGCATCGACCAGAAGGATGACAACGGCTGCAACACACCGTCGATGCAGCAACGAAACGGCGCTCTTGTATCCCGGGAAAAGCGCATTGCCAACTTAGTTGTTTGCCCAAGGTCGCCAGTGACCCTCGCCGACGGCCCGAAAATCCTTGCAGGTCAACTCACTACTGCCCTCTAAGTTCACCAGTCCCCTTTCCAGTCCAACGTTTCAGCGCTCTACGGAAGTTGGCGGTATCGGTGAATCCAACTAACATCGCGACATCATCCGTACTTAGTTTCGTGGTCTTCAGATACTCGATGGCGAGTGAACATCTGACGTCGTCGACAATGGCGACAAACGAAGCTCCTTCGGCCTCAAGCTTCCGCCTCAATGTGCGCGTGGTCATTTTTAGTGCACTAGCGACGGCTTCCATACCAGGAAATACGCCAGGTTTTCCCATCAACACCTGATAGACCTCTCCCGACACCCCGGTGGACGTCTTTGCCTGCCCGATAAGTCTGTCGCATGTTTCCTGAATCAGTGCCGCGGAATGCCGGTGCGCGAGATGGGGCTTAATGTCGAGTACGGAAGCGTCGTAGATGAGCTCGCACTTGTCCGCATCGAACTCGCAAGGACACCCCAGGTACTCGGAATAGACAGCGGCATACTCCGGTGCAGGATATGAGAAGCGGGCAAGCACTGGAGGACAACTACGGCCAACGACGTCCTGAAGATGGGTTACGTGCTGCGTATACTGTTGCTCGAGAAGGAACTGCTGCACCTCGTGCGCTAAGTTCGATGAAAATGCATCCGGAAAGGTCCATACCGAGCTATCGGGGCGCTCCGTCCATTCGATGGTGAGGGTCGGCGTCGCAAGCCGATGATATTTGACGCCAAGTCGAAAATAGTCCCGCAGCGATAGGCACGACATAAGCGCGTAGCCGTACATTCCATACGCCGCAAGATGGAGGCGCGCCCCCGTTTTGAATGGGGTGCCCGGGTCGCAGGAGAGTGCGACGGCATTTTTGCATACCGCGGCGTACTGGCGGACCGATGTCAGAACCGACGCATCGTAGATTTCCTCAGCAGATACGCCGCTCCCCTTCAAACTGTCTTCCGGAGCAATCCCTTGCTCGGCGAGGACCTCTACTAGGGCCGCCATCTTGTACGGAGCATAAATTCGCTCATTCATCAGAGGAAAACGAGGCGGCATGTTGACTCCTTCGACGTCACGCGAGGACATCTGCTTGTCCGAAAATGACCTTCCATGGTCCTTGGTATCTTACTACCATCGATGAGACAACAGGCAAGTCGCATTGGAATTTGCGACCCGTACAAACCTCGGAGACACGCATGTCAGCCCCTCATCGCTTTCCTTTCACTCTCCTTCTACACGTCCTCGCGTACGCAGGAGCCTGGGGCTGAACTCCCCACTCTCGATCGCAGGTAAATTTGCCGTGCCGCCCGTACGACAGAAAATTGCCACCGGTCTGACGTTCAACAATCAATACGTACTTCTTATGTAATGTGGTCGGAACCGCACGATTGCGTTCGATGGCGGTGTACATCCAGCTACGATAGACGGGAAATGGAAATGAGCAACTCCAGCAGCAAAGTCATCATCACGTGTGCCATCACGGGTTCGGCCCATGTGCCGTCGATGTCCGAATATCTACCGCTTACAACCGCGGACATCAAGGATCAAGCGCTGGAGGCAGCGGAAGCTGGCGCGGCGATACTTCACCTTCACGCGCGTAATCCGGGAGACGGTCGACCGACACCGTCCCCTGACGTGTTCCGCGAGTTCGTGCCTGCTATCGCTGCAGAAACGGATGCCGTAATCAACATCTCGACGGGTGGCAGTACGCGGATGACGCTTGATGAGCGTCTCGCGTACGCTCGTGTAGCGAAGCCCGAAATGTGCTCGCTGAACATGGGTTCGATGAATTTCTCACTTCATCCGATCGCAGCGAAGATGTCATCTTGGCGGTTCGACTGGGAAAAGGAATACATCGAGGGGATGGAGGACATGATTTTCCGGAACACCTTCCGGGACATCAAAAACATTCTGACGGAATTTCACGAATACGGTACCCGATTTGAATTCGAGTGTTATGACGTTGGCCACTTATACAACCTGGTGCACTTCATCGACATCGGCCTGATTAAGCCCCCCTTCTTCATTCAGTCGGTCCTGGGAATTCTAGGGGGAATTGGACCGGACCCCGAAAACCTCGCTCTCATGCGTTCCACGGCCGATCGTCTTTTTGGACGCGAAAACTATCAGTTTTCCGTCCTCGGCGCCGGGCGTCATCAAATGTCTCTGGTCACCATGGGCGCAATCATGGGTGGAAACGTCCGCGTCGGATTGGAAGACAGCGTCTACCTGTCACGTGGCGTCAAGGCGAAATCAAACGCCGAACAGGTCCGCAAGATTCGGCGAATCCTCGAGGAACTTTCTTTCGAAATTGCAACGCCTGCGGAAGCGCGGCAAATGCTCGGTCTGAAAGGACGACACAACGTATCGATCTAAATCGTGAGCAGTTCGGCTCGTCACGAGCCGACACGACCTATTTCCTACCGCCTCGGTATTTGCGTATCAGATCTACGCGAAACACAAGAAAAAGAGGCGAGCACTATATATCTTGGAGACGTCATGCCCCCCTCAACCGGTGACCTTAGCTTGGGAGAGATACATCGCCTTGCGACCCGCAAGGTCATGTGGAGACTCGTCCCGCTGATGTGCGGAATCTACTTTTTGTCCTTTATTGATCGTACAAATGTTGCGTTGGCCAAATCGGCGCTGGCAGCGGACCTTGGCATCAGCGCTGCCGCATATGGACTTGGAGCGGGTATCTTCTTTATCAGTTATGCGCTGCTCGAAGTTCCGAGCAATCTCGCTGCGCACCGCTTGGGACCGCGCCTGTGGATCGCGCGAATTGCTGTGACGTGGGGCACATTGTCGACCGCAATGATGTTCGTGCGGGGAGAGTGGTCGTTTTACGTCCTTCGTATCCTGCTGGGTGCCGCCGAAGCGGGCCTTTTCCCTGCGCTCATGTACATGGTGACGCTATGGTTTGCGCCCAAGGACCGGGCCGTTGCAGTCGGCTGGATCTATACGGCTCCATCGATCGCACTCGTCGTCGGAAATCCTCTCGGCGCGGCTCTAATGCAACTCAGCGGCATCGGCGGCCTTCGCGGCTGGCAATGGATGTTTTTGCTCGAGGGTCTGCCCACCATTGTGCTGGGCGCAGTACTGTTCTTCAAGCTTCCTAATCGACCGTCTGAAGTTGCGTGGCTGTCGGAAAAGGAAGCTCAGGCGCTGGAAGCTGACGCGGTAATAGACGCGCATGGACACGCAGAATTGACTAGCTCCGACTGGTTCTCGGCACTGAAGCGTCCGACGACGGTCCTCATTGCGCTGATCTACTTCTTGAATCAGGTAGCGTTCGTTGGTCTGTATTTCTTTACCCCGTCAATCGTCGCACAGATGCACGTGAGCTCGCCGGTTGTTACAGGCATGTTGTCGAGCACCGTGGGTTTCGGGTTTCTCCTTGGTGTCCTGACGCTTCCGCGTATTCATAGCCACGTGAGCAACGAGTGCGGGTTTCTTGGCGCCCTGACCGCCGGCGTCGTCGTAAGCGCGTGTGCGTTCATCTTTTCCAGTAATCAGGTAGCGCAAATCACGCTTCTTGGCATAACAGGTTTTTTTGCTGGTGGCGTTCTGCCGTCCTACTGGGCCGTTGCGATGAAGCGACTGCAGGGTGTACAAGCAGCGGCCGGCCTGGCCTTCATCAACACGGTCGGTTTGTTGGGCGGATTCGTAGGACCATACCTTTTCGGCCTTGCAGAGACGGTGACAGGCAGAAGCGACTCCGGTTTCACCGTCATCTTGTGTGCTTCCGCGCTTGGGCTGTTTCTGGTACCCCTCCTCGCGAAGGCGATTCGGGCCGCAGACCAGCCCATTAGTAACACGCGGGAAATGCAAAAAGCTGAAGTATCCGGAGGAGACTAATGAATCCACTTAATGGCTTTACGATCGAGGCCGCTGCAATTCAGACAATAGGACGCGACCTGCGCCGACCGGAATGCATACTGGCGCAGCGTGACGGTTCGCTCGTGGTCGCGGACGCCCGGGGCGGCATCATGCACATCGATGCCGCGGGTGAGCAGCGACTCGTCCTGCCCGCCAGTGCAGGCGCCCCCGTCGCGGGCGATGGTTTGACGAGCGGGTCATTGCCAAACGGCTTAGCCCTCGACGTCGACGGCAACTTTGTGATTGCCAACATCGGGACGGATCGCGTCGAACTGCTCATGCGCACGGGCGAATTGCACGTTCTGCTCGACCAAATTGACGGCAAACCGCTGGGGAAAGTCAACTTTGCCCTGCGAGACAGCAAGAACCGCCTTTGGATCACGGTCTCGACCCGGGTCAGCCCGTGGCCAGACGCCATTCGCTCCAATCTTGCCGACGGATATATCGTCCTCATCGACGCGCATGGTCCTAGGATTGTCGCGGACGGACTCGCATTCACAAACGAAATCAGATTCGATGCCACGGAAGAGTTTCTGTATGTGGCCGAGACCACGGCAAAAAGGGTTAGCCGCTTTCGCGTTCTCACCAACGGCGAACTTGGTCCCAGAGAGACCTATGGGCCCAGTCAGCTCGGACCCGGTCTCATTGACGGTCTCGCCTTCGACGCGTATGGAAATCTGTGGTGCGCAATGATATTCGCCGACCGCCTCGTTGCAATCATGCCGACAGGTGACATCCATACGGTAATGGACGATGGCGACAAGGACGCGACTGCTCGCTTTGAGGCAGCCTTCGCGACGGGCGAGGTTGTGCCCATGAGCGTCATCGAGGAAACGGGCGGGACGATTGCTCCGTGGATCACCAGCGTGACATTTGGCGGACCCGACCTCAAAACAGTTTTTCTGGGCAGCCTCAAACGTGAATCGATTCCCTATTTCTCGTCTCCGGTTGCGGGCTTGCCGATGGTTCATTGGTAAACCGACGCCCCCCTTTGATCCAGCAATGGAAACCATTTTTCCTGTAACGACATGAACACTTTTGAACTGTTGAAACCCCAGCCGGGATTACGCGTTCTCGTCTCGGGCGGTGCGGCTGGAATCGGAGCAGCGATCGCCGATGCCTTCGCCCAATCTGAGGCAACCGTCTATGTTTGCGATGTCGATCGTTCGGCAATCTCGAAAACCGAAAAGCGAAATCCACGCCTTTACACGGGCGTGGCCGATGTGAGCGATCGCGTTCAAGTCGATGCGATCATGGACGATGTCAGCTCAAAGCTTGGGGGGCTCGATATCCTGATCAACAATGCGGGCATCGCCGGCCCGACCGGCGATATCGGTTCCATACAACCAGACGACTGGGAGCGAACAATCGCAACCAATCTCAACAGCCAGTATTACTTCCTTCACAAGGCCGTGCCGTTGATGAAAGCGACGTCAAGCGCCCCATCAATCGTCGCGATGTCGTCCGTTGCTGGGCGGCTGGGCTATGCATACCGAACGCCGTACGCGGCGACAAAATGGGCCATCGTGGGGCTCGTCAAGTCATTGGCCGTTGAACTGGGGCCCAGCAACATCCGGGTCAATGCCATCTTGCCCGGCGTTGTCCAGGGGGAGCGCATGGATCGCGTGATTGCCGCAAGAGCCCAATCAACCGGTGTGACGCTTGAGGAGATGGAGGCACAATATCTCGCCAAAATCTCACTACGCCGAATGGTCACGGTGGATGACATCGCAGCTATGGCGCTCTTTCTTGCGTCGCCCGCAGCGCGGAACATCTCCGGGCAAGCCATTAGCGTTGACGGCAATGTCGAGTATCTTTGACGCGTCAACACGCTACGGCAGACTGCTGCGCCGCCATCTCCTGGGTGGCGGCGGTGGTTGACTGACAGGTACGACAATAGGAATCCATCCTTACCGTCCTAAATAGACTCTTCGTAGTCCGAAATTGACCTTACATTAGCCCGCTCCCAAAACTATCATCAACAGCATGCTGCTTCGTGCGCCGAGTAAGAATTTGCCGTCTCGACGTTAGTTCGCGCAAACGGTTCGCCGCGTCAGTCGATATTTCCCAAAAGGGCGACGACCCGTATTTCGCGTTGCAGACAGCTACGACGGGAACGGTCGAAAATTCAACCATTTCCGCCGTGGTTACAACATGATTTACTTAGAAGGACGAATGACAAATGAGACTGAATGGGAAGGTGACCATCATCACCGGTGCTGGCCAAGGAATCGGGGCCGCGACGGCGTTGAAATTCGCTAAGGAGGGAGCAACTGTTGTCTTATGCGATCTCAACGCAGACGCGGTAGCTTCAGTTGTGGAGGACTGCCGCAAGGTGGGTGCGACCGCTATCGGATTTTCCGTCAACGTTTCGAATCGTGAATCGGTCGACGAGATGGTGGCGTCAGTGCTTGCGCAGTTCGGCCGAATTGATGTGCTTGTAAACAATGCCGGTATCACGCGTGACGCTCGTCTTCAGAAAATGACGCTCGAGCAGTTCGATCAGGTCATCGATGTGAATTTGCGTGGTGTATTTCATGCCACGCAGGCCGTGATCGACTGCATGCTCGAACAACGATCAGGCGTAGTACTCAACGCAAGCTCGGTCGTTGGAATCTACGGAAATTATGGGCAGACAAACTACGCTGCTGCAAAGTTTGGCGTCATTGGATTCACCAAGACCTGGAGTCGCGAACTCGGACCAAAGGGCATCCGAGTCAACGCCGTCGCGCCGGGATTTGTCGAAACGCCTATCCTTTCTACAGTCCCGGATGACGTGTTAGAAAAGATGCGCAGCCAGGTTCCGTTGCGCCGTCTAGGCAAGCCAGCGGAAATTGCCAATATCTATGCCTTCCTCGCGAGCGATGAGGCCAGCTACATCAACGGCGCCGTCATCGAGGCGTCCGGAGGTATGACGCTTTGACAAGCTAGGCCTGTACTAACGCGCATTGCCCTCGTGCCGAGACCCAACCATACCGGCATGCCGCTACCTTCGGTGACGTCAACCGCAGGTACGTCATGCCGGGGCGCCAAGTCTGTTCAACGGCGCCGAGGCACGAGCAATGACCGCCGATGTGCCAGAGCGGCACACGACCACCTTCTTCAGTTGCGCGCTCTCGTCCTGAAGCTGCTTGAGCTGCCGCACCTGGTCCGTCTGCAAACCGGCGTACACCTTCTCCCGGCGATAGAAGGTTTGCTCCGAAATGCCCAAGTGACGAATCAGCTCCGCTACCGGCATCCCTGCTTCCGCCTGTTTCAACACCGCCACTATCTGCTCGACACTGAAGCGCTTGCGTTTCATCGTACGGCTCCTTTCTTACTGGAAACGTCCGCCGAAAACTCGCTTACATCATGGCACTGTTTACTGGGGGCCGCTCAATGGTCAGGGAGGCCTTCGCGCCGAGCAAGACGGTCTCGATGGTGGTTCGCCTGCACGGCGTGAATCCGAATCAGTTGTTCCATTGGCGCAAGCTCTATCACGACGGCAGCCTCTCAGCGGTAAGTGCCGGTGAGGAAGTTGTGCCGGCCCCGGAATTGGCCGTCCCGCTCAAGCAAATCAAGGAGCTGCAACGGCTGCTGGGCAAGAATGGTATGGACGCCTCCTCATCGCATAATGAGGAGGCGTTCAACCAGGAGAACGCAAGTGGAACCGACGGTCGTAGGCGTCGACATCGCCAAGCGGCTCTTCCAACTGCACTGGATCGCTGCGGACACCGGCGAGATGTTCGACAAGCAACTGCGCCGCAGCGATTTTCTCGAGCACTTCGCCAATCGTGAGCCCTGTCTCATTGGCATGGAGGCATGCGGCGGCTCACAGCACTGGGCACGCCGTCTCACGGAGCTCGGCCACCAGGTCAAATTGATGCCAGGCAAACTGGTCAAAGCGTTCGTGTCAGGAAACAAAAACGATGTCGCCGCCGCTCGCGCAATCTGGGCGGCAGCACGATATCCAGGCGCGAAAGCCGTCCCGGTGAAGACCGAGGCCCAGCAAGCGGTTCTGGCACTGCATCGTATTCGACAGCAACTTGTTATATTTCGACGCTCTCGACCTAACTGTCTGAGAGGCTTGCTCGGCGAGTACGGAGAGGTCATGGGCGTGGGACGCGCAGCAATGAATTGGACCGGCCAGAGTTGAGACGGCTTCGAGTTTCGGTGCGACAACGGCGAACCGCTGAGAGTGACGTTTGCATTGGACTGCTGCGACCGCGAAGCGATGAGCTGGGCGGCGACGACCGGCGGCTACAGCGGGAACATCGTGCGTGACGTGATGCTCGAGGCCGTCGAACGTCGCTTTGGCGACGCCCCGAAGGCGCCAGCGGAGATCGAATGGCTTACGGATAACGGCTCGGGCTACATTGCCGAGAAGACACGCACCGTCGCTGCCGACATCGGCCTGAAGCCATTGACGACGCCGGTGTGCAGCCCACAAAGTAACGCCATGGCGGAGAGCTTCGGGAAGAAGATGAAACGCGACTACGTGACCTTCATGCCGAAGCCCGACGCGGCGACGGCCGTACGCAATCTCGCCATCGTCTTTGAGCATTACAACGAGCAGCATCCACATAGCGCCTTGAAATATCGCTCTCCGCGTGAGTTCAGGCGAACTATGGTCAGGGAGGGAGTCTGATGCAACCTGATGTGCTACTTCGCCTTCGGCTCAGAACCACGGCCGAGCGAGGACGATATGGGCCGGTGTTCGTAAATCCGGGTACGCACTTCGGTTGCCCCCTGGTCATCGAGGGTCGGCACTTCGACTGTCGCTGGCTGCTGGAAGGTCGACTTCTCGAACTTGGTCACAAACACGATGTACCGGTAAAGTTTCTGTCCTTCGCCCCGGTTGCCCCACTTCTCGCTGTCGGCAAGGAAATCCAGATGTGGGAGGGCAAGGTCTTCGCAGATGGCGTCATTACGGACATCTGTCGAACACCTGATTCGCAATATTGACAAGTTTGTTCTAGCGCGTGTCCGGAGATACAGGGGCAACTCCACTGGCTTTCTGTAACAATAAGGACTACGTTTAAATAGGTGATTACTTAGATAAAGAGCATCGGCCAATCGGTCCAGGTTGCTGATGCGCGAAATCACGGCTTAGATGCAAGCCAGAGCCTCTGTTACATCCATATTTCCCGGAATCTCGCTCAGAAACGGCTTCGGCATCTCCGTCTAGGGAAAGCACTGAGGAGGCGCTGAGCCCCTTGCCACAAGGCTTTCGGCTCCCGATACGGGTTCATGTCCGCTCGGCACTTTTTCGTGTCCGAAAACGACCTCGCCTAGCGATTTGCTGCTACATACTATCGTTTCAACTCTCTCCGTGTTCGGAGCAGAGCTGGACCCGCGCAGATGCCCCGTCATATTGCGCGCTAAAAAGCAAAAAGGTTTGGAGACATACATGCGAATTTCACGACTGGTTGCCGCCGGCGCCGCTGCGACGCTCTTCGCGACCACGCTCACAGTTCCATTGGTTGCTCAGGCTGCAGGAAAGTACAAAGTATTCCTCAGTATGAGCTACTCGGGCAACGACTGGCAGACAGAAGCGCAGAACATGGTCGAGGCCATGGCCAAAGCATACAGCGACAAGGTCGACCTCAAGACGCAGATTTCTGGCACCGATGTTCAGCGGCAAATTCAACAGATCAATGCGATGGTCCAGGCCGGCGCGAACGCGATCATCGTCTATCCGATTTCGCCTACCGCACTTAACCCGGCTATCCGAAACGCTTGCGCCAAACATGTCGTCGTATTTGCGTACGATTCCAAGGTCACGGAGCCGTGCGCGTACAACGTTTTCACGGACCAAAAGAAGCTGGCGACCGACAGCGCCGAGTGGGTCGCCGCGAAGATGAATCACAAGGGAAATCTCATCTTCATCACCGGCGTGCCAGGTACGACGGTTGACACCGAGCGCAATGATGCAGCGCATGAGGTCTTCAAGAAGTACCCAGCAATCAAGATCGTTGGCGAGCCCAACGGAATGTGGTCGGCGGCGGTCGCCCGAAAGGCTCTTACCGAGACGCTGTCAACCCGTAAATGGGCCGATGTCGATGGCGTGTGGGGAGGAGCGGCCTGCTACGTCTCGTGGTCGATGCAGCGGGAATCCGGCGTTCCCGCTGGCAAGCTGGTGCCGTGCGGTTCCGAAGGCACGAACGGAATGCGTGTGGCGATGCTGAAGCCGGATACGCAGATGGCGGGCAAAGGCAACTATGCCCCGTTGGGCGCTCCTGGCATTTCAATTGAAAGTCACCCGGCTGCTGGCGCGCTTGCTCTGAAGCTCGCGCTGAAGGTGCTCGCGGGGCAGGCTGTCGCCAAGACCACCGTCATGCCGCTCGCTGTAGTCACGCCCGACACCGTGAAGCTCTGCAAGACCGGTTCCTGGTCGGAGATGAGGGACGGTTGCAACACGTTCGATCCGAAATTGGTGGCACCGGGGTGGTTCGCGAATATATACAGTCCCGAAACGCCGGAGATCGGGTTGGCTGCTGCGCTCAAGCGTGAGCCGGAACCGAAATGAACTTGCATACGTGCCCGGCCCAAAAGTCGGGCACACAGTTTCCCAGCAGGCCAGACTAAAAGATGAAAGACACTCCAGCAATTGAGCTCGAAGGCGTGACGAAAAAGTTCGGCGCAACGGTCGCTCTCAGTGGCGTGAGTCTGCGGATACAGCGTTCCGCGGTACATGCAATCCTGGGCGAAAATGGTGCTGGCAAGTCCACGCTCATCAAGGTCCTGAGCGGTATAACGCAACCCAATGCCGGTGCTATCAAGGTGATGGGAAGAGAAGTGTCGCTTTCCCGGCCGCACCATGCAAAGACGGCCGGCATCGCAACGGCGTTTCAGGAGCTTTCGCAGGTGCCGCACCTGAGTGTCGCGCAAAACATGCTCATGCCGAATGAACCGACGCGCTTTGGCCTTCGCCTGCGAAGAGTGTGCCGCCGGAAATCCCGTGAAATTCTCCAACATTTCGAACTCGGCGACATCGATCCCAACGCTATTGTCGGCGAGCTCGATCTGAGCGTGCGGCAGAAGCTGGAGATTGCTTATGCAATCTCCCAGGAGCCAAAGGTACTGCTGCTTGACGAACCGACCTCGGCGCTTACAAGCGACGATGTGGTGTGGCTGGGGCGGAGGATCGAGGAGTGTCGGAAGTTGGGTATCACGATCGTGCTGATTACACATCGCATGCCCGAAGTGCGCGAGTTCTGCTCAAGCTTGTCGATATTGCGTAATGGCGAGTGTGTCGGCACATACACGACCGACGAGATTCCAGACGAAGAAGTCTTTCGTCTCATTATGGGTCGGACGCTGGGCTCTGTCTTCCCTACACGGCGCCCTCTTCCCGACCGCTCTGCGCAACCCCGCCTGAAAGTCGAGCATCTTGGTTCAGGCAGTCGTCTTCACGACGTTTCGTTTGGTATTCGTCCCGGTGAGTGCCTTGGTGTCGTCGCGCTGCAGGGCATGGGCCAACTGGAGCTATTCAAGTCTTTGTTCGGCCTGGCTCCGAAAACCGGGGGGCACGTGACGATCGACGGAAGACACGTGAACATTAGAACCCCGCAGGACGCCATCGATGCTCGTGTGGGTCTCAGTCTGGTTCCTGAGGAGCGCAAGACTGAAGGCCTCGCGCTTAATCTTTCCGGTCGTGAAAACATTTCTCTGCCAACCATCTCGCAATTCTCTCGATGGGGTCGAATAGACCGCGTTGCCGAAGATGTAGCTGTAGCGAATGCTCTCAAGCGTGTAAGTGGGAATTTGCGCGGCCTGGTCGAACCTGCCTCCGCTTTCAGCGGAGGCAATCAACAGAAATTCGTCCTTGCAAAATGGTTGCTCGCAGAAAGCCGAGTACTACTTCTCTTCGATCCAACTCGCGGCGTCGATGTCGGCGCGAAGTTCGAGATCTATCAGGTCATACACGACTACCTCTCTTCGGGAGGCGCAGTGCTGTTGCATTCGACCGAGATTCCGGAAGTAGCTAATCTCTGCGACCGGATTCTCGTGATGTACGCCGGGCGAGTTGTTGCGGAGATGGATGGTCGAACCGCCTCGGAATACGAAATTACCACCGCAATGCTTGGGGGATGGTCGTTATCCGGACTCCAAGATATGAGGGAGCATGCCTGATGTCTACCATTGCAAACCGGCCGTATGGCTCACGCTCGCGCAAATTCCACATCCGACAGCACCGGGGCTTGCTGGTTGCGATCGCAGTTCTGGCGGTCGTCTTTGGCGCGCTCGACATCAGCCTTTCACAACCATTCGGATACAGCGATCTGGCGACGACTGCGTCAAGTACCGCCAGCCTCGCGCTAGCGGCCATCGGTGAAACGATCGTCATTATCGGCGGCGGGCTGGATCTGTCCGCCGGGGCAGTGCTGTCGCTGAGCAACTGTCTCTTTATTGCGAATGTGGGAAACACCACGAGTTCGCTGACCCTGTGGGCAGTTATTGCGATCGCCGCGGGCGCGGGCGTGGGCGCGCTCAATGGCTTCTTCATTGCATACGTTCGACTCCAGCCGGTAGTCGTCACACTGGCAACAATGTTCATCACACAGGGCGTCACGCTGCTAATCATGAAGCAGCCAGGCGGGGCTGTTTCCCAGGACTTCACAGCGTTTCTCGCCGGGGACGCGCTCGGTGGACGGATACCAATGCCGCTCGTTGTGGTCGTGCTCGGACTGGCAGTGTGGCTCGTGCTGAAACAAAGCCGTTTCGGTACCGCTCTGTACGCGGTGGGTAGCGACGAATCGGCGGCACACTTGAAATCTCTTCCGACGCGTGCAACACGGTTTTGGCTTTACGTGATCGCAGGTAGCTTCTGCGGCGCGGCGGGGGTCTTCTTTTCTGCTCAGACAGGTGGCGGGGACCCGCTTGCTGGTGCTGGCATGTTGCTGCCCATTTTCGTCGCCGTGGTATTGGGAGGCACGCCGTTGGGCGGCGGACGGGGCGGCTGCGTCGGCACCGTTGCGGGGGCCTTTTCAGTAACCCTGATCGCAAATATGTTGCTGGTGTTGAACGTTTCGACCTACTACAGCACGATCGTTGAAGGTTTCATCTTGCTTTTCGCGGTTTTGGGTTCATCCAACCCCGGCGATATCCTCGCGAGGCTGGCCATTCGTGGTGCATTTCGTCGTCGGCAGATCGTGCTACGGACTCCGATGAATGCGCAGCAAGCGCTGCCCAAACCATCGGTCAAGGAGCGCTTGCGGTACAGCGCACCAACATTGCGGCTCGTGCTGCCCCCATTCATTGGCTTGCTCTTCCTCGTCTGCCTGACGCTGGCGCTCAACTCGGAAATTGCATTGGGCAGCTATTTTAGCTCGATGCTCGTGCTTGCGTCATTCCTCGCGGTATTGGCGCTTGGGCAGGGCGCCGTCGTTCTTAGCGGGGGACTCGACCTCTCGGTGCCATTCACCATCACGCTTGCCGGTGTTGTGCTTACGGGTGTGACGAATGGATCGAATATGGCGGCGGTCTGGGCCATTCCGGCCGTGTTGCTGATGGGCGCCGTCATTGGCGCATTGAACGGAATTGGTATCTCGTACCTCAGGATTCCGCCGTTGATCATGACGCTGGCAGCGAACGGCATCCTGCAAGGTGTCGCCCTTGTCTACACCGACGGGGCGCCCACCGGTTTCGCGCCTTCCTTCGTGAGATGGGTCATGACTGGACGGCTGTTGGGAGTTACGCCGGTGATCTTCGCGCTGGTTGCGTTCGTGGTAATCGCGGTTTTCCTGGTTCATTCAACGGTTTTCGGTCGCCGCCTTTTCGCCGTCGGAAGTAATCCTGTCTCCGCGGAATTCGCAGGTGTACCTGTAAAGGGCGTATTAGTCGCAACCTATATGCTCAGCGGACTCTGCAGCGCACTGGTCGGCGTGATGCTCAGCGGTTTTACCGGTCAGGCGTTTAACGATATGGGCGATCCGTACCTGCTTACATCGATTGCAGTCGTTGTCGTGGGCGGCACGTTGATGACCGGCGGTCGAGGGCACTACGCCGGAATGTTAGGAGGTGCCCTGATGCTCACGGCGCTGGCCACGCTGCTTTCGGGCTCGACCCTGCCCGCCGCGGCACGCAGCATCGTATACGGGATCGTAGTGCTGATCGCAGTAATAGCTATGCGCGAAAAGCGATCCTACTGACAGACGGCGACCCTTCGAAAATCGACAAAGCGTCCTGTCTTGGGACGTTCGCCGGATAACGCAACTTGCGGGCAGTCGCTGTCGCGAAGAAAAAATAAATATCCAATTTCAATTGCAGTAAATTCTATATCTCGATATTTAATATGGAGTCCGTATCGAAAAATATTAAATTACCAAACCAGAATGACTTTCTAATCATTAAAAATCAACCAAATTTGGAGACTTTATGAAAGCGAAACTATCCATCATTTTCCTTTCCATGCTGGCGACGACCAGCTCTTTCGCGGAAGGTGGCGTAACGCTGTACGGCCTTATCGATGAAGGTATCGGCTTCACGAACAACGCCGGCGGTCGCCAGGCGTGGCAGATGCAAAGCGGATGGGTTGCTGGTGACCGTTGGGGTTTGAAAGGTTCCGAAGGCCTGGGCGGGGGCTACGATGCCGTCTTTACGCTCGAGAACGGCTTCGACCTAAATTCGGGGTCGCTCGGCCAGTCGGGCCGTATGTTCGGCCGCCAGGCGTTCGTCGGCATCCGAAGCAATGAGTTCGGCACGTTTACCGCTGGCCGCCAATATGACTCCGTGGTGGACTACCTAGGTCCGCTCACCGCGAACGGTGGCTTCGCGGGTTGGCCATTTTCGCATCCGTACGACAACGATAATACCGATAACTCATTTAGATTTAATAACGCGATCAAATACACCAGTGGAAACTATGGCGGCTTTAGCTTTGGCGGCGCATATGCGTTCAGCAACCAGGCGGGTGGTTTCTCGAACAATCGCTCTTACAGTGTGGGCGTACGATACATCGGTGGTCCGCTATCAGCCGCTTTTGCGTACCTCCAGGCCAACAATCCGGGCCGTAATGCCAGCGGCGCATTATCGACGGATGACACAAATTTCATTGCAGGTCGACAACGCATCTGGGGCGGGGCCATCACGTATACCTGGCAGTCCGCAACGTTCGGGGTCAACTACACTCACTCCGAACTGGACAATCCGACGGGTTCGGCCTATCTCGGGACGCTTCCCGCTGGAGTGAGTTCGCTGAAGTTCGATAACTTTGAAATCAACGGACGCTATCAATTTTCACCGACGTTGTTCGCGCTCGCGATGTATACATTCACGGATGCTCGCTTTAATGCAAGCACAGGAACTTCGAAGCCGAAGTGGCACCAAGGCGGACTGATGGTCGACTATTTTCTGTCGAAGCGGACGGATTTCTACGCCCAGGCCGTCTACCAACACGCAACGGGCAGTACAGGTACCCTGCTTGACAACGCCTACATTACAGGGGCAGCCGGGATCTCGTCCGATCGTTCTCAAGTGCTTGCACGCGTCGGTATCAAGCACGCATTCTGAGGTACTGTGCTGGGTCTAGCGGAAGAGCGCGCTGCTCGAGAATATGCGTCTTGCGATAGTGGCTAATCGCTTCCGCGGAGCCTCGGACGCCATGCCCGGCGCGACACTGAAGCAAGGACGGCTTCGAGGATATGTTGCTGATCCACGGAGCTGTCCCCTCTGTGGAGGGGACAGCTCAGAACAAACTGAACGATCTCGCGTCGTGCGAGATCCGATGGTCTGCGCAGTGGCAGCACGCGTTCGAAGGCCGCGAGAAGCCGCCGTAGACCATCGCTCTCCCGCCACCGTGGTATCTCGAACGGCGCATACCGACTAATCATCTGGGTATCGGTTTGAAGCGCAAGCACCGCGTCGCGGATGGCGTAGGGACGCGATTTTCTGATGCTTGGCGAGCAGCGCGAATTGCAGGGCGGTGGCGGGCATGGTGGATACTGACCGTCGACAGGTACTCGGTGCAGTGTAGTGCGGACAATCATCGATATTTTTTTGACGCCTTGCAGGTCAAGATTCGTGACGAAGGCGCGGTCCGCAACAAGGCGATTTATCTGGCGCCGCTCACAGGCCAGGCTGCCGGCCGTGCGGGGCGCTAGCTAGCGCGCCAAGTTGGTTTCCTGTTTATCGGCTTGCACTGTGATTACTTGATCAACTGCATCCCTGCGACCTTGGCAGCCCCGACATCAAAGGTAGCTGTGTACTCGCAATCGGCTGCATGGCCGGAACGCTCGATCAGGCAGTCTGCAAAATCCGCCTTTGAAGATGCCGCGTGCACGCGAAGTGCCTTTCGCACGGTGTCCGCACCTTCAACGGCCAGTTCCTTGGTGCCGATCATCGAGTCGATGATGTCCTTCATCTGCTCGCGCTCGACGCCATAGCATCGCCCGAGTACCCACACAACTTCGACCAAGGCGACCTGCGAAACGTATCCCGGCCGCTCGGCCGACAGGGACTCCATCAGCGCCGTCGCCTTCCTCGACTGTACGGCGTCGTCCTGGGCGAAGTAGCGGACCAGCACGTTCGTATCCAATCCGATCATCTCGCGGATGCTCCTTGGTCCGAGATGGCCCGATTCATTTCCTCGATCGACACCGGTCGCGCGGGCTTTTTCACGATGCCCTTAAGCGACGTAAGCGAGCGCGTGGCCGGGTAGATTTCATACCGGCCCGTTGCCTCGTTGAAGCTGAATTCGATCCGGTCTCCGGACTCCAGGCCAAGCTGATTGCGGACGTCCACCGGAATGGTGACCTGACCCTTTGAAGTGATAGTTGCTGCTGTCATTGCGACACCTCCATTATTCCTTACTTTAAGGTAAGGCAAATGGAAAAGCAAGGGCAAGCCGCAGGCGTCCAATCGCCAACGATACCCCTGACGTGGCGACACGTCACCAGCCGAGATCAATCGCGGCGATAGCCTCGCGCCGGTCGCGGTCGGACACGTCCAGATACGGCGAAACGTGATCGAGGTGAGCGTGGCCCAAGAGAATCTGCACCGTTTCGAGCGGGTGTCCGCTCGCCAGCAGTCGGCTGGCGAATGTCCGTCTGCCAGTGTGGCTGCTGTAACCGGCTCCCAGCCCTGCAAGCACGGTGCAGACTGGTCACATAGCTCTGAAGACTATCGGCGGCCAGATTGTCGACCGATTTGCCATCGAAGTTGACGCGTCGCTTGACACGGAGTTCGAACGCGCCACCTTTTTGTATGGTAAGCGTCTAGCCAACGCCGTATTGACACTACCGTTTCGATATAGGCATATTCTGCGCACCGCTGAGACGGCGACACGCTACGTTTCCCGAGGGTCCAAGAAGGCCGTTACAGCATTGCGTGATCGAAGAACCCGCTTGTCTGCCCCGTAGTCGTCAAACAGTTTCTGGTGACCGATGTACGAGCTCGGTCCCTGACGGCTGCGATACGTCGAGGCCCAATCCAACAACGCTGCGAACGAAGCCGCGTCTCCTCCGCGACGTATACCGCGTTGGCGAATGTTCTCAACGCATTCCACTTCGTCGAGACACAGCCAGATCAGTGCGGTAGATTCGGTGCGGATCTCATTAACGAGAGAGCCGTATATTCCTTCAATCACCCAGCGGTCAGCTTTCGCGGCATCGCGCAGCAGCTGTAAGGCCTCGTTGCGCTCGCGGGCAACGTTGTACCCGCCTGGAAGCCAATGAATCGAATCCAAATCTATACAGGGTGATCCCATGCGATTCGCAATTCGTTCGGCAAGCCAGCTTTTTCCCGAACCCGAATTCCCCACTATCAGCGTTCTAAGCAAATTCATACGGAGACCCATCTTGTGGAGCGTAGTGGCTGCTCTCGGCATATGCGCGCGGCCAATATCGTAGCGTACCTTGTTGGCGATGGACGCGGGATGCTATCGGATGGGCTCGACGCGAGCAGTAGGCGACAGTGACGGCGCCACGTTCCATGGCAGCAGTTCGTCGATGCGGTTGGCCGGATGGTCGGCGATGCGGTCGAGCACGTAGGCGAGGTACGCCTCGGGATCGATGCCGTTCAAGCGCGCCGTGCCGATCAGGCTATACCTCGCAGCCGCGCGTTCGCCGCCCGTGTCGGCGCCGGCGGACAAGTAATTGCGCCTCCCGATTGCGACGCCACGCAGCGCTCGTTCAGCGATCAGGTTGTCGATCTCTGCGTGCCCGTCGCTGCAGTAGTAGATCAGCGACGGCCAGCGGTTCAGCGCATACTGGATCGCCTTGGTCGTGTCCGACTTCGCGGAGAGCGTGGTAAGTGTCGCGTCGAACCACCGCTTCATGTCGTCGAGTAGCGGCACCGCTCGCGCCTGGCGCATGCGGTGCCGTTCGTCGGGTGGCTTGCCGCGGATCTGCTCTTCGATCTCGTAGAGCGAGCCGATCCGACGCAGCGCTTCCTCCGTCACCGTGTTGGGACGTACCCCATGTAGGTCGTGTATCTTCCGGCACGCGTGTGCCATACAGGCGGCTTCCTGGATTGTGCCGCCGCGATACAGCTCGGCGTAGCCGGCGAACGCGTCGGCCTGCAGCACGCCAACGAACTCGGCGAGATGCTGCTGCGGATGCTCACCACGTCGGTCGGGCGTGTAGGCAAACCACACCGCCGCCGGCTCTTCGCAGGCGCTGGGCCGGTCATCTCGCACATAAACCCACAGACGTCCTGTCTTCGTGCGGCCGTTACCGGGCGCCAGTACCGGCAGCGGCGTATCGTCCGCGTGAACCTTGCCGCCAGCCAGCGCATAGCGGCGTACCGCATCGACCAGCGGCGCAAGCAAGCTCACGATGCTGCCCATCCAGTAGCCCATTGCGCCGGGAATGATCTCGACGCCGTCGCGCGCATACATGACTGCCTGGCGGTGCAGCGGGATGTGGTAAGCGAACTTCGACACGGCAATGTGCGCGAGCAGCGCCGGGCCCGGGATGCCACGGTCGATCGGGCGGCTCGGTGCCGCTGCCAGCACGATGCGATCGCAGCACGCGCAGGCCAGCTTCGGACGACGGTGACGGATCACGCGGAAGTGCGCCCGCACGTACTCGAGCTGTTCCGCGACGTCTTCGCCCAGCGGCTTGAGCAGCCCACCGCAATCCGGACAGCCGTCACTGGCGGGCAGATGGACGCGCTCTTCGCGTTCGAGGTGGTCCGGCAGCGGCTTGCGACCGACACTTTCACGCTGCGCACGTGGTGCCGCAGGAGCGGCGGCCATATCGGCGGCGCCTTCGTCGGCCTGCAGGTCTTCCAGCCGCAATTCGAGCTGCTCGATCTGGCGATCCAGCTTCTCCGACTTCCGGCCGAACTGCATGCGGCGCAGCTTGGCGATGGTCAGCTTCAGATGTTCGATCTCGAGCGTGCGCGACGAGAGCTGCTGGCGCAGCTCGGCGACCATTGCCTTCAGGGCATCAATGTCGTCTGGCAGTGTGGTCGAGGTCGATTCCATGGGCGCAGTTTACGACTGCCCGCGCTCGCCACATCACGGGTTAACAATGGTTTACAAGGCGCTGCGTGGACGTGCGGCTTCGACCGGTTGCCGCCAATCGAAGCCCTCGAGTAAGAGCGACAGTTGGGCGGTTGTCAGCGCGACCACACCGGAGTCGGCACGTGGCCACGCGAATCGTCCTTTCTCAAGGCGTTTCGCCAATAAGCATAGCCCGCCATCGCTCCAATACAAACACTTCAGCAAGTCACCTCTGAGGCTAGCCCAATTTCCATCCCGGTCTTAGTTGGAAAATTCCGGCTCTTCGGGGCGGGCCAAATCGGCCCGATCGGTGCACTGGCGGGCGAATTCCGCCGGTGTCATCCACTGCAGCGCAGAGTGAGGACGCGCCTCGTTATAGTACTCGCGCCAGACTTCGATTTTGCGTCTGGCATCTTCCAGCGACAAGAACCAATGTGCGTTGAGGCATTCCTCCCGAAAGCGTCCGTTGAATGATTCATTCTTCGCGTTGTCGGTCGGCTTGCCAGGACGCGAGAAGTCAATCTCCACGCCGTTCTCGTACGCCCATTTGTCGAGCGTCTTCGAAATGAACTCGCTGCCATTGTCTGCCTTGATATAGCGGGGAAGCGGACGATGCTGCGCAAGCCGGGTCAGCGCGGCGACAACGTGTTCGCCACGCAATGAGCCGTCGACTTCAATCGCCAAGCATTCCCGCGTGTAGTTGTCCACGATCGTGAGCGTGCGCAAGCGGCGACCATCAAACAGCGCATCGGCGACGAAGTCCATACTCCAGATTTCGTTGATTGCGCTCACTGACTGCTTTGGCTGCCTGCGCCGAGCCGACTTGTTCCGCCGAGGTCGTTTGTGGCGCAACGAAAGCCCGAGTTCCCGATACACGCGTTCGACTCGTTTATGGTTGTCTCGCCAGCCTTCCCGGCGAAGCATCACGTATACGCGGGGTGCGCCGTAATGCACCCGCACTTCCGTGATCTCCTTGATGCGCATCTCCAGCGCGCTTTGATCCCGCGCGACCGACTCGTAACGGTAGACCGTGCGGGACAGTTGCAACAACGCGCAGGTCTGCCGCTGGCTTGCGCCGAAACGCTGCATCAAGTCCGTGACAAGCTCACGGCGCCGAGAAGGCTTCAGAGCTTT
>NZ_QTQD01000038.1:0-73299 GCF_003858025.1 Burkholderia sp. Bp9004 | reverse complement strand
TATGCGCAGGCATACAACAACCTGGGCAACGCGCTGAAGGATCTGGGGCAGGCGGATGCGGCGGTGCTCGCATACGGAAAGGCGATCGAACACGATTCGCGCTACGCGGACGCGTACAACAATCTCGGCAACGTGCTGACGACGCAGCGCAAGTTCGACGCGGCGGTGGACAGCTATCGCGCGGCCGTCGCGCTGAACCCGGGCCGGGCGATCGTGCACGGCAATCTCGGCACCGCGCTGCTCGCGCGCGGCGACCTCGACGAATCCATCGCGACGCTGCGCCGGGCAGTCGAACTCGATCCGCGGGATCCGCAGGTCCACAACTGTCTCGGCAGCGCGCTGCGTGAAGCGGGCCGGAACGACGAAGCGATCGTGCATTTCGAACGGGTGATCGAGCTGTCCGGCGGCGACGTCGACGCACACCTCAACCTGAGCCGGGCGCTGAAGAGCCAGAACCGCATCGAGGAGTCCGTCGAGGCCGGCAAGCGGGCCATCGAGCTGGATCCGCGCCGGGCGGAGGGCTATGTGAACCTGGCCCACGCGTATTACTGGCTGGACCGTGTCGACGACGCGATCGTGCAGTACCGGCACGCGCTCGAATTCGATCCGGATTCGGCGGATATCCACCAGAACCTGTCGATCGCGCTGTGCCAGGCGCGGCGCGTTCATGAAGCGCTGGAGAGCGCGCATGCCGCAGTGGCACTCGAACCCGGCACCGCGCGCCGCCATGCGCATCTCGCGGACGTGCTGCGCAAGACCGGCGACGTCGACGCGGCGATCAAGTGCTATCGCCGCGCGCTGGAGTGTGATCCCGACAATCCGGGCACCTACACGTCGCTGCTGTTCTGCCTCGCGGGCCAGACCGCTTTCGACCCGGATGCGTACCTGGCGGATGCGCGCGTGTTCGGCGCGCGCATGTCGATGCACGCGCAGCCGTGGCGGCACCGGCCGGCGCCGCTGAACGGGCGCAGGTTGCGTGTCGGCTTCGTGTCGGGCGATTTCCGGCGGCACCCGGTCGGCATCTTTCTCGAAAGCGTCGTCGCGCATCTCGATCGGTCGCGGTTCGAGCTCGTCGCGTTCACGACGTTCGACACCGAGGACGACTACACCGCGCGGCTGAAGCCGCATTTCGACGGCTGGCATCGCATCACGGATCTCGGGACGGAGCAGACGGCCCGACGCATCCACGAAGAGCGGATCGACGTGCTCGTCGATCTGGCCGGGCATACGGCGCACAACCGGCTGCCTGCCTTTGCGTGGAAGCCGGCGCCGATCCAGGTGAGCTGGCTCGGCTTTTTCGCGTCGACCGGCATCGCGGAGATGGACTATTTCCTCGGCGATGCGCACGTGCTGCCGGCCGCCGAGGAAGCGCACTTCGTCGAGCGGCCGTGGCGCCTGCCGGACAGCTACCTGTGCTTCACGCCGCCGCCGTACGACGTGCAGGTCGGCCCGCTGCCGATGCTGCGCAACGGGCACATCACGTTCGGTTGCTTCGGCAAGCTCGTGAAGGTGACCGACGAGGTGGTGCGCGTCTGGTCGCGCCTGCTGCACACCGTGCCGGGCGCGAAGCTGCTGCTCAAGGCGTACGAACTCGCGGTCGAGGACATCTGCGATGCAACGCGCGCGCGCTTCGCGGCGCACGGCATCGACGCCGACCGGCTGATCCTCGAGCCAGGCTCGTCGCGCGACGCGTACTTCGCGGCATACAACCGCGCGGACGTGATGCTGAGCCCGTTCCCGTACCCGGGCGGCACGACGACGGCCGAGTCGCTGTGGATGGGCGTGCCGGTGCTCGGGATGAAGGGGGAGCGGTTCGTCACGCACATCTGCGAGAGCCTGCTGCATGCGGCCGGTCTCGGCGACTGGATCGCGAGCGACGAAGCGGACTACATCGCGAAGGCCGTCGCGTTCTCCCGCGATCGCGGCGAGCTCGCGGCGATGCGTGCCGGATTGCGCCAGCAGATGCAGCGTTCGCCGCTCGGCGACGCGAAGCGGTTCGCCCGCCACCTCGAGGACGCGTTCCACGGCATGTGGGACGCATGGCTCGCCGGCACCCCGGGCGACGCACCGGCGCGGTAACGGCCGCGGCCGGACGGGCGCCGTGCCGCCGGGCATCGCGGCGCGGAGCGGTGGGGGCGCGGTGGCGGCGTCCCCCAAAAAAAAGAAGCCGCATCGCTGCGGCTCTTCGAGGAGGGCGCCCTCGCGGGCGTCGTTGTTGTTCTTGTTCGATCTGCGTCGGTGCGGTTCAGCCGAGCATCCCGGTCGACTGATAACGCGATGCCGCGTCGATGCGCTGCAGCGCCAGCCGATGATTCGTCATCAGCCGCTCGCGGCCGGCCATCGCCTGTTCGGTGATGATCGCATCGAGCCGCTGGATCTCGCGGATGATCGCGAGCGCATCCGGCGTCTGGTCAGCGTCGAGCGACATCAGCAGCGCGGCGCGTTCGTTCACGAGCGCGGCGGCGCGCTCCCATGCGTCGTGCGAGACGGCGTCCGCGAGCGCGTGCGTGAGCGCCAGCGCGCGTGTCAGCGAAGTGTGTTCCATGGCGAGAAGTCCTCGTGGGCGGCGGCCGGGTGCCGGTCCGTCACTTGTTGGTGGCAAGCGTGCCGGCGCTGCTCGACCCGCCGAACAGCTGCGTCAGATACTGCTGGTTGTTCTGCATCTGCGTCATCAGCGTGTTGAGCGCGGTGAACTGCGCGTTGTACTGAGCCGTGAGCGCGGTCTGGTAGTTCTTCAGCTGCGTCGCCTGATCCTGCAGGTTCGACAGGTCCTTGTTCAGCGAGGCCGTGCGCTGGTCGATCAGGCCGCCCGTCTGCGAGTACGAATTCGCGAAGTTGTTCAGCGCGACTCCGACGCCGTTCGTCGAGTTGAAGATCGCGGAGACGGCCGAGCCGTTGGTCGTGAGGGCGGTCTGCAGCTTCGTGCTGTCGACCGTCAGCGTGCCGTCGGTGTTCAGGTTGATGCCGATCGACGACAGGCTGTAGGTCTTGCCTCCCGTCGTGACGCCACCGCTGAGCGCGGTCGCGAGGCCGTTCGTGATCGAGTTCAGCATCGCGTCGCCGAGCAGCGGGCCGGCCGTCGAGCCCGAGGACGTGGTCGTGTACGACGACAGGCTCGATGCCGTCGTGACGAAGGTCGAGTACGCCTTCGCGAAATTGTTGATCGCCGTCGTGATGCCGGTCGTGTCCTGCGCGATCGTGAGCGTCTGCGTCGTGTTGACCGCGGCTGCCGTCAGGTTCAGCGTGACGCCGGTCAGCGCGTTGGAGATCTGGTTCGTCGCGCTCGTCACGGTGCTGCCGGCGATCGTGATGTTGGCGTCCGCGGCGGGCGTCACCGTGTTGTAGGTCGACTGGGTCGAGTCGAGCTTGCTGTTCAGGCCGGCACCCGCGGTGATCGACACCGTGTTCGTCGCCCCCGTGTTGTTCGAGGAGAGCACCAGGTGCTGGCCGTCGGACGCATTGATCACCGTGGCCGTCACGCCCGGGTTGTTCGAGGCCTTGTTGATGTTCGCGGCGATCGTCGCGAGCGTATCGGTCGACGAGACCGACACCTGCATCGAACCGCTGCCGACGCCGACGGTCAGCGTGCCGCTGCCGATCGTGTCGGACGACGTGAGCGCCGGCGACGAAATCGAGTTGGCGGTCGCGACGGCATTGACTTTCACCGTGTAGGTGCCGGCCGCCGCGCCGCTCGCGGTGGTGGCGGTGAGGCCGGAGCCGCTGGCCGTCGCGGTCAGTGCCGACAGCGTGGTGCCGTCGGTGAGGCCCGTCAGCGCCGTTTGCAGCGCCGCGAGCTGCGACTTGATCTGCCCGATCGCGGATAGTTCGGTGTTGTCGGACGCTTGCTTGTTCGCGAGTGCGGTCGATTGCGCGGTGGTCTTCGCGGTGACGAGCGCGGAGACGAGCGAATTGACGTCGAGCGACGACTTCGTCGAGCCGCTGATGAGGGACTGCGCAGCCTGCTGGAGCGCGGTGTTCAGGTCGCTGGTGGACGTGGTGGTGGTGGTCGTCGAGGTCATTCGGGGGCTCCGGTCCGCGTCGCCGGACAGGTTCGGGCGAATCGCGCGTCGGTGTCGAACACGCGCGCAACGGGAGGTGAGCCTCCCGGGTGCGCGATGAAAAGGCGCGGGCGCCGGACCCAGGTCGCGGCGCCCGTGCCGGCGGCCTGCGCGTCGCGAGACGCGCGCCGCCGGTCGTGGGGTATTAACCCAGGAGCTTCAGAACCTGCTGCGGCAGCGAGTTTGCTTGTGCCAGCACCGAGATGCCTGCTTGCTGCAGCACTTGCGCCTTGCTCAGGTTCGCCGTTTCCGTCGCGAAGTCCGCGTCGGTGATCTGCGAACGCGCTGCCGACATGTTCGTCGATTGCGTCTGCGTGTTCGTGATGGCCGACTGGAACGTGTTCTGCGTTGCGCCGAGCGTTGCCTGGAACGTGTTGACCTTCGTCAGCACTGCGTCGATCGAGCCCATTGCGGCTTGCGAATCCGTCACGCTCGAAACCGTCAGCGCGGAGAGGCCGAGGTTTGCCGAGTCCCAGCTCTGCGTGCCGAAGTCCGCAGCGATCGTCTGGCCGTTGACCGCGCCGATCTGGAAGCTGACGGTGCTCAGGCCTTGCAGGACGGACTGGCCGTTGAACGTCGTTTGCGTTGCGACGCGCGAGATTTCCGTCAGGCGGGTCGAGACTTCCGACTGCAGGTTTGCACGTGCGTTGGAGTCGAGCGAGCCGTCGCCTGCTTCAACTGCCAGCTGGCGGATACGCTGCAGGTTGTCGACGATCGACTGGAGTGCGCCGGCCGTGGTCTGGACCATCGAGATGCCGTTGTTCGCGTTCGACACGCCTTGGTTCAGCGCGTTGATTGCGGCCGTCTGGGTCGTCGCGATTGCCAGGCCCGCTGCGTCGTCCGCTGCGCTGTTCACGCGCTTGCCCGACGACAGGCGGTTGATCGCTTGCGACAGCGCGTTTTGCGAGCCCGACAGATTCGTCTGCGTCGACAGCGAAAGGATGTTGGTGTTGATGTTCAGCATTTGCTTCCTCGTTTTGGAAAATGCCTGAGTTCAGACAGGATCAGGTTCGTTTTCGGCGTTGCGCTTTATCGCGAGTGGCGCTGCCCGCCTTTCCTGGTTGACGGCGGCACCCGGCGAAAACTTTAGAGGGATGTGTGAGGAAAATCGGGACGGAAGGTGGCGATCGCCGCGCAGGCCGCGCCTGGCTTGGGTGACAGCGATTTCGGGCAGGTTGCGCGACGGTCCCGTTGGATGGTGTACGCGGCCGCGCCGCGCGGGGCGGCGAGCCGGAATCGACAAAAGGATAGTTTTGTCTGTGATTTCCTGATATGATGGCGGGCTGAATTGAGATTTTCTGTCAAGCCTGTGCCGTCTCGGCATTCTTGCTGGCAGTCAAACGCGGCGCTGCACGCGGCTTGTGAAGCGTACCCGCGGTGCTTTGTGCCTCTCTTTTCCGGCCTCCGAGGCCGTATTTCCGCTCGTTTCGCCTGTTGTGGGGACGCCCGGATGGCCGGTGCGTGGCGCTTGGCCGCTACGTTTTTGACCGTTTAAGCAATTTAGGAACGACATGACGACGATTCTTCTGAAAGAAAACGAGCCGTTCGAAGTGGCGATTCGCCGCTTTCGCCGTGCTATCGAAAAAAATGGCCTGATCGCTGAACTGCGCGAACGCCAGTCCTACGAAAAGCCGACCGCAGTTCGCAAGCGCAAGAAGGCAGCAGCCGTCAAGCGCCTGCACAAGCGCCTGCGCAGCCAGATGCTGCCGAAGAAGCTCCACTAAGAGCATCTCCGGTTCGCCGCGAAACGGCGGAGCGTGCTTCGAAAGAAGCCGCTCCGCCGTTTTGCTTTTCCGGGCCGGAAAAAGGGCGTCGGTCTCGGGTTTCAAGCCTTGGCGGGGCGGTCGCCTGACGGCGACGCGCCCGATTCGACGGATTGCCGGCGGCTTCGAGCCGCCGCCGGGCGCGTTCCGAAGCCGTCATCGCGACGCTCAGCGTCGGCGTGACGGGGATCGGTATCAGTTTGAAGAAGCGCAGCGCGTGTGTGTGGGGGGGGGGGGCACGCATGACGTTGTGATGTGCCGATGCCCAACCCCCGGCCTGCCGGGCGGGTTTCGTCGCCGTCAACCTGCCTTGCGGCTCCGTGCCGGCTGCTGCTTGCCCCCGAGCGCCGCGCATTTGGCGTGACACGGACAGCCGGTCTCGTGGTCGTTGACCATCCCGGTTGCCTGCATCAGCGCGTAGCAGATCGTCGAGCCGACGAACTTGCAGCCGTACTCCTTCAGCGCCTTGCTGAGCGCATCCGACTGGGCAGTCGACGCGGGCGCGTCGCGATACGACTGCCACGCGTTCTGCACCGGCGTGTGATCGACGAACGACCACAGGAATTGCGCGAGCGAGCCGTGGTCGTCGCGAATGCGCTGCACCGCGTGGGCATTGGTCACCGCGGATTCCACCTTCGCGCGATTGCGCACGATGCCCGGATTTTCGAGCAGCTTCTCGATGCGCTTCGGCGTGAAGCGCGCGACCGCGTCGACATCGAACTCGGCGAACGCCTCGCGATAGCCGGCGCGCTTGTTCAGGATCGTCGACCACGACAGGCCCGCCTGCGCGCCTTCCAGAATCAGCATTTCGAACAGATGGCGATCGTCGTGCGACGGCACGCCCCACTCGGTATCGTGATAGTGAGCATCCGCTTCCGTCCTTACCCAGTTGCACCGCTGCGACATCGTCAGCCTCGTTCCAGTGTCGATTCGATCGTGCCAGCATAGCGGAAGGCCCATTCACGGCATAGCTGGCCGAACGGCAGATGGGCGCGCGGCGCCGATCCGGTTAAGCTTGGCGCCTGTTCGAATCAGCGGGATCAACGCATGACGGCACTACTTTTTGCGATCGGCGTCGACGGCGGCGGCACGGGCACCCGCGTGGTACTGGCCGACCGGCACGGGCGCGAGCTCGCGCAGGGGCGCGGCGGCCCGTCGGGGCTCGGCCTCGGCATCGAGCGCGCGTGGGCATCGATCGGCGCTGCCTGCGCCGACGCCTTCACGCAGGCGGGGCTCGCGTTCGACTGGTCGCAATGTGCGCTCGGTTGCGGGCTCGCGGGCGTCAACAATGCCGCGTGGCTCGCCGCGTTCCGTGCGCAGGCACCGCTCGACGCGCTCGCGATCGAGAGCGACGCGTATACGACCGTCGTCGGCGCGCACGGCGGCGCGCCGGGGCTCATCGTCGCGCTCGGCACGGGCAGCATCGCGGCGGCGCTCGACGCGGCGGGCGACTGTCGCATCGCGGGCGGCTTCGGTTTTCCGTCCGGCGACGAGGCGAGCGGCGCGTGGCTCGGCATGCGCGCGCTTGCATACGCGCAGCAGGCGCTCGACGGCCGCGTGCCGCGTGACGCGTTCGCCGGCGCGCTGCTCGCGGAAACGGGCGCGCACGATCGCGACGCACTCGTCCAGTGGTCGTGCGATGCGAACCAGACGATCTACGCGCGCCTCGCGCCGATCGTGTTCGCGCACCGCGACCATCCTTGTGCGGCGGCGCTGATCGCGCAGGCCGGCGATGAGATCGGCAAGATGATCGACGCGCTCGATCCTCGGCAGGCGCTGCCGGTCGCGCTGTGCGGCGGGCTGGCCGACGCGTTGGCGCCGGCCGTGCCGGCACGCCACGCGGCCCGGCTGCGCGCGCCGCTCGACGATTCCGCGCACGGTGCGTTGCGGCTTGCGCTGCAGGTGTTGAGGGCGACGGAAGCGGGGTGAGCGGTTCAAGTGGGCGGCGTGCGGTGAGTGGGCCGAGCAGGCCGAACGGCCCGAAACCCGCTCCATTCCCCAACCGCCCGGCGGCCCTCCGGGCACGACGTTAAAATGGCGGTTCCGCAGCGTCCCGCGCGCCATTCACCCGTCCCCATGTACAAAGTCATCGCCACCGATCTCGACGGCACCCTGCTGAACAGCGACCACCAGCTCGATCCGTACACGATCGAGACCGTCCGCCGGCTCGACCGCGACGGCCTGCAGTTCGTGATCGCGACGGGGCGCCACTACGCGGACGTCGCCGGCATTCGGGACGTGCTGGGCATTCGGCCGTACCTGATCACGTCGAACGGCGCGCGCGTGCATGCACCGGACGACACGGCGATCCACGCGCAGGACATCGATCCCGCGATCGTCCGCGGCCTCGTGCAGCCGGGCGTGACCGGCGCGCACGGGCGCGTGATCGTCAACCTGTTTACCGACCGCGGCTGGCTGATCGACCGGGACGCGCCGCACCTGCTCGAATTCCACCAGGATTCGGGATTCCGGTACGACGTGATCGACATGTCCGCGCACGACGGCGCCGATATCGCGAAGGTGCTGTACATCGGCGAGCCGGCCGATCTGGCGGTGGTCGCCGAGCAGATGCGCGTGCGGTTCGGCGATGCACTGTACGTCACGTACTCGCTGCCCGACTGTCTCGAAGTGATGACCGCCAACGTGTCGAAGGGCCGCGCGCTGCGTGCGGTGCTCGCGCGGCTCGGCGTCGACGCCGGCCGCTGCATTGCGTTCGGCGACAACATGAATGACATAGATCTGCTCGAAACGGCCGGTCACGCGTTCATGATGAACAACGCGAACCCCGACCTGATCGCGCACCTGCCGCACATCCCGCGAATCGGCAACAACTTCGACGCGGGCGTCGCCCGTCACCTGCGCATGCTGTTCGCGCTCGAGGACACCCTCGACGGCGTCGCCGCTTCCTGAGCGGCCATGAAAAACGGGCGCCAGCGGCGCCCGTCCAAATTACCTGCCTCTATGTTGTTCGACAGCGTGAGGCTCGCTGCGCTGCTCGCGTGACCCCGTAGTGTTTTATTCGTTGGTGCGAGCGGATGCGGGCAGCAGGCCGACGGCATCGTCGCGCCCTGCGATGAGTGGGTAGACGATCCCGGCGATTGCCGCACCGATGATCGGCGCGACCCAGAACAGCCACAGCTGGCCGATCGCCTCGCCACCCACGAACAGCGCCGGGCCGGTCGAGCGGGCCGGGTTGACTGAAGTGTTGGTGACCGGGATCGAGATCAGGTGGATCAACGTCAGGCACAGGCCGATCGCGATCGGCGCGAAGCCGGCAGGCGCGCGCTTGTCGGTGGCGCCGAGAATCACGAACAGGAAGAAGCCCGTCATCACGACTTCGCAGATGAATGCCGCGCCGAGCGAGTAGTGGCCGGGCGAGCGCTCGCCGAAGCCGTTCGTCGCAAAGCCGCTGCCGACGACGTCGAAGCCCGGCTTGCCGGTCGCGATCAGGTACAGCACGAACGCACCCAGCGTGGCACCGACCACCTGCGCAACGATGTACGGCGCGAGATCGCGCGCCGGGAAGCGGCCGGCGACCGTCAGGCCGACGCTCACCGCCGGATTCAGGTGGCAGCCCGAAATATGGCCGATCGCGAATGCCATCGTCAGCACGGTCAGGCCGAAGGCGAGTGCGACGCCGGCAAAGCCGATGCCGAGGCCCGGAAAGGCGGCGGCCAGCACGGCGCTTCCGCACCCGCCGAGCACCAGCCAGAACGTGCCGAATGCCTCTGCAGCCAGACGCTGAGAAAGATTCATGTAAGGACCTCGTTCAAGTGGGTTGAAGACAAACGGACGACCGGATGAGTTATTCCGACGCCCGGAATTGGTCTGGATTATAGGAAATGAATCGGGTTCGAGAGGGTCAACGATTGTTAAATCTGAATGGCTGGCGAATGGCTTTTATTAGAATAAGTCCGCATTCTCGATATCGACGAATCGGTTAAAGATGACAGCATTAATTTCGAAGAGCAGGGCGGCGGTACGATGACGTAACGGATGTTGGCGTTCCGGCCGAACTCGCCGGAGCCGCATCATGGAAAAGGGGAGTCGAAAAATGTCTCAATACGCGAAACTCAAGGCGCAAATCGCCGACTTGCAGGCTCAGGCGGAGGACGTGCGTCGCCAGGAAGTGGCGGCGGTGATTGCCGACGTCCAGCGAATGATTGCCGAATATGGCCTGACGGCCGAGGACCTGGGCTTCGCGGAGCGAGCGCGGCGCGGCCGTCCGCCGAAAAAGGCGCCGCTGCCCCCGAAATATCGCGATCCGAAGTCGGGTGCAACCTGGAGCGGGCGCGGCAAGCCGCCGAATTGGATCGTCGGGAAAAACCGCGATCGTTTCCTGATCGAATGACCGCGCAAAAATAAAGAGCCGCATCGAGGATGCGGCTCTTTGGCGTTTTCGGGATTTTCACGCCGATTTCGGCGCGAATTTTACCGGGTATTTCCTGACGAATTTCGGCGTCAGGCGCCCGCGACCTGGCGCAAGGTCGGCCGTTTTGCCGCCGTGCAAAGCGACTCGTAAGTTTCGACATAACGCCGCGCCATCGCTTTCGAGCTGAAACGCGTATCGAAACGCGCGCGGATCGCATCGCGCGACAGGCTGTCGATCCGATGCAGCGCACCGACGGCGCCCTGCACGTCCTCGACGATGAAGCCGGTCACGCCGTCCTCGATCACTTCCGGCACCGAGCCGCGGTTGAACGCGACGACCGGCGTGCCGCAGGCCATCGCCTCGATCATCACCAGGCCGAACGGCTCCGGCCAGTCGATCGGGAACAGCAGCGCCTTCGCGCCCGACAGGAACGCCGGCTTCTGCGCCTCGTTGATCTCGCCGATGAATTCGACGTGCGCCTCGCCGAGCAGCGGTTCGATCACTTCCTTGAAGTAGTCGGCGTCGGCCTTGTCGACCTTCGCGGCGATCTTCAGCGGCAGCCCGCTCTGCGCGGCGATCCGGATCGCGGTGTCGACTCGCTTTTCGGGACAGATCCGGCCGAGGAACGCGAGGTATTCGTGCTTCACGTCCGGTTGCGGCGTGAGCAGCGTGTCGGGCAGCCCGTGATACACGGTGCCGGCCCAGGCGGCCTGCGGCAGCGGCTTGCGCTGGTTGTTCGAGATCGACACGACCGGCGCGTCCGGGAATGCGTCGAACACCGGCTGCAGCTCCGGCAGGTCGAGGCGGCCGTGCAGCGTCGTCACATAAGGCGTATCGAGGCGCGACATCAGCGAGAACGGCAGGTAGTCGAGGTGGAAGTGCAGCACGTCGAATTCGTGCGCGACACGGGCGACCTGCTCGATCAGGCGCATATGGGGCGCCATCGAATCGCGGATCGACGGGTCGAGCCGCAGTGCGCGCGGCCATGCCGCCTCGAGACGGGCGGACGTGACGGAGTCGCCGCTTGCGAACAGCGTCACGTCGTGGCCGAGCTCGACGAGCGCCTCGGTGAGGTAGGACACGACACGCTCGGTGCCGCCATAGAGTTTCGGCGGGACAGCTTCGTAAAGGGGCGCGATCTGGGCAATACGCATGGGCGTTCTCCGGTGTCGACCAGCGAGGGGCGCTCAAGTGCGCATGCTGGTCCGATGCAGGGTTGCGGAACTCGCCGACGCACGCGCTCTGCGGTACGTGGCCCGGTCCGGGGCGCGGTGCGCGGGAGGCCGGGCGGCAAGCTGCGGGGCGGGCCGGCGCGGCTCCCGCCGCCGCCCATTGGAGTCCATTATCGATATCGCCTTCAGGGGTTCGAGTGTTTTTTCAAACACTTAAGGCTTGTTACACCGTGAAATACGCGAAAACCCCGATAAAAGGGGTGCGGAAACACAAAGCGATATGGCAACGAGAATTGTTGCGCTATCGTGAAAAACCACTATAATTTTTTCCGATTCACTTTCCGGCAGCCTTGCCGGAAGGCCTTCAGCCGGATTCGTCCCGTGTCGGACCGCATCGTCGACGAATTCGCGCGTCACCCGCCCCGCCGTTTGTTCCCTTTCAATTCGCCTTGTCGGAAAAATTCCTACACGGTTTACAGACAAATCCTGCGCGGCATACGCCACTTCGCTGATACCGGCATAAATGCCGTTTGGCCAAAATTCGCCCTGTAAGAATATAAACGTGCCGACGGAGCGCCCAGCGGGGCCTGATCGAGCAAACGTTTTCATAACATGAACGGCCAAAGCAAAGCTCTTAACGGGGGAATCATGAGCGCCAACAGCGAAATGCTCAGTGAGATCAAAGAGGTCAACCTGTCGTACCTCCTCCTCGCGCAGCGCCTGCTGCGGGAAGACAAAGCGATGGGCATGTTCCGCATGGGAGTTTCCCAGGAACTGGCCGATGTGCTCGCGAACCTCACGCTCGCCCAGACCGTGAAGCTCGCCGCATCGAACCAGATGTTGTGCCGCTTCCGCTTCGACGATCACGCGTTGTTGTCGTCGCTCGCCGACAAGGGGCGCAGCGACGTCGTCACGCACGCGCATTCGGCCATCCTGATGGCCGGCCAGCCGGTCGAAAGCGTCCGCTGATCCTTACCCGCCTTGCGTTCGTCCCGGCGCGCCGCGCCGGCAGGCAGCGTCTTGGCCACTCATCCGAACAACGTCAAGCGGACGATTATTCACCATGGCAAGCAAAAGCGTCGTGATCGAGGTGAAGGAAATCACCCTCGCCATCGAACTGATCGAGCTGGGCGCCCGGCTGCAACTGCTGGAGGCGGAGACGAGCCTGTCGCGCGATCGCCTGATCAAGCTGTACAAGGAGCTGAAGGGCGCGTCGCCGCCGAAGGGGATGCTGCCGTTCTCGACCGACTGGTTCATGACGTGGCAGCCGAACATCCACTCGTCGCTGTTCTACAACATCTACCGGTTCATGCAGGACCACGGCCGCTGCGAGCCGATCCAGTCGATCGTGAAGGCGTACCGGCTCTATCAGGAGCACGTGAAGCTGTCCGGCGACGAGGCCGCGCTGAGCCTCACGCGCGCGTGGACGCTGGTGCGCTTCTTCGACTCGGGGATGCTGCAGATGACCCCGTGCACGCGCTGCGGCGGCCACTTCGTCGCGCATGCGCATGATCCGCATCAAGGTTTCGTGTGTGGCCTGTGCCAGCCGCCGTCGCGCGCGGGCAAGACCCGCAAGGCCGCCGCCGCGCGCGCCGAGCTGTCCGCCGCCGCGGCCTGAGCGCCGGGCCGGGCCGGGCGGGGCGCGAGCGGACGCCTCACGGCTGCCGCTCGCCGCGCGAACCGCGCGGGGCTTGCTGGTAAACACCGCCGCGCCGCCGCGGCGCGGCCGCGAAAGTTTTCCTGCCGACTGCCGTAAACCTGATTAACGGCGGTCTCCCCGCCGGTCATTCGTGAGGGACAGGCAGTGCTGATTATCGTGGGAACACTCGTGACGCTGTTGTCCGTCTTCGGCGGTTACGCGCTGGCAGGCGGGCATCTGGGCGCATTGATCCAGCCGGTCGAGATCCTGATGATCGCGGGCGCGGGCGTCGGCGCGTTCATCCTCGGCAACGGCATGAAGACCATCAAGGGGACGCTGCGTGTGCTGCCGACGCTCTTCAAGGGCTCGAAGTACACCAAGGACGTCTATATGGAGTTGATGGCGCTCCTGTACGTGCTGCTCGCGAAGGCGCGCAAGGAAGGCACGCTGACGCTCGAGGCCGACATCGACGATCCGGACAAGAGCCCGATCTTCACGCAATACCCGAAGATCCTCGCCGATCGCCACATCGTCGAATTCCTGACCGACTACCTGCGCCTGATGGTGGGCGGCAACATGAACGCGTTCGAGATCGAGAGCCTGATGGACGAGGAGATCGAGACGCACCACGCGGAAGGCGAGGGCCCGGCGCACGCGCTGATGCGCGTCGGCGACGCGATGCCGGCGTTCGGGATCGTCGCGGCGGTGATGGGCGTCGTGCATACGATGGCATCCGCCGACAAGCCGCCCGCGGTGCTCGGCGCGATGATCGCGCAGGCGCTGGTCGGCACGTTCCTCGGGATCCTGCTGTCGTACGGGCTGATCGGGCCGCTCGCGAGCCTCGCGGAGCAGCGCGTGGCCGAGTCGACCAAGATGTTCCAGTGCATCAAGGTGACGATTCTCGCGAGCCTGAACGGCTATGCGCCGGCGATCGCGGTCGAGTTCGGCCGCAAGGTGCTGTACTCGACCGAGCGGCCGTCGTTTACCGAGCTCGAAGAGCACGTGCGCCGCGTGAAGGCGAAGTGACGCGGAGCGTTCGATGAGCAAGAGCAAGGATCGCGCGATCGTCGTGAAACGGGTGGCCCCGCAGAAGAAGGGCCACCACGGCGGCGCATGGAAACTCGCCTATGCGGACTTCATGACCGCGATGATGGCGTTCTTCCTGCTGATGTGGCTGCTGAGCTCGGTCACGCCGGTGCAGCTGAAGGGGATCGCCGAGTACTTCAACACGCCGCTGAAGGCCGCGCTGTTCGGCAGCGGCGATCGCAGCTCGCAGGACTCGAGCATCATCAACGGCGGCGGCCGCGACCTGTCGAGCCTCGACGCCGGCACGCTGCGCCGCACCGACGGCACGACGTCGCTCGCCGACCGCGTCGCGAAAGCCGGCGACGACAAGACGCGCTCGCAGGCGCAGGGCGCGCAGGACCGGCTCGAGCAGACGCGCCTGCACGACCTGCAGATCAAGTTGATGGCGGCGATCGAGGCGAACCCGACGCTGCGCCAGTTCAGGCAGCAGATCCGCATCGATTCGACGCTGATGGGGCTGCGCATCGAGATCGTCGATTCGCAGAAGCGGCCGATGTTCGCGATGTCGAGCGATCACGTCGAGCCGTACATGCGCGACATCCTGCGCGAGATCGGCAAGACGCTGAACGACGTGCCGAACCGGATCATCGTCCAGGGCCACACCGACGCGGTGCCGTACGCGGGCGGCGAGGGCGGCTACAGCAACTGGGAGCTGTCGGCCGACCGCGCGAACGCGTCGCGCCGCGAACTGATCGCGGGCGGCATGGACGAGGCGAAGGTGCTGCGCGTGCTCGGCCTCGCGTCGACGCAGAACCTGAACAAGGCCGATCCGCTCGATCCGGAAAACCGCCGGATCAGCGTGATCGTGCTGAACCGCAAATCCGAAGACGCGCTGATGCGCGACGACGCGACGACCACGACGCTGTCGGCCGACGCGGCGGGCTCGAAGCTGCTGGCCCAGCAGCTCGGCGGCCCGGCGCAGGCCGCGCGACCGGCGCTGGCGAGCGCCGTCGCCGTGGCACCGAAACCCTGACGTTTCCCAGATTTCGAGACAGACATGATCCGAACCATTCTCGCCATCGACGACTCGGCGACCATGCGTGCGCTGCTGGAGGCGACGCTGGCGCAGGCCGGCTACGACGTGACGGTGGCGCCGGACGGCGAAGCCGGCTTCGACATGGCGGCCACCGTGCCGTACGACCTGGTGCTGACCGACCAGAACATGCCGCGCAAGAGCGGGCTCGAGGTGATCGCCTCGCTGCGCAAGCTGACGGCATACGCGGACACGCCGATCCTCGTGCTGACCACCGAAGGCAGCGATGCCTTCAAGGACGCCGCGCGCGACGCGGGCGCGACCGGCTGGATCGAGAAGCCGATCGACCCGGCCGTGCTGATCGACCTGGTCGCGACGCTGTCCGAACAGACCGCCTCCTGACATGAACGCGACGAATCCAACCGGTGACCGGGCATGACTCTCGACATCACGCAGTTCTACCAGACCTTTTTCGACGAAGCGGACGAGTTGCTCGCGCAGATGGAGCAGCTGCTGCTGAACCTCGACGTCGGCTCGCCCGACCCCGAGGACCTGGCCGCGATCTTCCGCGCCGCGCATTCGATCAAGGGCGGCGCGGCGACCTTCGGCTTTTCCGCGCTGACCGAGACGACCCACATCCTCGAGTCGCTGCTCGACCGCGCGCGCAACCATGAGCTGACGCTGACCAAGGAAATGGTCGACGCGTTCCTCGAGACCAAGGACGTGCTGTCCGACCAGCTGGTCGACTATCGCGCGAGCGCGGAACCGGACGCGGCGGCTGCCGCGACGATCTGCGCGAAGCTCGAACGCCTGAAGGCCGAGAGCGGCGCGGATGCGGCCGCGGCCGTCGTGCCGGCCGCAGCGGCCGAAGCGCCCGCACCGGCGCCGGCGCCTTCCACCGACGACCGTGTGCCCGATCACGTGGTCGAACAGGCCGTCGCGGCCGCGCATCCGGCGGACGACGCCGTCGCGGGCGGCCCGCACCTGAAGATCACGCTCGTCGGCGTCGACGCGAAGGACCAGGCGCTGCTCACCGAGGAGCTCGGCAATCTCGGCCGGATCGTCGGCCGCGAGGAAGCGGGCGCGGACCTGACGCTGTGGCTCGAATCGGACGTGCCGTCCGACGACATCGTCGCCGTGTGCTGTTTCGTGATCGACGACAGCCAGATCCGCATCGCGCGCGGCACCGCGCCGGCCGCACCGGCGCCTGCCGTCGCGCCGGCCGCGCCCGAACCGGCCGCGGCGCCGGAGCCGGCCGCACGCGTCGAGGTATTCGCGCAAGCCGCCGGTGCCGCACCGGCCGCCGCCGCACCGCAAGCGCCGGCGCAGCCGAGCGCCGCCGCGCAACCGGCGCCGCAACCCGCGCCGCAACCGCAGGCCGAACCCGCCGCGCCGGCTGCCCACGCTGCCGCGCACCACGACGACAAGCGTGCGCGCCCGGCCGCCGCCGCATCGGGCGCCGAAGGCAGCTCGATCCGCGTCGGCGTCGAGAAGGTCGATCAGCTGATCAACCTGGTCGGCGAACTCGTGATCACGCAGGCGATGCTCGCGGAAACGGCGAGCGCGTTCGATCCGGCGCTGCACGACCGTCTCTTCAACGGGATGGCGCAACTGGAACGCAACGCGCGCGACCTGCAGGAAGCGGTGATGTCGATCCGCATGATGCCGATGGACTACGTGTTCAGCCGCTTCCCGCGCCTCGTGCGCGACCTGGCCGGCAAGCTCGGCAAGCAGGTCGAGCTCGTCACGTTCGGCCAGGCGACCGAGCTCGACAAGAGCCTGATCGAGCGGATCATCGACCCGCTCACGCACCTCGTGCGCAACAGCCTCGACCACGGGATCGAGACCGTCGACAAACGCGTCGCCGCGGGCAAGGACGCGGTCGGCCAGCTCGTGCTGTCGGCCGCGCATCACGGCGGCAACATCGTGATCGAGGTCAGCGACGACGGCGGCGGCCTGAACCGCGAGCGGATTCTCGCGAAGGCCGCGAAGCAGGGGATGCAGGTATCCGACAACATCAGCGACGACGAAGTCTGGCAACTGATCTTCGCGCCGGGCTTCTCGACCGCCGAGACGGTGACCGACGTGTCGGGCCGCGGCGTCGGGATGGACGTCGTGAAGCGCAACATCCAGTCGATGGGCGGCCACGTCGAGATCTCGTCGCAGGCCGGCCGCGGCACGACCACGCGGATCGTGCTGCCGCTCACGCTTGCGATCCTCGACGGGATGTCGGTGAAGGTCGGCACGGAGATCTTCATCCTGCCGCTGAACTTCGTGATGGAGTCGCTGCAGCCGTCGAACGACGACATCTACACGGTCGGCAACGGCGAGCGCGTGGTGCGCGTGCGCGGCGAATACCTGCCGCTCGTCGCGCTTCACGAGGTGTTCTCGGTCGAGGACGCGCGTACCGATCCGACCCAGGGGATCGTCACGATCATGGAAACCGAGGGGCGCCGCTTCGCGATGCTGATCGACGAGCTGGTCGGCCAGCAGCAGGTGGTCGTGAAGAACCTCGAAACGAACTACCGCAAGGTGCACGGCATCTCGGCGGCGACCATCCTCGGCGACGGCAGCGTCGCGTTGATCGTCGACGTCGCGGCGCTGAACCGTGAAACCCGTGCGACGCACGGCGCCCGAGCCGGCGCCGAGCTCGCAATCTTCTGACTCTCGCCATTCAACTGATTGGGGGCAAACGTGTCTGCTGAAGTCCAAATGATCAATACGGCCGCGGCGAACGCGGCGACCAGCCGCCGCGACGCGGAGCAGGGCGATGCGACGGGCCAGGAGTTCCTCGTCTTCACGCTCGGCGACGAGGAATACGGGATCGACATCCTGAAGGTGCAGGAAATCCGCGGCTACGACAGCGTCACGCGCATCGCGAACGCGCCCGAGTTCATCAAGGGCGTGATCAACCTGCGCGGGATCATCGTGCCGATCGTCGACATGCGGATCAAGTTCCATCTCGGCCGCGTGGAGTACGACCACCAGACCGTCGTGATCATCCTGAACGTGTCGAACCGCGTGGTCGGGATGGTGGTCGACGGCGTGTCGGACGTGCTGACGCTGCAGACCGACCAGATCATGCCGGCGCCGGAATTCGGCGCGACGCTGACGACCGAGTACCTGACGGGCCTCGGCACGGTCGACGGCCGGATGCTGATCCTGATGGACATCGAGAAGCTGATGTCGAGCCGTGAAATGGCGCTGATCGAGACGCTCGGCGGGTAAGCGCGCCGCGCGCGCAGGAATTTCGGGAGAATCTGCAATGTTGCATAACTGGTCGATCCGCACGACGCTGACGGCGGTCGGACTCATCCTCGTGTGCCTGGCCGCCGCGGTTGGCGGGCTCGGCCTTTACGCGCTCGATCACGCGAGCCGTTCGCTCGACGAGATCGCGCACGTCGACCTGCCGGCGATCCACACGCTGGACGACACGGCCGCGCACCTGCTGCGCTCGCGCATTGCGCTCGATCGCTTCCGTACGCTGACCGAAGCCGGCAATGCGGCCGAGGCGGCGAAGGTGCTCGACCGCGCGCAGGAGCTGTACGCGAAGTCGAACCAGAACTGGCAGGCGTTCCAGTCGACGCCGAAGCTCGGTGTCGAGCAGGCGCTCGTCGACGAGCTCACCGCCCGCTACACGACGATCGTGAAGGAAGGCGTCGAGCCCGAATTTGCCGCGGCGCGCGCGGGCGACATGGCGGCGTATCACGCGATTGCCGACGCGAAGATCAGCCCGATGTTCGTCGCGTTCGACCAGACGGCGGCGGCCGTGATCGCATCGCTGCAGAAGCGCGCGGAAGAACGCCAGGCCGCGACGCAGTCGCAGATCTCGCTGATGGTCGGCCTGATCGCGGCCGGCATCGCGATCGCGTTCGTCGTCGTGATCGCGATCCGCTTCGCGCTGCGCGGGCTGATCGTGAAGCCGCTCGAGGACGCGATCGCGCACTTCGAGCGCATCGCAGGCGGCGACCTCACGCAGCCGGTGAACGTGTTCAGCACGAACGAGATCGGCCGCCTGTTCGGCGGCATCAAGCGGATGCAGGACGCCGTGACGACGATGGTGCAGGCCGTGCATCGCGGCACCGAGTCGATCGACGTCGGCGCGCGCGAAATCTCGACCGGCAACACCGATCTGTCGCAGCGCACCGAGGAGCAGGCCGCGTCGCTGCAGGAAACCGCATCGAGCATGGAGCAGCTGACCGGCACCGTGCGGCAGAACGCGGAGAACGCACGGCAGGCGAGCCAGCTCGCGGTGAACGCGTCCGACATCGCGACGCAGGGCGGCGAGGTGGTCGGCCAGGTCGTGTCGACGATGCAGGACATCGCGGCGAGCTCGGGCAAGGTCGTCGACATCATCGGCACGATCGAAGGCATCGCGTTCCAGACCAACATCCTCGCGCTGAACGCGGCGGTCGAAGCCGCGCGCGCGGGCGAGCAGGGCCGCGGCTTCGCGGTGGTCGCGGGCGAAGTGCGCTCGCTGGCGCAGCGCAGCGCGAGCGCCGCGAAGGAAATCAAGCAGCTGATCGGCGACTCGGCCGAGAAGGTCGACAGCGGGTCGGCGCTCGTCGCGCGGGCCGGCTCGACGATGGACGAGATCGTGCAGGCCGTGCGCCGCGTGACCGACATCATGGGCGAGATCAGCGCCGCGTCGGAAGAGCAGTCGACCGGCATCGAGCAGGTCAACCGCGCGGTCGGCCAGATGGATTCGGTCACCCAGCAGAACGCGGCGCTCGTCGAGCAGGCAGCTGCCGCGGCCGCATCGCTCGAGGAGCAGACGCGCCAGATGAAGGCGATCGTGTCGGCGTGGCGCGTCGCGGGCGGCATCGCGCTCGCGCCGGCCCGCAATACGGCACGCCCGGCCGCGCACGCACCAGCGCCGGCGTTGCCGTCGGCGCACCGTCACGAAGCGTCGCCGGCCGCACTGCCGGCACCGCAGGCTGCCGTGCAGCCGGCCCGTCGCGCCGCACCGGCGCCGCATGCCGCGGCACCGGCCGCGAGCCACGAAACGAAGCGCACGCCGGACGCCGCTGCCGCACGCGCATCGAAGGAAGCGCCGGCCGCGGGCGGCTATGGCCCGCGTCTCGCGAAGGCGGCCGCCGCACCGGCGCAGAAGCCTGCCGAGAAGCCCGCGCTGGTGCGCCCCGCGCTGAACGGCGAGAAGCCGGCGATGGCGGCAGCCGGCACGTCCGACGACGACTGGGAGACTTTCTAAGCCATGCCGTCCGCGCGCGCACCGTTTCGACCCGATGCACCGGATGCCTCGCCCCGCGCGGGCGAGCCGGGGCGCGACTTCGCGTTCACTGGCGCGGATTTCGCACGCATCCGCGCGCTGATCCATCAACGCGCGGGCATTTCGCTGTCCGAGCACAAGCGCGACATGGCGTACAGCCGGCTCGCACGCCGGCTGCGCGCACGCGGCCTCGACACGTTCCGCGACTACCTCGACCTGCTGGAGCAGGAGGACGATCCGCTCGAGTGGGAAGCGTTCACCAACGCGCTGACGACGAACCTGACCGCGTTCTTCCGCGAGTCGCACCATTTCCCGATCCTGGCCGACTTCGTGAAGGGTCGCGCGGCGCCCGTGTCGGTGTGGTGCTCGGCGGCGTCGACCGGCGAGGAGCCTTACTCGATCGCGATCACGCTGATCGAGGCGCTCGGCGAATCGGCCGCGCGCGGCGCATCGATCCTCGCGACCGATCTCGACACGCAGGTGCTCGCGAAGGCCGAGGCCGGCATCTATACGTACGACCAGGTCAAGCACCTGAGCCCGGAGCGGCTCAAGCGCTTCTTCCTGAAAGGCACGGGCGCGCAGGCCGGCCGCGTGAAGGTGCGCCCGGAACTGCGCGCGATGATCCGCTTCGAGCAGCTGAACCTGACCGATGCCGACTACGGGATCGCGAAGCCGTTCGACGCGATCTTCTGCCGCAACGTGATGATCTATTTCGACAAGCCGACGCAGGGGCAGGTGCTGTCGCGCTTCGAGCCGCTCGTGAAGCCGGGCGGCCTGCTGTTCGCCGGGCATTCGGAGAATTTCACGTACGTCTCGCAGGCCTTCCGGTTGCGCGGGCAGACCGTGTACGAACTGACGCGCGATGCCGCGCCGGGCCTGCGCCCGCGCGGCGCCGCGCCGGCCGCGGCGGTGCCGCCGCGCGCCCATGTGCGTGCCGCGGTCGCCGCGCCCGCTTACGGAGAACGCGGATGAGCGCCCTGCCGATCGCGACCAATCGCTACTTCGACAACCACTTCGAACGCCCGGGCGTGAAGCTGCTTCCGAACGAGTTCTACACGACGTCCGAGGACATGGTGCTGATGACCGTGCTCGGCTCGTGCGTCGCCGCGTGCCTGCACGACCCGTTGGCGGGCATCGGCGGGATGAATCACTTCATGCTGCCCGACGACGGCGCCGATGCCGGCGCGGCCGCGTCGGAGTCGATGCGCTACGGCGCGTACGCGATGGAAGTGCTGATCAACGAACTGATCAAGGCCGGCGGGCGCCGCGAGCGCTTCGAGGCGAAGGTGTTCGGCGGCGCGGCCGTGCTGGCCGGCATGACGACCATCAACATCGGCGACCGCAACGCCGATTTCGTGCGCCGCTATCTGGCGCTCGAACGCATCCGCATCACCGCGGAGGACTTGCAGGGCGTGCACCCGCGCAAGGTCGCGTTCATGCCGCGCACCGGCCGCGCGATGGTGAAGAAGCTGCGGTTGCAGGTGCCGGGCGTGACCGAGCGCGAAGCCGCGCTGGCGCGCGAGGCCGACCGCGTGCGCGCCGATCGGCAGCGCGCGCACGTCGAGCTGTTCGCGGCGAAGCGGCCGGCCGCGCCGCCGCCGGCACGCCCGCGCATCGAGCTGTTCGGCGCACGCGGCGGCACGGGCGCGCAGACGACGAACACGAAGGCCGGCAGCCCGTATGCGGCCAACCTTTCGAGAAAGCAGGAGGCATGACCGCAGTGCAGAAGATCAAAGTGTTGTGCGTCGACGACTCGGCGCTGATCCGCAGCCTGATGACGGAGATCATCAACAGCCAGCCCGACATGGAAGTGTGCGCGACCGCGCCCGATCCGCTCGTCGCGCGCGAGCTCATCAAGCAGCACAACCCGGACGTCCTGACGCTGGACGTCGAAATGCCGCGCATGGACGGGCTCGACTTCCTCGAGAAGCTGATGCGCCTGCGGCCGATGCCGGTCGTGATGGTGTCGTCGCTGACCGAGCGCGGCTCCGAGATCACGCTGCGCGCGCTCGAACTCGGCGCGGTGGATTTCGTCACGAAGCCGCGCGTCGGGATTCGCGACGGCATGCTCGACTACGCGGAAAAGCTCGCGGACAAGATCCGCGCGGCATCGCGCGCGCGCGTGCGCCAGGCGCCGCAGCCGCAGGCCGCCGCGCGCGCGGCGAGCGGCCAGCCGGCCGCGCCGATGGTCAACAACCCGCTCGTCAGTACCGAGAAGCTGATCATCATCGGCGCGTCCACGGGCGGCACCGAGGCGATCCGCGAGGTGCTGACGCCGCTGCCGCCGGATGCGCCGGCGGTGCTGATCGCGCAGCACATGCCGCCCGGCTTCACGAAGTCCTTCGCGCAGCGGCTGAACGGCCTGTGCCGGATCGCGGTGAAGGAAGCCGAACACGGCGAGCGCGTGCTGCCGGGCCATGCGTACATCGCGCCGGGCCACGCGCACCTGCTGCTCGCGCGCAGCGGCGCGAACTACATCGCGCAGTTGTCCGACGAGCAGCCGGTGAACCGGCACCGCCCGTCGGTCGACGTGCTGTTCCGCTCGGCGGCGCAGCACGCGGGCAAGAACGCGATCGGCGTGATCCTCACGGGGATGGGCCGCGACGGCGCGGCCGGCCTGCTGGACATGAAGCGCGCGGGCGCCCACACGTTCGCGCAGGACGAGGCGAGCTGCATCGTGTTCGGGATGCCGCGCGAGGCGATCGCGCTCGGCGGCGCGGACGAGGTGGCGCCGCTTTCCGAGATGAGCCGGCGCGTGATGGCGCGGCTGGCGACGATGGGCGACCGCGTACAGCGGGTCTGAATGAAATGTCACGGGGCAGCTGCGATGCGGCGGGCCCCGACGGTAACGAATCTGCAAAGGAACGACGATGGACAAGAGCATGAAAATCCTGGTGGTGGACGATTTCCCGACGATGCGCAGGATCGTCCGCAACCTGCTCAAGGAACTGGGCTACACGAACGTCGACGAAGCCGAGGACGGCGCTGCCGGCCTCGCGCGGCTGCGCGGGGGCGGCTTCGACTTCGTGATCTCCGACTGGAACATGCCGAACCTCGACGGCCTCGCGATGCTGAAGGAAATCCGCGCGGACGCGACGCTCACGCACCTGCCGGTGCTGATGGTCACGGCGGAGTCGAAGAAGGAGAACATCATCGCGGCCGCGCAGGCGGGCGCGAGCGGCTACGTCGTGAAGCCGTTCACGGCCGCGACGCTCGACGAGAAGCTGAACAAGATCATCGACAAGATGGCCAAGGCCGGGAGCTGACGTGAACGAGCCGATCCATGCGGCGCTTGCCGGCGCGGCAATCAACGCCGACGGCCACGCCGAAGGCGCCGATTACGCGAGCGACCGGATCCTCGCGCGCATCGGCCACGTCACGCGCACGCTGCGCGATTCGATGCGCGAGCTCGGGCTCGACAAGCATGTCGAGCGCGCGGCGGAAGCCGTGCCCGATGCGCGCGACCGGCTGCGCTACGTCGCGACGATGACCGAGCAGGCGGCCGAGCGCGTGCTGAACGCGATCGAGGTCGCCAAGCCGATGCAGGAGCGCATCCAGAATGAGGCCGAGGCGCTCGATGCGCGCTGGGCGCAGTGGTATGCGGCACCGATCGAGCACGCGGAAGTGCGCGAGCTGATGGACGACACGCGCACGTTCCTGCGCGCGCTGCCGGAGGCGGCGTCGGCGACCAGCGCGCAGTTGCTCGAGATCATGCTCGCGCAGGATTTCCAGGACCTGACCGGGCAGGTGATCAAGAAGATCATGGACATGGTCTACCTGATCGAGCAGCAGCTGCTCACCGTGCTCGTCGAGAACATCGCACCCGAGCGGCGCGAGCAGTTCGCGGCGACCGCGGCCGCGCTCGCGGCCGAGCAGATCAGCGCGACCGGCAGCCCCGAGTCGCTGCTGAACGGGCCGCAGATCGCGCCGGAAGGCAAGTCCGACGTCGTGCAGGATCAGGCGCAGGTCGACGACCTGCTTGCGAGCCTCGGCTTCTGAACCTGCCCATCGCATCGGCGCCGCGCCCGATCGCGGAGCGGCCCGGTGCGCGTGGCTTTCGCGATGCTGGTCACACGAGCCCACACGTGCGGGTCGTGCCGCACGTCATGTTGCGTTGCGTCATGCCACGTTGATTTGACACTACGACACGCTCCGCAGGCATACTACGCGTCAGCAGCAATGAAGCGTCATTCTTAAGACTTTCATTTGTTGACTGGCGGCGCCGGATCCGATGGCGGCGCGCCGGCAACGAAGCCAGTCCCTTGGGGGGGAACGTGAAGCTGAAATGCTTGGGCTGGGCCGCCGCGCACGCGACGGCCGCAATGGGTGTGCTGTGGGCCGTCCACGCACAGGCCGAACTGGGCGGCGCGCCGATGTCGCCTCCGGCGGACGATCACGCCGCCACGGTGCGCGCGCTGCAGCGCGCGATGCGCTCCGCCGACGGCGCGCAGGCGAACGCGGCCGCCTACACCGTCCGAGAGATCACGCTCGGATCGGGCACCGTCATCCACGAATACACGACCGCGGCCGGCACCGTGTTCGGCCTCGCCTGGCGCGGGCCGAGCATGCCGGATCTCGAGTCGCTGCTCGGCAGCTATTTCCCGCAGTACACCGCCGGCGTCCAGGTCGCGCATGCGGCGCGCGGCTGGCGCGCGCCCGTGTCCGTCGATACGAGCGGCCTCGTGATCCGCACGGGCGGCCACATGGGCGCCTTCGCAGGCCAGGCGTGGCTGCCGGCGGCGCTGCCGGCCGGCCTGTCCGGCACCGACATCCAGTGACAGCGGGAGAGCGATCTTGCGAATTCCTCGTACCTTCAAGCGCTGGCTCGGCCTGCTGAGCGTCGCGGCCGTGACGGCCATGCTCGTGACCGCCTGCGGCGGCGGCGGTGACAACAACGGCGGGAGCGGCGGCAACAGCGGCGGCTCCAGCGTATCCGACGGCAATACGGCGAACACGGCCGTGATCACCGTCGGCACCGGCGTCGCGCATGTGATCAACATTCCGACCGTCAACGTGAAGATCTGCGTGCCGGGCACGACGAACTGCCAGGTGGTCAACAACGTGCTCGTCGATACGGCATCGTACGGGCTGCGGCTGGTCAGCAGCGCGCTGTCGTCGGGTGTGTTGAACAACCTGCCGCAGACGACGAGCGGCGGCGCACCTGTGGCCGAGTGCGGCAAGTTCGTGTCGAGCTTCACATGGGGCTCGGTGCGCACCGTCGACCTGTCGATCGGCACCGAGCAGGCAGGCTCCCTGCCGGTGCAGATCATCGGCGATCTCGGCACCAGCAACGTGCCGAGTTCATGCTCGAACAACGGTGCCCGAACGTCGGCCAACACGGCCAGCGATCTCGGTGCAAACGGCATCCTCGGCATCGGGCCGGCGCCGGTCGACTGCGGCACGAGCTGCGCGACGTCGACGTCGGCGACGTCCAACAACTACTACGCGTGCCCGAACGGCAATTCGAGCTGCACGGTGGCGCTGGTGCCGGTTGCGCAGCAGGTGGCCAACCCGGTCCATCGCTTCGCGACCGACAACAACGGCGTGATCGTGCAGATGCCGACCATCTCGAGCAGCGGGCAGGGCAGCGCGACGGGCCTGCTGACGTTCGGGATCAATACGCAGAGCAACAACGGGCTCGGGGCGTCGACGGTGCTGACGTCGACGACGACGGGCGACGTCGATGCGACGTTCCTCGGCGGCAGCGTGACCGCGTTCTTCGATACGGGTTCGAACGCGTACTTCTTCAACGATTCGTCGCAGAAGGCCTGCTCGACCAATACGCAGTTCTATTGCCCGTCGTCGACGACCACCTACACGGCGACGCTGACCGGCAAGAACGGGACATCGGGCGGCGTGTCGATGCCCGTCGCGAACGCCGATGCGCTGTTCGCGAATTCGTCGACGTTCGCGTTCAACGACATCGCCGGCCCGTTCGGCCCAGCCGGGTGGCTCGATCTCGGCATGCCGCACTTCTACGGCAAGACGATCTACTTCGGGATGGATCGGACCGGCACCGGCGGCGCGCAGCCTTACGTCGCATTCTGACCGCGCACGAACGGCGGCAGCAAAAGGGGGCGAGCGATCGCCCCCTTTTTTTTTGCCTTCGCCGGCGGCGACGCACTACGCTTCGGGCCGCCGCGCCGTGCCCGCACAGCGCCTACGATATAAGACCGGCACCGGTGCCGGCACGACATCGAGGAGACAGCGCCATGAGCCAGCGTATTCAACGCATCACGCCGTTTCTGTGGTTCGACCACGACGCCGAGGCGGCAGCGAATTTCTACGTGTCGGTATTCGACGACGCGCGCATCCTGCACGTCGCCCGCTACGGCAAGTCGGGTGCGCAGGCGTCGGGCCAGGCGGAGGGCGCGGTGATGACGGTGTCGTTCGAACTGGACGGGCAGGCGTTTCTCGCGCTGAACGGCGGCCCGGCGTTTCCGCTCACGCCGGCCGTGTCGTTCGTCGTCAACTGCCGCGACCAGCAGGAGATCGACCGGTACTGGACGGCGCTGGCCGAAGGCGGCGACGAGCGCGCGCAGCAGTGCGGCTGGCTGCGCGACCGCTTCGGCGTGTCGTGGCAAGTGGTGCCCGTGCAGATGCCCGAACTGATGGCGGGCGATCCGGCACGTGCCGAGCGCGTGATGGCGCAGGTGATGAAGATGAAGAAGCTCGATCTCCACGTGCTGGAGCAGGCGGCGGCAGGCTAGCGCGAACGCCGGCCAGCACGCGCCGTTTTCGACGTGCGCACGCGATGCCCGGCGATATTCCCGGCCGGCCGGTAAATGCGCGACGAACGACCGATTCGATTATCGATCGCGGTGCGTTTCATGCTGGTGTAATCAAGCCGTGGATTATCTGGTCGTTGTTTCCATCCGGACGTCGCGATTATAAAAATGACGTGACATGCCCGCGGGCGATACGGCATGCCGCCGCTGAAGCCGCGCCAGTTCTGCCGGAGCCCGCGTGCGAGCCGGTCGGCACGCGAAAAGAGATGCAAGGCTCGGAAATTCAAACTTATAATGCCCGCGATGTTTCCGGGGTCGCCGATATAAAACATGAGGGCAATAAAATGAATTTCACCGAGGCTGTTCGTTCCGCATTCAATCAATATGCGAAATTCGAGGGCCGCGCGCGCCGTGCCGAATACTGGTATTTCGCGTTGCTGACCAGCGTCGTGTCGATCATCTGCCAGGTGATCACCATGTCGGGGCGCGACGCGAGCGCGCTCTCGCTGCTGCTGATGATCGTCGCGGCCGTCGTGTCGCTCGCGCTGGTGCTGCCGAGCCTCGCGGTCACCGTCCGCCGCCTGCACGATACGGGTCGCTCCGGCTGGTTCCTGCTGATCGCGCTCATTCCGATCGTCGGCGGGATCCTGCTGCTCGTGTGGATGTGTTCGCGTGGCACCAACGGCCCGAACCGTTTCGGCTCGGATCCGATTCCGGTGATCTGAGCGCCGCCCGCCTCGACGCGCGACGCCGTCGCGTCGGGGCGGGCCGACGATCGCTCCACGGCCGCCTCGATCTCCCGATTCCCCGCTTTACCCCGTCATCCGCGTCACGCGACCGCCCGCCGCACCGGCTCGCCCGATTCTCCGAAATACCCCCCTTTCCCGGCTTTGCTCGACCGATCGGCGTTTGACGTGCGCATGAATAATCGGTGTCACTGGAAAGCGGCATTTCGCCGTACCCGACTGGAGGCACCGTGGCAGACGAGAGCGATCTCGACAGAACCGAAGCCGCCACTCCGAGACGCCGCGAGAAGGCGCGCGAGGAGGGGCAGGTCGCGCGTTCGCGCGAACTGGCTTCGTTCGCGCTGCTCGCGGCCGGGTTCTACGGCGCGTGGCTGCTCGCGGGTCCGTCGGGCGCTCATCTCCAGACGATGCTGCGCGGTGCGTTCGCGTTCGATCGCGCGACCGCGTTCGATACGCACCGGATGCTGTCGGCGGCCGGCAGCGCAAGCGTCGAAGGTCTCGCCGCGCTGCTGCCGATCCTCGCGCTCACCGGCCTCGCCGCGCTGCTCGCGCCGATGGCGCTCGGCGGCTGGCTGATTTCGCAGAAGACCTTCGAACTCAAGTTCGACCGCCTGAACCCGATCGCCGGCCTCGGCCGGATGTTCTCGATCCAGGGGCCGATCCAGCTCGGGATGTCGCTCGCGAAGACGCTCGTCGTCGGCGGGATCGGCGGGATCGCGATCTGGCGCAGCAAGGACGAACTGCTCGGCCTCGCGACCCAGCCGCTCGGCTCGGCGCTCGCGGACGCGCTGCATCTGGTCGCCGTGTGTTGCGGCACGACGGTCGCCGGGATGCTGGTGGTCGCCGCGCTCGATGTGCCTTACCAACTCTGGCAGTACAACAAGAAGTTGCGCATGACGAAGGAAGAAGTGAAGCGCGAGCATCGCGAGAACGAAGGCGATCCGCACGTGAAGGGCCGCATCCGCCAGCAGCAGCGCGCGATCGCGCGGCGCCGGATGATGGCCGCCGTGCCGAAGGCCGACGTGGTCGTCACGAACCCGACGCACTTCGCCGTCGCGCTGCAGTACACGGACGGCGAGATGCGCGCGCCGAAGGTCGTCGCGAAGGGCGTGAACCTCGTCGCCGCGCGCATCCGCGAACTCGCGGCCGAGCACAACGTGCCGCTGCTCGAAGCGCCGCCGCTCGCGCGTGCGCTGTATCACAACGTCGAACTCGAACGCGAGATTCCCGGCTCGCTGTACTCGGCCGTCGCCGAAGTGCTCGCGTGGGTCTACCAGCTGCGGCGCTTCCGTTCGGAAGGCGGCGCCTCCCCGGCCGCGCCGGTCGATCTCGACGTGCCGGCCGACCTCGACAAGGGGTCGTCGGTAGCGGCCGACGACGAGCGTGAGGAAGCCGAAGACACGCTCGGCAAGCAAGGAAACGCAGCATGAGCACCCCGACCACCGGCTTCTTCGCCAAACGCCAGAATCCGTTCGCGGGCACCAACCTGCGCGCGCTCGCGGGCCCGATCCTCATCTGCATGATCCTGGGGATGATGATCCTGCCGCTGCCGCCGCTGCTGCTGGATCTGCTGTTCACGTTCAACATCGCGCTGTCGGTGATGGTGCTGCTCGTCAGCATGTACACGATGAAGCCGCTCGACTTCGCGGCGTTCCCGAGCGTGCTGCTGTTTTCGACCCTGCTGCGCCTGTCGCTGAACGTCGCGTCGACGCGCGTCGTGCTGCTCGAGGGCCACACCGGCCCGGACGCGGCCGGCCAGGTGATCGAGGCGTTCGGCCACTTCCTCGTCGGCGGCAACTTCGCGGTCGGCATCATCGTGTTCGTGATCCTGATGATCATCAACTTCATGGTGATCACCAAGGGCGCGGGGCGGATCGCCGAAGTGTCCGCGCGCTTCACGCTCGACGCGATGCCGGGCAAGCAGATGGCGATCGACGCCGACCTGAACGCGGGCCTCATCAACGAAGAGCAGGCGCGCAAGCGGCGCCTCGCCGTGTCGCAGGAAGCCGAGTTCTACGGGTCGATGGACGGCGCGTCGAAGTTCGTGCGCGGCGACGCGATCGCGGGCCTGATCATCATGGCGATCAACGTGATCGGCGGGCTGATCGTCGGGATGGTCCAGCACGACATGTCGTTCGCCGCGGCCGGCACCAACTACACGCTGCTGACGATCGGCGACGGCCTCGTCGCGCAGATCCCGTCGCTCGTGATTTCGACGGCCGCCGGCGTGATCGTGTCGCGCGTCGCGACCGACGAGGACATCGGCACGCAGATCACCGGCCAGCTGTTCACCAACCCGCGCGTGCTGACCATCACCGGCGCGATCATCGGGCTGATGGGGCTGATCCCGGGCATGCCGCACTTCGCGTTCCTCGCGCTCGGCGGCGGCGCGATCTGGCTGGCCCGCACGCAGGTCCGCCGCGCGGCGGCCCGCGTGGCGGCCGGCGACGTGACCGAGATCGCACCGCCCGCCGCGCTGCCGGGCGACAGCCACGAGGCGACCTGGGACGACGTGCAGCTGATCGATCCGCTCGGCCTCGAGGTCGGCTACCGGCTGATTCCGCTCGTCGACAAGAACAGCGACGGCGAACTGCTCAAGCGCATCAAGAGCATCCGCAAGAAATTCGCGCAGGAGATCGGCTTCCTGCCGCCGGTGATCCACATCCGCGACAACCTCGAACTGCGGCCGAACGCATACCGGATCGCGCTGAAGGGCGTCGAGATCGGCGCGGGCGAAGTGTTCCCGGGCCAGTGGCTCGCCATCAACCCGGGCCAGGTGACGGCCGCGCTGCCGGGCGCCATGACGCAGGACCCGGCATTCGGGCTGCCGGCCGTGTGGATCGACGTCGCGATGCGCGAGCAGGCGCAGGTGTACGGCTACACGGTCGTCGATGCGAGCACGGTCGTCGCGACGCACCTGAACCATCTGGTCGTCCAGCACGCGGCCGAACTGCTCGGCCGCCAGGAAGTGCAGGCGCTGGTCGAGCGCACCGGCAAGGACGCGCCGTCGCTCGTCGAGGACCTCGTGCCGAAGACGATCTCGCTGACGACGCTGCAGAAAGTGCTGCAGAACCTGCTCGAGGAAGGCGTGCCGATCCGCGACATGCGCACGATTCTCGAGGCCGTGTCCGAACACGCGGGCCGTGGCGACGCGTTCGAGATCACCGCCGCGGTGCGGCTGTCGCTCGGCCGCGCGATCACGCAGCAGTGGTATCCGGGCTCGGGCGAGATGCAGGTGATGGGCCTCGATTCGAATCTCGAGCGCGTGCTGTCGCAGGCGCTCGCCACCGGCGCGAACCCGGGCCTCGAGCCCGGCCTCGCGCACAACCTTCTGACCGGCACGCAACAGGCGATGCTGCGTCAACAGAATCTCGGGCTGCCGCCGGTGCTGCTGGTGCAGCACGCGCTGCGCGCGATGCTCGCGCGTTTCCTGCGCCGCAGCCTGCCGCAACTGAAAGTGCTGTCGTATGCCGAAGTGCCGGACACACGCACGATCAAAGTCGTTAACGTCATCGGGGGTTCCGCTTGAACATTCGCAAATTCACCGGCGCGACCAGCCGCGACGCGCTTCGCCTCGTGCGCGAGGCACTCGGCGCCGACGCCGTCGTGCTGTCGAACCGCACGCTCGATGACGGCAGCGTCGAAATCGTCGCACTCGCCGACTCGGATCTCGCCGCGGTCACGCCGCCGGCCGCCGTCCGGGCACGCACCCTCGCGCCGCGCGCGGCGGAATCGGTGCCGGCAGCGGCCGTTCCGGGCATCGTGTCGCGCCCGGGTGCCGCGCTCGCGCGCCCGGCCGTCAATCCGTATGCGGCAAGCGAAGGCGGCCTCCCGGACGTGTTCTCGTCGGTGTTCGGCGCGAGCGCCGAAGCGACGGAACCGGCCGCGCAACCGACTGCCTTCGACGCCGCCACGGACGCGGCATCGCCGGTGCCCGCTGCCGGCACGCCGGCGGCAGCGTCCGAACCCGCGCCGTGGCTCGTCGAGCACGCGAAGCGCCTGACCCAGCAGCGCGAAGCGCTGATCGCCCGCGCGCAGGCCGCACCGGCCGCGCCGCAGGCACCGGCCCGCGCGCAGCAGGACGCCGCGCCCGCGACGCCGGCCGGCTGGGCGCGCGACATCGTGCGCGACGCCGAACGCCGGATGCCGTCGGCCGCTGCTGCTGCCGCCATGGCCCGCCCGAGCGAAACCAGCGCCGCGAAGCCGGCCGAACGCACGCGCCTGTCCGCGGAAGCCGCGGCCGCGGTGGCGGATGCGGTGAAGACGCGCATCGAGAGCATCGTCAACGACACCGTGATGCACGAGCTCGGCGCGATGCGCGGGATGATGGAAGAGCAGTTCGACAGCCTGATGTGGCACGACCGCCAGCGCCGCAGCCCGGTGCACTGCGCGCTGACCAAGCACTTGTTCTCGGCCGGCTTCTCCGCGCAGTTGGTGCGCATGCTCGTCGACAACCTGCCGTCCGGCGACGACGCGCAAACCTTCGAGCAGGCCGCCGAATGGGCGCAGTCGGTGCTCGCGGCGAACCTGCCGGTGCTCGAGAGCGAAGACGCGCTGATGGAGCGCGGCGGCGTGTTCGCGCTGATGGGGCCGACCGGCGTCGGCAAGACGACCACCACCGCGAAGCTCGCCGCGCGTTGCGTGATGCGCTTCGGTGCGAGCAAGGTTGCGCTCCTGACCACCGACAGCTACCGGATCGGCGGCCACGAGCAGCTGCGCATCTTCGGCAAGATCCTCGGCGTGCCCGTGCACGCGGTGAAGGACGCGGGCGATCTCGAGCTCGCGCTGTCCGAGCTGCGCAACAAGCACATCGTGCTGATCGACACGATCGGCATGAGCCAGCGCGACCGCGCGCTGTCCGACCAGATCGCGATGCTGCACGGCGCGAACGCGCCGGTGCAGCGCCTGCTGCTGCTCAACGCGACGAGCCACGGCGACACGCTCAACGAGGTTGTCCAGGCCTACCGCAGCGCGGCCGAGTATCCCGATCTCGCCGGCTGCATCCTGACCAAGCTCGACGAGGCGACCCACCTCGGCGGCGTGCTCGACACGGTGATCCGGTACAAGCTGCCCGTCCACTACGTGTCGACCGGCCAGAAAGTGCCGGAAAACCTGTACGTCGCATCGACCCGGTTCCTGCTGAAGAGCGCGTTCTGCGTGCCGCGCGACGGCTCGCCCTTCGTGCCGCAAGACGAGGACATGCCGACGCTGCTTTCCGCCCTGACCGCACGTTCCACCGCCGAACTGCACGAGGTGCGATTTGGATAAACGGATCATCGATCAGGCCGAAGGGCTGCGGCGCCTGCTGGCCGGGCGCGCGTCGCGCATCGTCGCGGTGACGGGCGGGCCGGCGGGCGTCGGCTGCACGACGACCGTCGTGAACGTCGCGGCCGCGCTGGCCGCGCTCGGCAAGGACGTGCTCGTCGTCGACGAGCGCGCCGACGTGCATTCGGCCGCGGCGACGCTCGCGGGCGCCTGGCTGCGCGACGGCGAACGCACCCGCGTCTCAGCCGGATTCGGCCTGTGCGCGGCCGCGCGGGACGGCTACAGCGATTCGCAACTGAGCGACTTCATCGACGGCCAGGCCGACATCGTGCTGGTCGACGCGCAGCTCGGTGCCGACGGCACGTTCTCCCCGCTCGCGCGCGAGGCGCACGACGTGCTGATCGTCACGCGGGTCGCCGCGCAGGCGATCACCGAGGCATACGCGTGCATGAAGCGCCTGCATTTCGCGCACGCGGTCGCGCAGTTCCGCGTGCTGACCAATCACGTCGGCAGCCACGCCGACGCCAGGACCGCATTCGACAACCTCGCGGGCGTCGCGAGCCGCTACCTGACGGTGTCGATCGCCGACGCCGGCTGCGTGAGCGCCGATCCGCTCGTCGAGCATGCGCGCGACCTGATGCATACCGCGGTCGACGCGTTCCCGTCGTCGGCCGCCGCGCGCGATTACCGGCAGCTTGCCGCCGACCTGCTGTACTGGCCGATGCGCCCGCGTTCGGGCGCCGGCCGGGCCGTGCATGCGGGCGGCAAGCCGTCGTACGAGGCGGGTGCGGCACACGCCGCGTGAGCGCCACAGGAAGGAGAGAGAGCCATGATGTACAACGCTCAAGGAAAGATGACCCAGGCCGACGTGCTCGCGCAATATGCGCCGCTCGTGCGGCGCCTGGGGCTGCAGCTCGTCGCGAAGATGCCGGCGAGCGTCGATCTCGACGACCTGATCCAGGCCGGCATGATCGGCCTGATGGACGCGGCCGGCCGCTACAAGGAAGACCAGGGCGCGCAGTTCGAGACCTACGCGACCCAGCGCATCCGTGGCGCGATGCTCGACGAGCTGCGCAGCAACGACTGGCTGCCGCGCAGCCTGCGCAAGACGTCGCGCGAGGTCGAGTACGCGGTGCACCAGGTCGAGCAGCAGCTCGGCCGCTCGGCGAGCGAGACCGAGATCGCGCAGCACCTGAAGATGCCGCTCGACGAATACCAGGGGATGCTGCAGGACCTGCACGGCAGCCAGCTCATCTATTACGAGGATTTCGATCGCGCGGCCGACGACGAGCCGTTCCTCGACCGCTATCGCGTCGATCACGCCGATCCGTTGTCGTCGCTGCTCGACGAACACCTGCGCGAGGCGCTCGTCGAAGCGATCGAGCGGCTGCCCGAGCGCGAGAAGCTGCTGATGTCGCTGTACTACGAGCGCGGCCTGAACCTGCGCGAGATCGGCGCGGTGCTCGAGGTCAGCGAATCGCGCGTGTGTCAGCTGCACAGCCAGGCCGTCGCGCGCCTGCGCGCGCGGTTGCGCGAACAGGCATGGGTCGGCGCCGAGAACTGACCCTTTCATGACGCCCGCGCGCGCCGACGCCGCGCGCGGTGCATGGCGCGCATTTCCCGCGCCGATTTGCTACAATCCCTCCCGTTTTCCGAGGAGCGTTGCGACGGACCATCCTGCGTCCGCCAGGCTCGGAAAGCTTCACCAAGCAGCCGTGCGGCATCATTCGCGCCGGCCCCGCTTCCTGAACGGCGCTCACGTCACCAATTTCTAGAACTTTTTTAGAAAGGAGGGCGTGATGAACGCCATTATCGATTCCCAGGCTTCCAAGGATTACATCGTCGCCGACATGGCGCTTGCCGGCTGGGGCCGCAAGGAACTGAACATCGCCGAGACCGAAATGCCGGGCCTCGTGCAGATCCGCGACGAATACAAGGCGCAGCAGCCGCTGAAGGGCGCGCGCATCGCAGGTTCGCTGCACATGACGATCCAGACCGGCGTGCTGATCGAGACGCTGAAGGCGCTCGGCGCCGATGTCCGCTGGGCGTCGTGCAACATCTTCTCGACGCAGGACCACGCCGCTGCCGCGATCGTCGAAGCCGGCACGCCGGTGTTCGCGTTCAAGGGCGAGTCGCTCGACGAATACTGGGAGTTCTCGCACCGCATCTTCGAATGGCCGAACGGCGAATTCGCGAACATGATCCTGGACGACGGCGGCGACGCAACGCTGCTGCTGATCCTCGGCTCGAAGGCCGAGAAGGACCGTTCGGTGATCGCGAAGCCGACCAACGAGGAAGAAGTCGCGCTCTTCAAGTCGATCGCGAAGCACCTCGACGCCGATCCGACCTGGTACTCGACGCGCCTCGCGCACATCAAGGGCGTGACCGAAGAAACCACGACCGGCGTGCATCGCCTGTACCAGATGGAAAAGGACGGCCGCCTGCCGTTCCCGGCGTTCAACGTGAACGACTCGGTCACGAAGTCGAAGTTCGACAACCTGTACGGCTGCCGCGAGTCGCTCGTCGACGGCATCAAGCGCGCGACCGACGTGATGATCGCGGGCAAGGTCGCGGTCGTCGCGGGCTACGGCGACGTGGGCAAGGGCTGCGCGCAATCGCTGCGCGGCCTGGGCGCGACCGTGTGGGTCACGGAAATCGATCCGATCTGCGCGCTGCAGGCGGCGATGGAAGGCTACCGCGTCGTGACGATGGAATACGCGGCCGACAAGGCCGACATCTTCGTGACGGCGACCGGCAACTACCACGTGATCAACCACGATCACATGAAGGCGATGCGCCACAACGCGATCGTCTGCAACATCGGCCACTTCGACTCGGAAATCGACGTCGCGTCGACCCGCCAGTATCAGTGGGAAAACATCAAGCCGCAGGTCGACCACATCATCTTCCCGGACGGCAAGCGCGTGATCCTGCTGGCCGAAGGCCGCCTCGTGAACCTCGGCTGCGCGACCGGCCACCCGTCGTTCGTGATGTCGAACTCGTTCGCGAACCAGACGCTCGCGCAGATCGAACTCTTCACGCGCGGCGAACAGTACGAGAACAAGGTGTACGTGCTGCCGAAGCATCTCGATGAAAAGGTCGCGCGCCTGCACCTCGCGCGCATCGGCGCGAACCTGTCCGTGCTGTCGGACGAGCAGGCTTCGTACATCGGCGTGCAGAAGGACGGCCCGTTCAAGCCGAACCACTACCGCTACTGATGCACCGCCGCCGCCGCGCCGCACGCGCCCCGCAGCGGGCGTGCGCGGTGCGGCGGCCGGCCGCGGTCACCGACCGACCAGATCGACAACCGAACCGGAGCCCTCCATGAGCGTCATCCTCACCTGGGTCATCAACGCCCTCGCGCTGCTGATCATCACGTACCTCGTGCCGTCGATCCACATCAAGAGCTTCGGCACCGCGCTGATCATCGCGGTCGTGCTCGGCCTCATCAACACGGTGATCCGTCCGGTGCTGATCCTGCTGACGCTGCCGGTCACGATCGTCACGCTCGGGGTGTTCATCCTCGTCGTGAACGCGTTGTGCTTCTGGTTCGCGTCGTCGCTGCTGAAGGGTTTCGAGGTGTCGGGTTTCTGGTCGGCGTTCTTCGGTTCGATCCTGTACAGCATCGTGTCGTGGCTGCTGTCCGCGCTGATCTTCGGGCAGCGCGACATCGGCTGACGGCCGCGCCCATTCTTGCGAATCATGAAATCGATCGAACTCTCGTTTGAATTCTTCCCGCCGAAGACGGCGGACGGCGTCGAGAAGTTGCGCGCGACGCGTGCGCAGCTGCTGCCGCTGAAGCCGAAATTCGTCTCCGTGACGTTCGGCGCCGGCGGCTCGACCCAACAGGGCACGCTCGATACCGTGCTCGACATGCAGAAGGACGGCCTCGAGGCCGCGCCGCACCTGTCGTGCATCGGCTCGTCGCGCGACAGCCTGCGCGCGATCCTCGACCAGTACCGCTCGCACGGCATCCGCCATATCGTCGCGCTGCGCGGCGACTTGCCGTCGGGGATGGGCGAGGTCGGCGAGCTGCGCTATGCGTCCGAGCTCGTCAGCTTCATCCGCGCCGAGCACGGCGACTGGTTCCACATCGAAGTCGCCGGCTATCCGGAATACCACCCGCAATCGCGCTCGCCGAAGGCCGATCTCGAGAACTTCGCGCGCAAGGTGAAAGCCGGCGCGAATTCCGCGATCACGCAGTACTTCTTCAACGCCGACGCGTATTTCCGCTTCGTCGACGATGCGCGCAAGCTGGGTGTGGACGTGCCGATCGTGCCCGGCATCATGCCGATCACGAACTTCTCGCAGCTGATGCGCTTCTCGGAAATGTGCGGCGCGGAAGTGCCGCGCTGGGTCGCACGCCGGCTCGAAAGCTTCGGCGACGATCGCGACGCGATCCGTGCGTTCGGCGCGGATGTCGTCACGAGCCTGTGCCAGCGCCTGATCGACGCGGGCGTGCCGGGGCTGCACTTCTATACGCTGAACGCGGCGACCGCCACGCGGACGATCTGCGAACGGCTCGCGATGTAAGCGCCATCACGCGGTTGCACGTGCAAAAGCCCCGCCGGTCCTGCCGGCGGGGCTTTTTTTCGATGTTTGCGGAAGCGGCCGCGCGCGTCAGCGCTGCGCCTGCATCAGCGGCGGACGCCGGTCGAACCACGGCCGCGCCTGTTCGAGCTGCCGCGCGAGTTTCAGCAGCAATGCCTCGTCGGCGTGGCGCGCGACGAACTGCACGCCGATCGGCAGGCCGCGCGCGTTCCAGTAGAGCGGCACCGACATCGCCGGCTGGCCCGTCAGGTTGAACAGCTCGGTGCAGCCGGCCCATGCGAACGCCTTCTCCGAAGCCTTCGCGAGCATTTCCCGCAGCAGCGGTTTGACCGGCAGCGCGCCGAGCAGCTTCATCTGCGCGGCTTCGAGCGGTGTCGGCTGCAGTTCGCCGATCTTGACCGGCGGCCCCGCGAGCGTCGCGCACAGGATCGCGTCGTAGCGCGACACGAGGCCCGCGACCTGCACGGTGAGCTGGCGCTGCCATTCGAGCACGTCCGGCAGGCGCGCGCGCGCGATGCGCCTGCCGACGACGGCCATCGCCCACGTCGCCGGTTCGAACTCCGCGCGCTTCGGCGTGCGCCCGGTCACCGCGCGCGCGCCCAGCACCATCTCCTCGGCGATCGTCGCCCACAGCGTGAGAAAGGTTTCGGCCGCGCGTGCGTAGTCGATGTTCAGCGTCGCCGGCTCGACGTGATGACCGAGCGATTCGACGAGCGCGGCCGCGTCGTCGAGCGCCGCGCGCGTGTCGTCGGAGAGCGCCGGCGCGAGCATCGGGTCGACGACGAGGCCGATCCGCAGCGGCCCGGGCGGTGTGTCGAGCTCGCCCAGAAAGGTGCCGGGCGCGCCGGGCGGCAGCGTCTGGCCGGTCGTCACGTCGAGCAGCAGCGCGCTGTCGCGCACGCTGCGCGAAACCGCATGCTGGACGACCAGCTCGCCGTTCGAAGGCAAGTCGACCAGCACCGGATTGCGGCTCGGTTTCAGGCCGAACAGCCCGCAGCACGACGCCGGAATCCGGATCGAGCCGCCGCCGTCGGACGCATGCGCGAGCGGCACGATGCCTGCCGCGACGGCCGCGGCCGCGCCGCCGCTCGAGCCGCCGGGCGTGTGATCGAGGTTCCACGGATTGCGGCACGCGCCGAACAGTTCGGGTTCGGTGTACGGCATCTGGCCGATTTCCGACGTGTTGGTCTTGCCGAACACGTTGAGTCCCGCCGCGCGGCTGCGCGCGATCACCGGTGAGTCGTCGGTGGGGACGAAGTAGCGATAGTGGCGGCTGCCCATCGACAACGGCAGCCCCGCGACCGCCGCGCCGAGATCCTTGACGAGATACGGGACACCCGCGAACGGCGCATCGGTGCTGGTAGCGACGGCCGATTCCGCCCGCTTGCGCGCATCGTCGTAGTCCTGCAGCACGATCGCGTTGATCGCGCCGTTCACCGCTTCGGCCTGCCCGATCGCGGCGTCCAGCAGTTCGCGCGGGCTCGCCTTGCGCTCGCGCACGAGTGCGGCAAGCCCGATCGCGTCATGCGCGAGATAGTCCGAGTGCATCGCAGTCACCCCCGTTGTGACCCGTGGCGATGAAAGGAGGATAACGCGGGCCCGACGCGCCGGGCCCGCTGCCGGCCGCCGTTACACGTGCTCGGCGAGGAACGTCAGCGTGCGGCCGTGCGCGAGCGCCGACGCGCGCTGGTTGTACGACGCGCGATCGGTGCAGTTGAAGCCGTGTTCGGCGCCCGGATACAGGTGGAACGATGCGTTGTGGCGGCCCGCGAACGCGGCCTTCACCTGCTCGACCGCGTCGAGGGGGATTCCGTGGTCGTTCTCCGCGTAGTGGAACAGGATCGACTGCGTGACCTTGCCGGCAAGGTCGAGCGCATTCTGGATACCGCCGCCGTAATAGGCGACCGCCGCATCGACCTTGCCGGCCGCGGCCGCGCGGTACGCGAGCTGGCCGCCGAAGCAGTAGCCGATCGCGGCGACCTTGCCGGCGACTTCGGGGCGCGCGCGCAACGCGTCGGCGGCCGCGCCGATATCCGCGACCGCGAGACCGACATCGGTCTTCTTCATCAGTTCGATGCCCTTGTCGCGATCGGCGCCTTCGTAGGTCAGTTCGACGCGCGGCTGCGTGCGCCAGAAGACGTCCGGCGCGAGCGCGACGAAGCCGTCGGCCGCGTACTGGTCGGCGACCGCGCGGATGTGTGAGTTAACGCCGAAGATCTCCTGGATGATGATGACGGCGGGGCCCTTGCCGCGCTTGGGCAGCGCGAGATAGCCACCGAAGCTGTCGTTACCGGTCGGGATGTCGATCCATTGGGCAGTCACGTTGGAACTCCTGGCGAACGGGTGCGCGATATGCGCACCGTGGATGGAAAAAAGGGCGGCCTAGTGTGCCACCAATCCGGTGGCGCTGCAGCGCGCAAGCGGCGCGCCTGGCGGGTGTGCGCGCGTGTCGAATCCGCGTCTCGGACCCGCTTCTCGCGCAGCGATCGTTTCGATCTCGATTATTCATTTTTCGGCGATGCGCCGCTTCGATAGAGTCGATGTGTAGGCCTTTACAAAGCGCTTTCGTACATCGTCATCGAAGGATTCGCCATGTCCACCCGTGCATTTTCCACGCCGTTTTCCGAGCGCTTCGGCCTGCGCCTGCCGCTCGTGCAGGCGCCGATGGTCGGCGCGACCACGGCCGCGATGGTCGCGGCCGCATCCAGTGCCGGCGCGCTCGGCAGTCTCGGCGCCGGCGCGTTCGAGCCGGATCGTCTCGCGACCGAAGTCGCCGCCATTCGCGCGGCGACCGCGCGCCCGTTTGCCGTGAACCTGTTCGTGTTGCCCGAGGCCGCGCCCGACGCGGCCACCGTCGCACGCGCGCTTGCCGCGATCGATCCGTTGAACGCGACGCTCGGGCTGCCGCCGGGCACCGCGCCCGCGCGCTATGCCCCCGACTTCCGCGCGCAATTCGACGCGCTCGTCGCGCTGCGCGTGCCGGTCGCGAGCTTCACGTTCGGCGTGCTCGACGCGGCCGACGTCGCGCGCCTGAAGGCCGCCGGTACCTACGTGATCGGCACCGCGACGCACGTCGCCGAAGGGCTCGCGTGGCAGGCGGCCGGGGCCGATGCGCTGTCCGCGCAGGGCGCCGAAGCCGGCGGCCATCGCGGTACCTTCATCGGCTCGGCCGACGATGCGCTGATCGGCACGCTCGCGCTGGTGCCGCAGCTCGTCGATGCGACCGGCCTGCCCGTGCTCGCCGCGGGCGGCATCATGGACGGCCGCGGGATCGCCGCCGCGCTCGCGCTCGGCGCGCAGGGCGCGCAGCTCGGCACCGCGTTCCTGACCTGTGCGGAAAGCGCGATCGCGGCGGACTGGAAAGCGCGGCTGCTCGCGAGCGCCGATACGTCGACGCAGGTCACGCGCGCGATCACGGGCCGCCATGCGCGCGGATTGCGCAATACGCTGATGATGCGGCTCGGCGAACGCGTGGCCGACGCCGCGCCGTATCCGGTGCAGAACGCGCTGACCCAGCCGCTGCGCCAGGCCGCCGCGCGCGCGAACGACGGCGACTACCTGTCGCTGTGGGCCGGGCAGGGCGCACCACTCGCGCGACGGCGCGCCGCCGCGCTGACGACGTCGCAACTCGTCGACGCGCTCGACGCCGAATGGCGCGCAACGGCCGCCTGACCGGCCCGTATCGAAGCGAGAAAAGCGCGTGTTGTCACGCGCTTTTCATTCAATGATCCCGCGCACAAAATACCGAATCGAAATGACGCGGGAATGCTTTGAATCAACCTTTCATCCGGTCGTCCGAAATTAGCGGAAACCCTTATCTGGTGGGGCTTGCAGCGAATTCGAGGATTCATTCCAAAGCGCCCGTATCGGTAGTGTTACCACTACCCCAAAAAAGTCCCACAAATTAATTTGATCACCTACACTTGCGCGCAAGTACGGGCGGGCGGCCGCTACAAGCGGCTGTTTCCCTACGTGCTTGAGGCCAAGTGCATGAACGATGCAACCGGCGAATCGTCCAGTGAATGCAAACACAGGGATGGCAGCGGGGCACCGGGCGATGGCGTTTTTTGGGACCGAAACTGGAGACTTACATGAATATCAAGATGCAAAAGCTGTTGCCGATCACCGCAGCTGCGATGCTGTGTGCTGCAGCTGCAGGCAACGCAGCCGCCGATCAAGTCGTCAAGATCGGCCACGTCGCGCCGTTGACGGGCGGCATTGCACACCTGGGCAAGGACAACGAAAACGGCGCGCGTCTCGCAGTCGAGGAGATCAACGCCAAGGGTCTCACGGTCGGCGGCCAGAAAATCACGCTGCAACTCGACCCGCAGGATGACGCGGCCGACCCGCGCCAGGCCACGCAGGTTGCGCAGAAGCTCGTCGACGACAAGGTCGTCGCGGTGGTTGGCCACCTGAACTCGGGCACGTCGATCCCGGCCTCGAAGATCTACAGCGATGCAGGCATCGTGCAGATCTCGCCGTCGGCGACCAACCCGGCTTACACGCAGCAAGGCTTCAAGACCACGTATCGCGTGGTGGCGACCGATGCGCAGCAGGGCCCGGCACTCGCGAACTACGCGCACTCGAAGGGCATCAAGAGCGTCGCGGTGGTCGACGATTCGACCGCATACGGCCAGGGTCTCGCGAACGAGTTCGAGAAGAAGGCGAAGGCGCTCGGCCTGAAGGTGATGTCGCACGACGCGACCAACGACAAGGCGGTCGACTTCCGCGCGATTCTGACCAAGATCAAGGGTGAGAATCCGGACGCGATCATGTACGGCGGCATGGACGCCACCGGCGGCCCGTTCGCGAAACAGGCGAAGCAGCTCGGCCTGCGCGCGAAGATCCTGGCGGGCGACGGCGTGTGCACGGAAAAGCTGGCCGACCTGGCCGGCGACGCGACCGACAACGTCGTGTGCTCGGAAGCCGGTGCTTCGCTCGAGAAGATGGCGGGCGGCGCGGCGTTCAAGGCGAAGTACGAGAAGCGCTTCGGCCAGCCGATCCAGATCTACGCACCGTTCACGTACGACGCCGTGTACATCATCGTCGATGCGATGAAGCGTTCGAACTCGACGGACCCGGCGAAGATCCTCGCGGCGATGCCGGCGACGAACTACTCGGGCGTGATCGGCACGACGACCTTCGACTCGAAGGGCGACCTGCAACACGGCGTGATCTCGCTGTACAACTACAAGAACGGCAAGAAGTCGCTGCTCGACGAAGTGAAGATGTAAGCTGAAAAGCGGTCGACAGAAGGGGTGAAGGCGCGCCTGCGGCAACGCAGGCGCGCTTTCTTTTTGGTGATCTCGCAGCGGGTGGCCGGCTCGCCGCGCGGTCAGATCTTCAGATGCGCGAGCACCTTCGGCGCGACGGCCGCGACGAGCGCCGCGCACAGCGCGACGACCGACAGGCCGATGGTCAGGTTCACGGCCTGCGCGACCGCACCGATCACGACCGGACCGAACAGCAACCCGAAATACGCGAGTCCGGCCACGTGCGCGAGCCCCTCGGCCGCGTGGATGCCTTTCACGCGCGCGGCGGCGGCGAACAGCACGGGCATCATGTTCGCGAGGCCGAGGCCCATCAGCGTGAAGCCCGTCAGCACGGCGATCGGGTTCGGCAGCAGCAGCGCGCCGATCATCCCGGCGCACGCGAGCGACGCGCTCGCGAACACGAGCTGCGGCGCGCCGAAACGCGCGCGCACCGCATCGCCCGCGAATCGCGCGATCGCCATCCCGCCGGAGAATGCTGCATAGGCCGCGCTCGCGAGTGCGGGGCTCGCCGCGACGACGTCGCGCATGTAGACCGTCGCCCAGTCGTACATCGCACCTTCGGCGATCAGCGCGATCAGCGCGATGCCGCCGAGCATCCACAGCGCGGGCGAGCGCCAGCGGTTGCCGCCGCCGTGCGCGTGTTCGTGATGCGGCACGTGCGGCAGCACGGCCGGGCTCGCGACGAGCAGCACCGCCGCGCTGACGGCCGCCGCGAGCGCGAGATGCACGGCGGGCGCCATACCGGCCGACAGCAGCGCGCCGCCGGCCGCCGCCCCCGACATCCCGCCGATGCTGAACATCCCGTGCAGCGACGACATGATCGGCTTGCCGAGCGCGATCTCGACCGCGCTCGCCTCCGCGTTCATCGCGACGTCGAGCGTCGCCATCGAGAAGCCGAACAGCGCGAGCACGACGAGCAGCATCCAGTAATCGGGCACGGCGAGGATCAGCGCCGCGCACGCGGCCATCACGAGCCCGCCCGCGAGGCACGCGGTGCGCGAGCCGACGCGCGCGATCCAGCGCGCGATCGTGAGCATCGCGGCGATCGAGCCGCCCGCGACCGCGAACAGCGCGATCGACAGCAGCCCCGGGCTCAATGCGAACTTGTCGCGCACGGTCGGCACGTGCACGCCCCACGACGCGTACATCATGCCGGCGATGAAGAACAGTGCCATCGTGGCCGTGCGTGCGCGCTGGCGGACCGGCAAGGCCAGCAGGCGATGCGCGTCGGGCGGCGCGGCGAAGTCGGACGAGGATCGGGAGGAGGTTTCGGACACGGAGCGCTCTTGAATGGACGATGCGCGGGCGCGTCGCGCCCGTCGGATGGGTCCGATTCTATCGAACCGCTTACGGTCTTGCCGGCGTGCTGGCCGTTGGGCCGATCAGGCTTCGGCGCGCACGCCGCTTGCGCGGTCCGCGTCCGCCATCCGGCCGATGCCCGGCGGGACGCAGCCGCGAGTAACATCGGTGCGCAGGCGGCGTGCCCGAAGCGTTCCAGTGCGGCGCGTCATCGCCCCCGTTGCCGCTCAGGCTTTCCGACCGCAGGAGTCACCGTGAACATCGATCCCACCCTTGCCCTGCACCTGCTGCACCGTTGCGCGCTCGGCACGCTCGCGACCCACGCGCGCGACCCGCAAGGCTTTCCCTATCCGACGGTCGTGCCGTTCGCACCCGATGCGAATCATCGACCCGTGATTCTCGTGAGCGGCCTTGCCGAGCATACGCGCAACCTTGCCGCCGATCCGCGCGCGGGATTCCTCGTCGTCGACGCGCCGGACGGCGACGTGCTGAACGCCGAGCGCGCGACACTGCTCGGCCGCTTCATGCCGCTCGGCGACGATCCGCATGTCGCCGCGCGCTACACGCGCTACGAACCCGATGCCGCACGCTACCTCGCGCTCGGCGATTTCACGTTCTGGACACTCGACATCGAGCGGCTGCGCTATATCGGCGGATTCGGCCGGATGGGCTGGGTGGACGGCACCGGCCTCGATGCGCTGCCGCCGCTTGGGTTCGACGAAGAACGGGCGTTGTGGGAGGCGTACGACTCGAGCGATGCGCGCCGCGACGGGCTCGACCTGCTCGGCGTCGATCGCCACGGAGCCGACTGGCGCTGCGACAACCGCCGCGTGCGCACGCCCTTCGATTCAGTGCCGGGCGACGCCGGCGCGTTGCGCGAACGGTTGATTGCCTGCGCTCGGGAGGTGACGTGATGCAGGGATACGGATATGTCTGAATAACGCCTCGCGCCGTACGATATTTCCGAACTTGTCGCCGGATGAAAGCTTTGATTTTCCCACATGCAGGGTAATTGCGTATGCTGATAGGCCGATTACCGGATCGATAATGTCCTAATCTCTATGCAAGTGCGTAAAAACTTGAGAAAAGGCCGCGGCCGGTCAAAATGACATGCGTGAATTGCAATTGGTCTCGGGATTTTCATGAATCTCGCTTCTATCAAATCTTTTTTGTGCTAATCTCTGCCTTCGAAAATCCGAGGCACATATATTTCATGAATGGTGAGCTGGCAACAGACCGGCCCCATTGGTCAGATAGAAAGGGAAACTATGTCTTCTTACAAGGACCTGCTGGCCCAGCGGGAGAAGCTGGAGAAGCAAATCGAAGAAGCGAAGTCGCGTGAATACGCTGAAGTGCTGAATGACGTGAAGCAGAAAATTGCCGACTATGGCTTTTCGCTCGCCGAACTCGGTCTCAGCCGCGCGAAGGCAGGTAAGGTCGGCCGTCCGCGCGCAGGCGTGGCCGCGAAATACCGTGATCCGGAAACGGGCGCGACGTGGTCGGGCCGCGGCAAGCCGCCGCGCTGGATCGCTGGCAAGAACCGCGAACAGTTTGCGATTTAAACGATCGTTTAAGTCGACGTCTCGAAAAGAGCCGCGCATCCGTCGAGGAGCGCGGCTTTTTGCATTCCGGCACCGGATTGTATGCGTTTTGTCATGAAAATGTCAGGCGCGGGTGTGAATGAAAATGCAACCCGTTCGCATAAGCGATTGATTTGAATGGAAAATTTTGGGTTATCGGAATGCCGGGCGGAGTTCGTTTGATAGAATTCCGTATCACAACCGATATCTAGCATTTCATGTCCACGTTTTCCGACGACGCGCAAAGCGCAGATAAGCACGCGGTCGCGCGCAAGAGCACCCTCGTTAGTATTGTGCTGAATGTGGTGCTTGCGACGTTTCAGATCGTCGTCGGGGTGGTTGCGCATTCGCAGGCATTGATTGCCGATGGCATCCATTCGATTTCCGATCTGATCTCGGATTTTGTCGTACTGGTGGCCAATCGCCATAGTGGTGCATCGCCGGATGCCGATCACAATTACGGACACAGCCGCTATGAAACCGTCGCGTCGCTGTTTCTCGGCGCGATCCTGATCGCCGTCGGCATCGGCATGCTCTGGCGCGCCGGCGACCGGCTCGTGAATCTCGAAAACATCCCGGCCGTCCATTTTTCCGCGTTGATCGTCGCGCTGACCGTGCTCGTGTCGAAAGAGGCGCTGTTCCGCTACATGCTGCGCGAGGCTCGGCGCGTGCGTTCGGCGATGCTCGTCGCGAACGCGTGGCATGCGCGCTCGGACGCCGCATCGTCGCTCGTCGTCGCGATCGGCATCGTCGGCAGTCTCGCCGGCGTGCGGCTGCTCGACCCGATCGCCGCGGCGATCGTCGGCTTCATGGTCGCGCGCATGGGCTGGACGTTCGGCTACGACGCGCTTCAGGACCTGTCGGATCGTGCACTCGACACCGCCGACACGGCCGAGATCCGCGCGCTGCTCGAGGCGACGCCGGGCGTGCGCGACGTGCACGACCTGCGCACCCGCAAGATGGGCGATGCGGCGCTCGTCGACGCGCACATCCTTGTCGATCCGATGATTTCCGTCTCCGAAGGCCACTACATCGCGGAAACCGCACGTGCGCGCGTGCTGCGCGACCCGCGCGTGCTCGACGCGCTGATCCACGTCGATCCGGAGAACGACACGGCGCGCCGTCCGGCGCTCGCGCTCCCGCCGCGCGCCGAGATCGCGGCGCGGCTCGAGGCCGCGCTCGCGCAACGCGGCCTGCATCCGGCCGCGATCAACCTGCACTACCTGAGCACGGGGCTCGAGATCGACGTGACGCTCGACGCGGGCGCAGGCGATACCGACGCGTCGCTGGCCGGCCGGCTCGACGTCGACGCGTTGAAGCGGCAGTTCGGCGCGCGTCGGATCGGCTTCACGCGCGGATTGCCCGCGCAGGCCTGAGCGGCGCCGGCGACCGCGGGCCCGCGCGTTACAGCGGCAGTTGCGTGTCGAACTTGATTTCGCGCAGCACGACGCTCGTGCGCACCTGCGACACGGCCGGGATCTTGAAGATCCGTTCGTGCAGGAAGACGTCGTAGGCCTTGATGTCGGGCGCGACGATCTTGAGGATGTAATCGGCCTCGCCGGTCGTGCTGTAGCACTCGGTGACTTCCGGGCAGGTCGCGATCTCGCGCTCGAACTGTTCGACGCCGCCTTCGTTGTGGCGGGTCAGATGCACGTGCGCGAGCGCGCATACGTGCAGGCCGAGCTTCTCGCGATCGAGCAGCGCCGTGTAGCGCTGGATCACGCCCGACTGTTCCATGTCCTTGATGCGGCGCCAGCACGGCGTGCTCGACAGGCCGACCTGGTCGGAGATTTCCTGCACGGAACGGCGCGCGTCGAGTTGCAACAGGCGAAGGATTTTTTGCGAAAAGGAATCGAGCGTCACCTGCGCCTCCATGCGGCAGCTACAACACGCTGAATGTTAGAGGGCCGGGAAAGGAAAGGCAATCTGACGCGGCGCTGTTGAGCGAGATTCGCTAATTTGCTCGCGGATCCGTGGGGTTTTGTCCCGCCCCCGCGTTTTCCGACCGATCGGTGTCCGACACGGCGAGGCCCGCGAGCGCGGCCTGCTGACGGCGCAGGTCGGCGAGCATGTTGCAGAACAGCGCGCCTTGCTCGATCGCGTCGTCGAGCGCGACGTGCGTGTGCGGGTGATCGTCGAACCAGTGCTTCGGAAAGCGCGGCTTGATCGCCTTGCGGTACGGCAGGCCCGTCATCGCGAACGCGAGCGTCTTGATGTCGAGCGCCGACCACGAGAACGGGCAGCGCCCCGCGAAGCGCATCATGTACCAGAACATGAACGTGAAGTCGAAACCGGCCGGCATCGCGACGAATACCGGCTTGCCGGGCAGCGCCTCGACCCACTCGACGTACGCGACCAGCGCCGCCTCGGGCGCCTGCAGGTCGCGCCGGCACGCGGCCCACGCTTCCGGTTCCGTCTTCCACCACGCTTCCTGCACCGGGTGGGCCTGCGCGCCGGGCAGCGTCTCGAGGTTCGCCGAGAACGTCGCGATCAGCTGCTTGTCCTCGGTATAGGCAGCCGACGCGAAGCTCAGCATCGAGTGCGGGCCGGGAATCGGGCCGTCGGCCTCGACGTCGGTGCTGACGTAGATTTCGGGGATGGCGGTCTGGTTCATCCGAACACCTTGTCGGACACGAACGGATTCGTGCGGCGCTCGTCGCCGAACGTCGACACCGGGCCGTGGCCCGGCACGAACGTGACATCGTCGCCGAGCGGCCACAGCTTCTCCTTGATCGAACGCACGAGGTCCGCGTGGTTGCCGCGCGGGAAATCGGTGCGCCCGATCGAGCCGGCGAACAGCACGTCGCCGACGATCGCGACGCGATGCGCGCGGCTGAAGAACACGACGTGGCCGGGCGTGTGGCCCGGGCAGTGATAGACCTCGAGCGTCTCGTCGCCGAACCGCACGGTGTCGCCGTCCTTCAGCCAGTGGTCCGGCTCGAACGCCTCGGCGGCCGGGAAGCCGAAGCGCTGGCTCTGCATCGGCAGTTGCTCGATCCAGAAGCGCTCGTCTTCCTGCGGTCCCACGATCGGCACGCCGTAGTGCGTCGCGAGCGCCTTCGCGCCCGCGCAGTGATCGACGTGGCCGTGCGTGAGCAGCACCTTCTCGACCTGCACGTTCTGCCGCGCGATCTCCTGTTCGATCCGTTCGATGTCGCCGCCGGGATCGACGACGGCGGCGCGGCCCGTCTTCTCGCAGACGAGCAGCGAGCAGTTCTGCTGGAACGGCGTGACCGGAATGAGCGTGACTTTCATGGAGACACCGGCGGCTAAAAGGAGCGATTGTACCGGTCGCGCGCGCTGCCTGCCCGCCCTGCGGCGCGGCGTCGGGTGCGCTGTTCCGGGCAATCCCGGAGCATGCCGATTGTTACACTCATAGTGAGAATCAATGGTCCGGAAGGGGCGCTTTTCTAGCCGGGCTTTTGGTTTATGTATAATGCGGCCCATTGCGCGTGAATTTCACGCAATTCGCTGGTGTTTCGGCCCCGTTAAAAAAGGGGTGTCGGATTCACCGTCAAGCATCGACCGCCGGGGAGTCCGGCGGTGTATCCAGCACCGAGCATTCGGTGCTCACGTCTTGTCCGGCCGGGTGCTGCGCGCCCGTTCTGCGGCCCTGCTGCCGCTCCGCCGGATGAGGCCTGTGCCGCCGTTCCTGTGCGTTGGCCGTACGCCACGCGCGCGGACGTGATTGCCATGTTCGATGGCGGCATGTGGGGTCTGGTCAGGCTGCCGGGGACAGGTTGCGCCAGACGTGAAAACTAATCAGGACGGTTGCGGCAGAGACGAAAGCCGCGCCCATGCTAGCCGCCTGCTCGCTTAGCCGAGCGGGGCGTGCACGCATTTGCCGTCCGGGCCGCGTATCCGCGTTGTTGAGCAGCGTTGTATCGGTGCGGCCCGAACCAGAAGGCGACACGTCGATGAACTTTCGTTTTCCGACTCGATTCGGGACCATTGCATTATTTTTCGCGCTGACGGGCTGTGCGGTGCCATCCAGCCAGACCACCGGCAGCGCCAACCAGAAGAACGCGGTCAACAAGACGGCTGCTGCCGCGAAAGCGGACGACGACAAGCAGCAACTGAACTTCGATTCCGCGCTGGCATCGATGCCGGCTGCCGACAGCAAGGACGCGAAGAAGTCGTCGCTGGCGGACGCCGAGCCGATCGACGGCAAGGACGTGTCCGACTTCCGCCAGACGGGCCGGGCATCGTGGTATGGCCGGGATTTCCACGGCCGCCGCACCGCGAACGGCGAGCGTTTCAACATGAACGCGCTGACCGCCGCGCACCGCACGCTGCCGCTGTCGTCGTACATCAAGGTGACGAACGCGTCGAGCGGCAAGTGGGTCGTCGTGAAGGTCAACGATCGCGGGCCGTACAAGCGCGGCCGCGTGCTCGACCTGTCTTACGCGGCCGCCAAGATGATCGGCCTCGTGCATGCCGGCACCGGCCGCGTGAAGATCGAAGGGCTGTCGCCGCAGGAAGCGCGCGAGGCGCGCGACGAAATGCTCGCGTCGCTGTCGTCGAAGTAACGCGGCGGTTCGTCCGCACATGCGAAAGGGCTGCCTTCGGGCAGCCCTTTTTCGTTTCCGCGTGCCGGGCGGCGGGTGCCGCCCGCGCTCGCGCGTCAGCCTTCCTTCAGCGCCAGCGCGCGCGCATACAGCGCGTTGCGCGATGCGCCCGTCAGCGCGGCCGCGAGCTTCGCCGCGCTCTTCACCGGCACTTCTTCCAGCAGCAGCTTGAGCAGCGCGTCGTGCGCGGTCTCGTCGGCTTCGCCGACGTCGGCCGGCGCGCCTTCGACGACCAGGACGAACTCGCCGCGCTGCCGGTTCGCATCGCCGGCGAGCCAGCTCTGTCCTTCGGCCAGGGTGCCCTGGAACAGCTGCTCGTGTAGCTTGGTGAGCTCGCGTGCGATCAGCAGCCGGCGCGCCGGGCCGAACGCGTCAGCGAGGGCGGCGACGGTGTCCGTGATCCGGTGCGGCGCTTCGTAGAACACCAGCGCGTACGGGTGTCGCACGAGCGCCTGCAGCGCGCTCGCACGCTGCTTTGGCTTCGGCGGCAGGAAGCCTGCGAACGTGAACGCGCCGGCCCAGTCGCCCGCCACGCTCAGCGCGGTCACGGCCGCGCTCGCGCCCGGCAGCGGAATCACCGGGAAGCCCGCCGCGCGCACGGCGTCGACGAGCCGCGCGCCGGGGTCCGAAATGCCGGGCGTGCCGGCGTCCGACACGTACGCGACGCGTTCGCCCGCGCGCAGCAGCTCGATCACGCGCAGCGCGGCTTCGCGCTCGTTGTGCTCGTGCACGGCGACGAGCGGTTTCGAGATGCCGTAGCGGGCCAGCAGCTGGCCCGTGTTGCGGGTGTCTTCGGCCGCGATGCGGTCGGCCAGGCCGAGCACGTGCAGCGCGCGCAGCGTGATGTCGGCGGTGTTGCCGATCGGCGTCGCGACCACATAGAGCGCGGCGTCCGGGTAGTGCTGCGTTTGCGCGAGTTCGAGGAGGGCAGTCATGGCAGGCAATGCGCGCAATCGCGGCGCAGGCGGAACAAGGACGGCATTGTGCCACGCGGCGCCCGCCGCGCCGGGCAACAAGCGCGATTTGCCGACCGGCGGCGGCAACTTTTCCGGCACGGCGCGATCAAGATCGATTGGCGCGACGTTCGAGCAGCGCGCGCGGCAGTTCCTGGAACGTCGCGGTCTCGCGTTCGTCGCGGCGAACGTGACGATGCGCGGCGGCGAACTCGACCTGGTGATGCGCACGCCCGACGGCACGCTCGTGTTCGTCGAGGTGCGCGCGCGGCGCAGCGCCCGGCATGGCGGCGCGGCCGCGAGCGTCGGCTTGCGCAAGCGGCGGCGTCTGGTCGCGGCCGCGCTCCATTTCTGGGCGCGGCACGGCGCGGGTGCCGCATGCCGTTTCGACGTCGTCGCGTTCGAGGCGGGTCGGCTCGAGTGGCTGCGCGATGCATTTCGTGCCGACGATGCGTAGCCGCGAGCTGTGACGAGATGTAAAGAGTTCTTGCCATACCCCCGGAGAGGGTGCCGGAGTGCGGTAAACTCGCCGCACCCATGACGTTGCGCGCTGCGTGCCATGCGCGCCCAGTTCACCAGGAATCGATGTCAGTCGAACGTATTCAGCAACATTTCCGCGACAGCGCCGCACTTCACGCCGAAGCGGCCGATGCGCTGTCGTTGCCGATCGCGGCCGCGGTCGACGCAATGTTCGCCGCGCTGGCGAACGGCAACAAGATCGTCGCATGCGGGGATGGCCCGTCGGCCGCCGCAGCGCACTACCTCGCCGTGTCGCTCGTCGGCGGTTTCGAGCGCGAGCGTCCGGGCCTTCCCGCGATTGCGCTGGCCACCGATGCGTCGCAGGGCGGTCTCACGGGGGCAGTCGCCGCCGATCAGCTGTTCGCGCAGCAGGTGCGTGTGCTCGGGCAGACCGGCGACATCCTGCTGGTGCTCGACGCGAGCGGCGCGTCGCCGCGCGTGCTGGCCGCGATCGACGAGGCGCACGAGCGCGAGATGACCGTCGTCGCGCTGACGGGCGGCGACGGCCATGCCGTCGCGGCCGCGCTGTCCGACACCGATATTCCGATCAGCGTGCCCGCCTCGCGTGCGGCACGCGTCCACGAAGTCCATCTGCTGACCATCCACTGCCTGTGCGACGGCATCGACGCGATGCTGCTGGGTGAGGATTGAACGAAGGAGAGCCGTCGATGAATCAAAGCCGCGTCAAACAGACGCTCGTCAGAACCACGTTGCTCGCCGCGCTGACGGCGGGCCTCGCGATGTCCCTGCAGGGCTGCGTGCTCGGCGTGCTTGGGGCGGCGGCCGGCGGCGGCGCGCTGATCGCGACCGATCGCCGTACGCTCGGCGCGCAGACGGAGGATCGCGAGATCCAGGTCAAGTCGCTCTCGCAAATCAACAACGGGCTACCGGATCAGTCGCACGTGAACGTGACGGTGTTCAACCGCCGCGTGCTGCTGACGGGCGAAGTGCCGAACAACGCGTCGAAGCAGCGCGCCGAGGAAATCGTGCGCGGCATCAACAACGTGAACGGCATCGTCAACGAGTTGTCGGTCGAGCCGTCGTCGTCGCTGTCGTCGCGCGCGAACGACTCGTACCTCGAAGGGCGCGTGAAGTCCGAGCTGATCGCGACGAAGGGGCTGTCGGCGAACTACTACAAGGTCGTCAGCGAGCGCGGCAACGTCTACCTGATGGGGCTCGTGACGGTCGACGAAGGCAATCGCGGCGCCGATGCAGCCAGCCAGGTGCCGGGCGTCGAGAAGGTCGTGAAGGTGTTCCAGTACATCCAGCCGCAGGACGCGCAGGCATTGCAGGCCGCGTCGCCGAGCGGGGCGTCTGGTGCGCAGGCCGCCGCCGCGCCTGCGGATGCCGCGACGGTCGGCGCGGTGCCCGATGCGTCGGTCCAGTCCACGCCGCTGCAACCGCCGGCACCGATCTCGAATTCATCGAGTGTGCACCCGGGCAACCCGAAGACAACGCCGCAATGAAGTCGACGCAAATGAAGATCAGGCAATGGATGGTGCAGGGCGCCGCAGCCGCGGCGCTCGCAGCCGGTGCGCTCGGCACGGCGCAGGCGGACGTCGGCGACGGCCTCAAGGTCGCGCGAGGCAACGCGTGCATGGGTTGCCACGCAGTGGACCGCAAGCTCGTCGGTCCGTCGTTCAAGGACATCGCCGCCCGCTACAAGTCCGATCCGCAGGCCGTCGCGAAGCTGTCGAAGAAGGTGAAGGACGGTGGCTCCGGCGTCTGGGGCGCGATTCCGATGCCGGCGCATCCGCGCATGAGCGACGCGGAGCTGCGTTCCGTGGTCGAATGGGTGCTGGCCGGCGCGCCGTCAAAGTGACGCACCGGGGTGACGGAACCCCTATTGCCAAGCGCGGAAATGCGTGTGTATGATTGAAGACTGTTGGGGCGGTAGCTCAGCTGGGAGAGCGTCGCGTTCGCAATGCGAAGGTCGGGAGTTCGATCCTCCTCCGCTCCACCACATTCAAGTCTGGTAATGTCCAGCGAAGGCCGGAAAGTCCTTGTCCCACAAGGCTTCCGGCCTTTTTTGCGTCTAGAGTCGTCCAATGACGTCGATTGAAATCTTGGCGCTTTCCGGGGCAGCATAAGGGGCATCGGTTCATATCCCCACTCGAGGATGCCCCCATGCCCCTTACCGACCTCGCCGTCAAGAACGCCAAGCCGACCGGGAAGACCTACCGCCTGTGGGACGGGGCCGGCCTTTATCTTGAGATTACCCCGACCGGGTCGAAGCTCTGGCGCCTGAAGTACCGGTTCGACGGCAAGGAAAAGCGGCTATCGTTCGGCAAGTACCCGTACGTCGCCCTGAAGGATGCGCGCGCCAAGCGCGACGATGCTCGCAAGCTGCTGGCGGACGACATCGACCCGAGCGCGCACAAGAAAGCGGTCAAGGCCGCGCGGCTGGAGCGGGCGGCAAACAACTTCGAGGCGGTCGCCCGCGAGTGGTTCGAGCGGATGATGGCGGACAAGGCGAAGTCGCACAAAGACAAGGTCATCGCCCGGCTCGAGAACGACATCTTTCCGTGGCTCGGCCAGCGGCCGATAGCGGAAATCACCGCCCCCGAGGTGTTTGCCTGCCTGCGGCGCATCGAGGAGCGCGGCGCGCGAGACACCGCGCATCGGGCGATGCAGAACTGCGCCGCAGTGTTTCGCTATGCCGTGGTTATCGGCAAGGCCAAAACCAACCCCGCCGACCACCTAAAGGGGGCCCTGCCGCCCGCCAAGCCGGGCCACTTTGCCGCCGTCACGGAACCGGAAAAGGTCGGCCCGCTGCTGCGCAAGATGCACCAGGTCAACGCCACGTTCCCCGTCAAGTGTGCGCTCAAGCTCGCGCCCTATCTGTTTTGCCGGCCGGTGGAGCTGCGCACGATGCGCTGGGACGAGGTCCACCTCGACGCCGCGGAATGGCGCTACATCGTCGGCAAAACCGAGACGCCCCATCTGGTCCCGCTGGCGTCGCAGGCCGTCACCATCCTGCGTGAACTGCAGCCTGTGACGGGGCGCTGGGAATACGTCTTTCCTGGTCGGCACGACAAGAAGCAGCCTATGTCGAGCAACACGGTGAATGTCGCGCTCAAGCGGGCGGGTATCAGCACCCGCGACGAGCAGACCGGCCACGGCTTCCGGGCGATGGCTCGCACCATCTTGCATGAAGGACTGGGCATCAAGCCGGAGGTCATCGAGCACCAGCTGGCGCACCGCGTGCCCGACCCATTGGGCACCGCCTATAACCGAACACGATTTTTGGATGACCGGAAGAAAATGATGCAGCTCTGGGCGGACTATTTGGACCGCCTGCGCGACGGTGACGAAAATGATGCGAAAATTGCGCCGAAATCGCTTGACGGCGAGCGCAAAGACGGTTAATACTTCGCCGGTCGTCATTGGACGACGGCTGCCGGCAAGCCCGACTCCGGCAGACCCCAGGAAAAATTTCAGGCAGTAGCTCCACGACGGATTCGTGGACCGAGGACATATCTCCAGGGCGTTTATTTGGAGATTGTCTCATGCATTCCCAGCATGACTCTCTTGCGCGCCTTCCCGAAGGACTGGCGCCCCTCGCTGTTGCCCCTGCACTCCGGTATGGCCGCCGCGCCTCTGCGGCGCTCACGGACGTCGTCATCAAGAATGCGAAGCCGGCTGGCAAGTCCTATCGCCTCCACGACACTGGCGGCTTGTATCTCGAGATTTATCCAAACGGCTCCAAGCTCTGGCGTTGGAAGTATTACTTCGACGGCAAGGAGAAGAGGCTGTCGTTCGGCAAGTATCCGGACGTCGGCCTGAAGGACGCACGGGCCAAGCGAGACGACGCACGCAAGCTGAAAGGGCAAGACGTTGACCCCGGCGCGCGCAAAAAGGCCGACAAGGCCGCGCGGCTGGCGCAGACGACCAACACCTTCGAGGCCGTCGCGCGCGACTGGTTCGAGCGGATGATGTCGGACAAGGCGGAGTCGCACAAAGGCAAGGTCATCGCCCGGCTCGAGAAGGACGTGTTTCCGTGGCTCGGCAAGAAGCCGATAGCGGAAATCACCGCCCCCGAGGTGCTGGACTGCCTCCGGCGCATCGAGGACCGCGGGGCCCGCGATACGGCGCATCGAGCATTGCAAAACTGCTCCGCGGTGTTCCACTATGCAGTGGCCACCGGCAGGGCCCGTGGAAACCCAGTCTCCCATCTGAAAGGTGTCTTGCGGCCCGCCAAGCCGGGCCACTTTGCCGCCGTCACGGAGCCTGGGAAGGTGGGCCCGTTACTCCGCAAGATGGCTCAGGCATGCACGACCTTTCCGGTCAAATGTGCGCTCCGGCTCGCGCCATACCTGTTTTGCCGGCCAGTGGAACTGCGCACCATGCGATGGGATGAGGTCCACCTCGACGCGGCCGAATGGCGCTATGTCACCAGCAAGACCGCGACCCCGCATCTCGTTCCGCTCGCGTCGCAGGCCGTTGCCATTCTCCGTGAGCTATATCTTTTGACGGGGCGAGGCGAGTATGTCTTCCCAGGCCGGAATGACAGAAAGACGCCGATGTCGGAGGCCACGCTGAACCGGGCCATGCAGCGGGTGGGGATTAACACCCATGACGAGCACACTGGTCACGGCTTCCGGGCGATGGCCCGCACCATCCTGCACGAAAGGCTGCGCATCAAGCCAGAAGTCATCGAACATCAGTTGGCGCACCGCGTACCCGACGCGTTGGGCATCGCCTATAACCGCACACGGTTTCTCGATGACCGGCGGGAAATGATGCAGCAGTGGGCGGACTATTTGGACCACCTGCGCGACGGGGGCGAGGATGAAGTGCCAGTGACGTTTGAGCCGCCCTTCGGTATGCGTGAAGGCAGGTAACACGCCGTCGATTGCAATTGGGCGATGGCTGCCGGCAAGCCCGGCCCCGGCAGCTTCCTGGAAAAATTTCGGCAGCATCTCCACGGCACTTCGTGGATTGAGGACATATCTCGACGGGTATTTTTGTGGAGATAGTCACATGCACACTCAGCATGACTCTCTTTTGCGCCTGCCTGAAGTGTTGGCGCTCGTTCCCGTTTCCCGTGCCACCTGGTATGCAGGCGTGAAAAGCGGCCGTTATCCGCAGGCTGTTTCTCTTGGCCCACGTTGCGTCGCATGGAAGGCCAGCGATATTCAAAGGCTTGTCAGCCGGGGGGTGCCGCTTGATGGAAGGGACTACGCCGGCAGCGTTGATTCAGCAGAGCGGCGCGCGGGCACTTGAAGTACCTCGCGGGCTTCGCGTTATCTCAAGGCCCGCGCGAACCCCGACGCTATGAAATGGCAGAGTGCTGCACCACGAAGCTCGACAGTGCGTTGCGCAAAACCGGTCTGCAGCACGCCTCCATCTCATGACTTCTCAGCCAGTTTGAATTCACAAACTGGCTGACGGTGCGGCTCGCCCCTTCAGCTCAAAGCGCCCCAAGTCTTGGCCTCGTGTTCGCCTCGTTCAATGGTCGCATCAATTTCTGCACGTAGCTGGTGATGTTGCTCGGACACCGAACGGTTAAGCCGCTGGGCAGGGTCCGAAGGGTGCTCCACCTCCATGTAGTAGCTCGTTCGGTCATCGGCCCAATCGATACGTTGGCACTTTCGACTGCGCACGATGACGTAATACGTGATGTTAGCGGACCGCATGTTTTCTCCCCGATTGGAAGGCGCGCTCAGCTCCGGTGGGTCGGTTCACCCGACAGGCAGACGGTACACCCGAAATCAAGCCACGCGGCCTTTTTCGCCGGCCCGCCGGCAACTACAAACTGGGCGACCTCCCAGTCATAGAAATCAAGGTAGATGGGCCTCCCGAGCCTAGCGTAGGACAATACACGCAAGCACGTGGACCTGAACGAGGTGCGCGTGGCGAACGGTTGTCTGGCTTGCCGTGTCGGCGGCACCCGGCATCAAGATGCGGCACGTTCCCGCGGCCGGCCGGTCATGTTGGTCGCGACTGCCGTTCGACGTTGGGCAGCATGGCCGTAGCGCCGCAGCGGTCAGGCTACATATAGTTTTTCGGACCCCTTAAATTCTGGCGGGAATAGGCTTCAGGCGGGCGGCGAGCCTGCCGATAAGCGGACAGGTGAGATGTGTTTTCTGTACCCTCCCAACCGCAGGAACCGCCGTCATGCCCAAACTGACTCGAGAACACCGCCGTGCCATCTGCTTCCAAGAGGCCGGTCGCGCCGTCATCCATGCCCTGGGGGGCGCACATGTCTATCGCGTGGCCGTCGCCCCGGCCGGCAGCAGCACGTGGCGCTATCAACCCCGAAAAGGTGGTGAGGCCGTCGGCCTGCTGAGTGTCTGCGAAGCGTCGGACGTGCCGACGATGACGATGAATATCCATTGGGATGAGCAGACACGCCGGTACGTGGGTAACCGTGATGGCTTCCAGTGGTATGTGGACCTGACACGCAATATTGCGGTGAAGGGACGGCCGCCGGCCTCCCCGCGCGACCACCAGGAAGAATGGCACCGCGTGGTGCGGGCGCAACTGTGCAGCCGGTTGGCCGGCCCGGTGTCCGCTCACATCTATGCGCAGCGCGCGTTCGAGATGGACGCGGCCAAGGCCGACGCGGCGTTCGAGCACGACCTGGCGGTCGCCGACGGGATGGCGCAACTGTTGCTGCCTAGCGCGCTCGAGCATCTGGTTCGGGTCACCGACGAGACCTTGCGCTCGCCGGCCGTCTGGGCGCGGGTGACGGCGCTCGCCGAGCTGTTGGAGCGCGTCGGCGATGTGGCCGACCAACTCGACGAGTATTTGCCTGAGCCGTTGAAGGGTTGGCCGGAGGGTCCGGCCACGGTGCAGGGGGACGTACCGGTGCGGGGTCAGAGCAGTTGAGGCGTCTCAACACGGCACCCGCAGGCCGGGCTGCGCCGCGTAAGCGTCTTCCGGCACCACCGGAAAGATTCGGGAAGGCGCCGCTGGCAAGCGTCGGCGGCGGTGCTGGCGCGCGACGCCCAGCGCAACACCCGGTGGGGCGGGGTGCCGCGGCAGGCGTTTGTCTCACGCTTTCTCACGGGTTTTGAGAATTCTCAAAACCGTGAGAAATGTCGAGGGGCGACGGCAGCCAGCCGAGTCTGACGCCTACGAGTGCGGTCGTGGCGCGGCGCCCGAGCGGGCTCGCAGCGCCTCGTAGAGTTGAGCCGGCCCCAGCAGGATGTCCTTCAGGCCGTCGCGCACCCGCTCCGAATCGAGCGCCTGCTTGCTCATGGTGGTGTGCGCATCGAATGCGTCGATGATAGCGTGCATCAGCGCAGCCGTCAGGTCGGGGGAGTTGGCGAACTGCTCCTTACTATTGCTCGCGGCCTGCTGCACGAGCAATTCATTTTCGAGCAGCTTGCCCTTGAGAACTCCGTTCACGTATACGAGCTGGTCGTCGTCGGTCAGCTCGCCGTCGAACAGGCCGTTGACTTTCTGGATGATTTCATCGAGGAACGCTTTTTCCTTGTCTTGGACCGCGCCGCTGCCGACGGCATCCATTGGCGGCAGCTTAGGTGTCTCGCCGTGACCGAGAGTCAGCGGCTGGCGGCCGGTGTTTCTCAGGTTGTGGTGCGTGAGCGTGACCTTCGATAGGTCGACGGTGTCCCGTTCACGGCCGAATTCCAGCAGCGGGATGAGTCGCTTGTAGAACAGGAAGCGCTTCTCGATGTCGGTATTGCCGTAGTCGAAAATCTGCGACAGGAATGCGTAGAGGCGCACGAACGCGCCCATGTCGTTCTTGAATAGCACCAATGCGTCGAGCGTGTCCTTGGCAGCCTGGGCTGCTTTCTCGTCGCGCTGCGATTCGGCGGCGGCCCGGTCCTGCTGCGCAGCCTTGTAGCGTCTGAGCAGCCGGTCGGCCACCGGTGCGATGGCGGCCTGCAACTGCGCCTGGGTGCCTTTCGGGTCCAGTTCGACTTTGGTCACGCAGTCGACCTCGAAGTCGTCGTAGTAGCCGGCGGCATCGAGCTTCGCGCGCAGGTCGTAGACGTGGTGCGGGTCAGTGGTGGCTTCCAGTTCGGCGGTCTCGTAATACGTCTTGAACGCCTTCAGGATTTCGCCGGCATCGTTGACGAAGTCGAGGATATAGGTGGTGTCCTTGCCCGGATGGGCGCGGTTCAGGCGTGACAGCGTCTGCACCGCCTGGATGCCACCTAGCATCTTGTCGACGTACATTCCGCACAGCAATGGCTGGTCGAAGCCGGTCTGGAACTTGTTGGCGACCAGCAGCAGGTGATAATCGGGCTCGGCGAACGCGTCGCGGATGTCACGCCCCTTGAGCCCGGGATTCAGCTCCCGGCTGGTCTCGGTGACCGGCGACGGATAGCTGTCGGGGTCGTCGATTTCGCCGGAGAACGCGACGACCACGCCCAGCGGATAGTTGCGCTGCTCGATGTACGCGCGAATCGCCTTCTGCCAGCGCACGGCCTCCTTGCGGCTCGCGACGACCACCATCGCCTTTGCCTTGCCGTCGAGCAGCGGCTGCACATTCTCGCGGTAGTGGTCGACGACGATTTGCACCTTCTGCGCGATGTTGTACGGATGCAGCCGCACCCACTGCATGATGCCTTTCATCGCGGCACTGCGTTCGACCGCCTTCTCGTCGTATTCCTGGCCATCGTGCGCCAGCTTGAACGCGAGCTTGTAGGTCGTGTAGTTCTTCAGCACATCGAGAATGAAGCCTTCCTCGATGGCCTGGCGCATCGAGTACACGTGGAACGGCTGCGGCAGTCCATCCGGTCCCGGCCGGCCGAATAGCTCTAGGGTCTTCTGCTTAGGCGTGGCCGTGAAGGCGACATAGGTCAGCCCCTTGGCACCAGTCCGGGCTTCCATCTGGGCCGCCAGCAAGGCTTCGGTGTCGATTTCACCGCCATCCTGCACGTCGGCCCATTCCGCGGCCGACAGCAATTGCTTGAGCTTGGCCGCCGCTTCACCGGTCTGCGAGCTGTGGGCTTCGTCGGCGATGACCGCGAAGCGCTTGCCTTCGGTTGCCGCCAGTTCCTGGACCGCCTGCAGGGCGAACGGGAACGTCTGGATGGTGCAGACGATGATTTTCTTGCCTGTTTGAAGGGCTTCGCTTAGCTGACCACTCTTGCTGCCATGCTCGTCGGTGATGGTGGCGACCACGCCGGTGGTGCGCTCGAAGTCGAAGATGGCTTCCTGCAACTGCGCATCGAGCACGGTGCGGTCGGACACTACCAGCACGCTATCGAACAGCTTGCGGTGGTTGACGTCATGCAGGTCAGCGAGGAAGTGCGCTGTCCACGCAATGGAGTTGGTCTTGCCGGAGCCTGCCGAATGCTGAATCAGATACCGTTGGCCAGGACCCTGCGCCAGGACGTGAGCCACGAGCCTGCGGGTCGCGTCGAGCTGGTGGTAGCGCGGAAAGATGACTGCTTTCAGTTGTTTCTTGTCGTCGCGCTTGCCAATCAGGTAGCGATGCAGGATGTCGAGCCAGCTGTCGTGTGCCCAGACCTCTTCCCACAGATAGGCGGTGGCGAAACCATCCGGATTCGGCGCATTGCCCGCCGCACCCTGGTTGCCGCGGTTGAACGGTAGGAAGTGGGTGGCCGAACCCTCGAGTCGGGTGGTCATCATGACTTCGGTCTGGCTTACCGCGAAGTGCACGAGGGCACCGCCGGGGAAGCTGAGGAGCGGTTCGGCTTGCCCGCCCTTGGGCTGCGGGTGCCGGTCGAAGCGGTACTGGTCGACCGCGTCCTGCGCGCTCTGGGTGAAATCGGACTTCAGCTCGGCGGTCGCGACTGCGATGCCGTTGACGAACAGGACGAGGTCCAGCGCGTCCTGTGGTTGGTTTGGCGAATGACGTACCTGACGCACCACGCGCAGTCGGTTGGCGGCGTAGTGTTGCTGGATGATGGGGTTGATGGCGAGCGCGGGCTTGAACTGCACCAGCGAGAGCGGCTCCTTGAGCCCGAGCATTTCGACACCACGCCGCAGCACGTCGAGGGTGCCGCGCTCGTTCAGGCTCTTGCGGACCCGTTCAGCGAGCTGCTCGTGGAGCGCCGGGCCATGGGTCTTGGTCAGGCGCTGCCAGGTATCGGGCTGGGTTGCATCTATCCACGCCAGCAGGTCAGGCAGGTAAAGTGCGTTGACGCGGTCGTAGTGCGCGGCATCGTCCTCGGCATAGAGCCAGCCATTGGCCGCCAGGGACTGGCAGATTTCGGTTTCGAAGTGATGTTCCTGGTGCAGGTTGCTCATGGATGGCCCCGGTACGTTCGCTATTGCTCTTGGGTAATGCGTGTGGAGTGCCCGTTCAGCCTTCGATGTAACTGCGCTCCAGCAGCGGTTTCGCGCGCTCTAGGTCGGCCTGTGTCCGTAGTGTCAGTTCGACGTCGCCGGTGCCCCAGTGACCAATTTCACTGACGTCGCGGCTGAATCCGTCCTCCAGCGTGACCGACACTGGGTCGAGCTTTACCGTAACCAGCAGCCGATTCGGATAAGCAATGACACAGGCGAAGTTCTTCAGGCGCCGGAAGGCCGTGTAGAGCTTCAGGCGTTTTTCGTGTACGTCGTCGCCCAAGGCGGTCAGATAGCTAGTCGTCTGCGCGTACAGGTCACGAATCTCGGTGGGTGCGAGGGCAAGCTGCTCATCCAGCGACCTGTCCTTGCCGCCCGGCTTCGGGTTCTCCGGTTCGGCGGTCATATCGGCTGGCGCTGACTTGACCGCTGTGGCATCCGGGACGCTCTGGGCGTTCACCAGTTCGAGCAGCAGCAGGTCGTCACCGAAGAGCTTGTAACGAATCAGCTCGATATTGCGTGGAATCTGCTGGACCGCGTGCTGGTCGTAGCGCGTGAAATCGGCGGCAATGCACAACAGGCGCGTGCCGGGCCACTCAATTTGCTCGGCCACATCCTTGCCGAGCTTCTCCATCACCAGCCAACGGAACTCCGCTTGGTGGTCGAGCAGCCAGTCCAGATAGAACAGTCCCTGGTTGATGACGTTCTCGTTGCTGTGACGCTTGTACTCGATGATGACGGGGCAACCGTTCTCATCCAGGCCCAGGGAATCAATGCGGCCCTTGTGGGTCTTGCCGGTCGCGTATTCGCTCGCCAGGAAGCGGATGCCGAGGAAGGTCGGCATGTTCGCTTCGATGAGGCCCTGCAGCTGCTTTTCCAGCTTCGCGGCCTGGTTCGGTAGCTCGCTCGCGGTGCCGTTCGAGAATCGAAAGAGCTGGATGTCGCTCATGCGGCCAGCTCCTGCTGAACCACGTTACGCACGTCGATTTTGCCAGTGACGGCGGCCGCAATCAGCGCGCTGCGGCGCACTTCAAGCAGCTCAATCGCATGTTGGGCCTCAGTCTTTAAGGAATCCAGCTTTGCAAGTTCACAGTCCAGGAACTTGGCGATAACCTTTTGCTCTTCTAGGCTTGGAAGGGGGACATATATTTTGCAAATGTCGAGGGCCGATATATTGGGTTGCTGTCCAGTAAAGTCAATCCAATTCTCGAACGCAGCCTTGAAGCTGGAGCTGAAAAATATATGGTAAACAAACTCCTTCACGCAAATGGCTGATGGTCTAAATAATGCGTTCCGCTGATTGAGGAGGACTTTCTCTGTACCTATTCGAGCTGTCGCGGCTTTTATGCCACTTGATATGATGGGGCGGGTAAGTGCAAAAACAAAATCCCCGTCTTGAATCAAAAATTCGCTATGCGATTCACAATAGTCATCCGGCAAGAATGATTCGTCCGACCAGTCGAGTGTGCCAGTCTGTATATTTGCTATTTTTAGTACACGGGTGCCACTTTCTTGAAATGAAGCGCTTGGAAAAGCGAAGCCTGAGATAACCTGGCCGATATACTTAATTTTTTTCACATCCCAATGCGCCGGCATCTCTCCCAGCCACGCCACGCCGGAATTCTTCATCGGGACATCGGGGTTGAGGCCTCGCGTGACGACGTGCGAAATCGTAGCTTGACGCTTTTCTGCCAGCAGCACGAGGAGCTTTTCCTGTTCGGCAATCAGGGTGTCTATCTTGTTGGTTTCGTTGTCGAGGAACTTGGCGATGGCTGCTTGTTCGCCAGAAGGCGGGAATGGCGCACGCTCATTGAAATAGCGGTCCTGGTCGAGATTTTGAATTCCCGAAGTCTGGTTAATCGCACCGATATTCACACCGACGGAATACGCGGCACTGTGGACGTAGTTCCAGTACGCTGGAACTTGGTTGCGAGCCAGGGACATTTTTGCAACGAAGTTCGAGCAGACGGCAGGCATTTCCAAGTTGTACATCACTACTTGTCCGACGGGCTGCAATTCACCGCCGCCCGACTTTTCGAGAAGCAAATCGCCTTTTGTCAGTAACCTGCCAGCTCTTTCCTTATCCGAGACATTGCGCAATGTCGGGATGTGGTCGTTGACGACAAGTCTCGGGCGGTCAAAATCAGCAACTCGAACACATGCGATGTCGCTTTCATCACCGCACGGTTCGTTGCCCCATATACCGTTTTTGCAAGATGCGATGGACGCTTTGAAACGGTCCACGTGCCAATGAGCTGGCACTTGACCCAACCAAGCGACACCACTGTCTTTGTACTCTGGATAGCTCGATAGACTCATTCTGCCAACTCCTCGAGCATCTTCATGATGTTGGCCGACACAGCTTTCAGCTCTTCATCAATCGTGTGCAGGTCGCGCGGGGGCTCGAACACATAGAAGTGACGGTTGAAAGGGATTTCATAGCCGACCTTGCTCTTCTCTTCGTCAACCCAGGCGTCCGGCGCGTGGGGTAGCACCTCCCGCTCGAAATACGCGCCGATATCCTCGATGAGCGGCACATTCTCGGTGTCGCGGAGTGCGCTATCCGCCTGCAACTTGCCTTTTTGCTTGCCCTTGATGCCCAGCACGACCTTGCCCTGCTCGTCGCGCAGCGGACGCTCCACCGTAATTGTCGTATAGCCGAAGTCCTCGTTCCGGAAAATCCGCGAAATCGGCACGGACTTCACCTTGCCGTCTGCCGGCGCGTCCGGCGCATGGCTGCCTGCAGGCACGACCCAGCGACCAGCTTCTGCGCCCTCGGCATCAAAAACCGTCGTGAGTTCAGCTTCGACAAAGTTCCCAAACAGCCGCGTGACGGTCTCAATTTGCTCGTCCGACATCTCTTTGCGCTTGCTGCCGAGGCTCTTGCGCATCTTCTGCCAGAAGCTTGACGCGTCGATGAGCTGGACGAACCCTTTGCGGGCCTCGGGCTTCCTGTTCGACAGAATCCACACGTAGGTCGCGATGCCGGTGTTGTAGAACATGTCGGTCGGCAGACCGACGATGGCCTCCACCAGGTCGTTCTCCAGCACGTAGCGGCGGATTTCGCTCTCGCCGCTGCCGGCGCCGCCGGTGAAAAGTGGCGAGCCGTTCAGCACGATGCCGAAGCGGCTGCCACCCTCCTGTGCCGGACGCATCTTGCTGATAAGGTGCAGCAGGAACAGCATCGAGCCATCCGAGACACGCGGCAGGCCGGGGCCGAAGCGGCCGTCGAAGCCCTTTTGCTCGTGCTCTGTCCGGACGGCCTTCTCCACCTTCTTCCACTCAACACCGAATGGTGGATTGGATAGCATGTAGTCGAACTTACGTCCCGCGTGACCGTCGTCGGACAGCGTGTTGCCCGCGACGATGTTCGCGACGTTCTGACCCTTTATGAGCATGTCGGCCTTGCAGATAGCGTACGATTCATCGTTCAATTCCTGCCCGAACATGGTCAGGCGTGCGGCCGGGTTGTGCTCCAGCAGGTGTTCGCCAGCCACCGACAACATGCCGCCCGTGCCGGCAGTCGGGTCGTAGATGGTCCGCACCACGGCGTTGCCGGGCATCAGCACATCATCGTCCTCGATGAACAGCAGGTTGACCATCAGCCGGATGACCTCGCGTGGGGTGAAGTGCTCCCCGGCGGTCTCGTTGGAGATTTCAGCAAACTTGCGAATCAGTTCTTCGAAGACAAGCCCCATCTGGGCGTTGCCCACCACGTCCGGGTGCAGGTCGATGTTCGCGAACTTCTCGGTCACTAGGTAGAGCAGGTTGGCCTTGGCGAGACGTTCGACCTGCGTGTAGAAGTCGAAGCGTTCGAAGATGTCGCGCGCAGCGGGCGAGAACGCCTGGATGTACGCATACAGGTTCTGCCGGATATGGTCCTGGTCGCCCAGCAACTTGACGAGGTCGAGCGGCGACGTGTTGTAGAACTTGGCGTCACCAGCCACGCGCAGCAGAAAGGGCTCGGGATTGAGGCCCATCTTCGATTTGGCCTCGAATTCGGCGAGCACGGCCGGCTTCGTGGATTCGAGTGCGCAATCGAGGCGCCGTAGCACCGTGAAAGGCAGAATCACGCGACCGTACTCGGATTGCTTGTAATCACCGCGCAACAGGTCCGCGACGGACCAGATGAAGGACGATAGTGCTTGATGGTTCATTATTGAGTGGCCTATTGCTGCTTGCTCGTTTTTTCGGCAGCCGAGTGCCAGATGTCTGCCACTGATTTGCGTCGCTCTGGCGTCGACGGCGAAGTGGCGTCAATTTTACATTGGAGGCCCGCGTCGGGGATTCACGACAACGCCAGGCTCCCATAGGTGGCAACCGAAAAACTCGACGCATCGGGTTTGGGCCTGAAGGGGAGTCGGGCTCGCCGTCGTTACGCAGGCGCCATCTGACTGATGGCATGTCACTGTATTTAATGGGCTATCGAAATGGCGGCCAAGGAAGGGTGGCACAAATTCGACGCGCCCGTAAATGTGGGCAATGATGAGTCGGCTCGTGGGCCGAATCAGCCCCGCCGCTGGGCGGGGCCGAGAGAGTTGTTGAGAACACCGTTGAAATTCCAATGCCGCTGCTCCACCCGCCAAGGTAGAGGGTCGGGCGCGGTGCCGCCAAGCATCGCATCCGGCATCGACTGCAAACGGGCCGCCAAGCCCTTCCCGAATCGGGTACATACACCCTTCAACCGCTGGCAGTTTTCAAGCGCCCCTGAGGGGCTCGCCTGATGCTCGACTGATTAGGCCTTGCATTCGGCTCGGGCTCTACTATCCGCCGCTCCCTCTCTTGTGCCGTCCCAGGTGCCACCCTGGTCAAATGGCCGTCAGAGATTCCCACGTTAGCTCAACGCGTCAAACCCGCGATTTGAGATATGGAGCCTCAGGTTTCGGAAGTCGCATACGCTTCATGGCCGACGGCCACTTTCGCCCTACGATGTTCCATAGCATCGGGTTACCGTCCCGAAACCTTCCCCGACTCATCACCCCGAAGGGGCATATCCAAGGGTCTTGACTCAGATGGGGGACTCGCACCCCCAAGTACAGGCTTAAGCTATCCAGAGACCCACGCATTGCCGCGTGGTGCCGAGCAGTCCAGGTTTCCCCTCGTGCCCCTGCGCCATTTCTGACGCCTCATCAGCCCACCTGCCGAGACCGGGTAACGCCGTTCGCTTCCGAACGCCCCCCGGTGCGGATTTTCACCGCTTCACGTTGAACAGGGTTCGGTCTGGTTGCCCAGACTCCCGTGTCCGTGTCGCCCAACTTCTTCGGATTGGGTCGAAGGATGGCTGTCGCCATCCAGCGCCCGTTGCAGCCCTACCAGCCAGCGTTACCCGGCATAGAGCTACGGCGGTTTGCGACGACTTGGCGAATCGTCGCGTGGAGTTTCCTCCGGTGTATGTATGTGTGCAGTTGGCGGTCTGCCTGCTGGCCCCTGTTGCGGGCAGGAGCTACCAGGCAGACTGCCGTGCGTGCGGTCATGTGCCAGCTTTCGCCGGCATGCGTCCCTTCGCGCTGCATCTTGCCTGTACGCGTATAGCTTCATCGCGTCGGCCGACGGGTGGCATTTCTCGGAACATCATTACGTGCGCCTGCGCTTCGCCACATCACATCGCAAACACACGCTCTTACCGCGCTATACGAGGCATGACACTTCCGCGGAGCATCGCCTCATGCCTGCCTCTACCCCCATTGCCCGCAGCAAGACGGCTGCACTCGCTCGTGTGCTCGACAGCATTCCGAAGGGCTACGACCGATATGCGCAGGGCAGCGTGAGCGCGAGCAAGGCCGAAGCGCTGGCCCGAAAATTTCATCTGCGCTACGGCGTTGGCTCCACCCCGGCGCAACGCGTCACGAAGCGAAAGCATGGCCTAGCCAACGCGCTCCTGGTGCTCTATTGGCCGGAGGACTGTCAGCAGGTCGAGTGGTTGATGCTCGCAACTGACGGGCAGGGCATGGACGGCGAGAAGCTGCACGACATCACCGATATACCGCGTCTGTTGTGGTTGGGTTACGAGCTGGTGCGGCGACCGGAGCGCGGCCGGACGGCGTGGACCTGGCGTCGTCCGGCGAGCGAGATGGCGGAGCACTACGCGCTCATTGCCGAATTCAGCAACAAGCGCCAGTCCAATTCCCTCCGTGCGCTCCTGCAGCGGCTTGCCAACCAGCCCGGGTTTCACGGCGTGCGCGAACAATCGAAGCGACTTTTCGAGGAGGCTCGTCGGCGTGGTGACATTGAGGACCTTCCTCACTTGTTCTATGTGCAAAAGGTATCGCATGGGGAACGGCTGCGCCTGGGGTAGTTGGACGTTCTACTTGCTACTCGACCCTCTTGGGGGTAGCGCTGCCAGCATCCCTCGATGCGCGGCACTGGTGCACCCCACACATGGTGATGTGTCCCGTCCGCGGCTCCCCCCAAAGAGCGCAGTCCGGCGTGGTCGCCGGCCCGTGACTGCGGCCGATTCGCGTGCAGACCGCCCGGGCGGACGGTCGGCGGGCGCCTGGACGACGCCTTTATTAGTCTCGCGCACGGCGTGTTGTGAAGCGTGGTTCGTTTTCGGCAAAGCGCCGCGCAGTGCAACTGATGCGTGAGAGTGCTGGGGAATGTACTCGCCGAACGAGGGCATCGAATGCGTCACGCATCTTGCCGCTGTGAACAACATGATTGATTGGCATAGCACTTTACAATGCGAGGCGAATCCACTCGAAACCAGACCGGGCGGTCCCCCCCGGCCTCTCGAAGGCCTTTGAAAGCCACTTGGTCAAAAACAATCAAGGACGTAGTGATGATAAATCTGAGCCGTTTAAGTACATCTCTAACCAAGCATGGCGCGCATAAAATCGCTTGGTTAATTCGAGACTACGACCCTGACACAATTCTTGCTCGGCTCAGTGGCAGTGTCGCCGGCATCAACATCGAAGAGATTCAGGCGAGGAAGAATCTCTCCATTGGTGCGGACAACAAGGTCCCTCAGGTGTGGAAAGATGCCAAGAGCAAGGGTACAGAAGTCATAAATGGCCTTGTGCTTATTGCAATTATCTTTAGTCACCACGACCTAATTGCTGCCATGAAAAAGGGCGCAATTACAAAGTTCACCGGACGGATTACGAGAGGCGACATCCTTGACGGAAAGGCTTACACCAATTTTGCGCACACCATTGAAGAACTGGGATACAGCACGAGGCACACGTCCGAGTACGTCGATTTTGACCTGTCTCGACTTTTTAAAATTCCGGGGCTCAATACGGAGGTTCTAAAAATGCTCGCATTGAAAATGAGGGCGGCTGGATGGGACGGCAAAGGTGATTTAAAGGGCGTGCTATTTCAAAACGACTTTCATAAGGTGTTTGCGGCGGATAAATCTCAATTTGATAGCTGGTTATCGACCGGTGATATTGACGAAGAGTTGGAGTCTCTCGAAGATTCAGATTTTTTTCTCGGTTCGGATGCTCCGTCAGTGCGGGGTAAGTACAAATTCAAGGCTGGCCATAAGAATAAAAAAACTGGCTCTGTCAATGTTAAAACGCCTATTACCAGTAAAACGGCAAAGTTAATACATAACTATATCCAAAATAATATGCACAAGCAGTTGGTCGAAAAGTACGGAGACGAGCAAGTCGGGTGCGAGGTGCCGACTGGTCTTGGTACTTCAATCGACGTAGTGGTGGAAACGAAGGAATTCCGATGGTTCTACGAAATCAAAGTTGCCAAGACAATAAAGGCGTGCATACGCCAAGCCATCCCGCAACTTTTGGAGTATGCCTACTGGTCGGAAAACGACCTTAATGTTGAGAAGCTATTTATCGTTTCACAGTACCCGCTCGACGATGACGCAAGGGGTTACCTTGAGAAACTTAGGAATAAATTTGGTTTGCCGTTGCACTACGAGCAGTTCGTTGACTCGTGAGTTGCAGTCGCAAGGTCCTTGCCAAGTCGCGCGATATCTGGTATATTGCTACCAAGCTAGCAGGGTAGCTTGGTAGCAATATACCGTGCTACAGTGGTAGCAATCTACCGAGTTAGCGTGGTAGCAGTCTGCCGTTCCACCAACACACAAAGCCACAAGACCGTATGTCATCACCAGACATAGCTGCTGGCAGGCGTCGGGGAGCCGTCGGTCCAAAGGACGGCTCGACAGCTCCCGAAGAGGTCATCCAGACGAGCTTTCGCTTGCCGCGGAGCCGATGGACCAAGCTGCAGCAACTCAGCATCGAGGAACGGATAACCGTTCAATCAATAATTGTGGCGGCGCTCGAAAAAGAATTCGAGAGTCGAGGAAAGAAATTCTGAGGACACCATGAAGAAAGACGTAAATATGGCGGATTGTCAGGCGCTCTCGGATTTCGAGGCTTTTGTGGCCGGACGCAAATTCAAGACGATACTCGCCGACCCGCCTTGGCAGTTTCAAAATCGGACGGGAAAGGTGGCGCCAGAGCACAAGCGGCTAAACCGTTATGGCACTATGACGCTCGACGATATTAAAGCCTTGCCTGTTGCCGCCGCGGCTGAGGATACCGCTCACCTCTATTTGTGGGTGCCGAACGCGCTGCTTCCGGACGGTTTAGATGTTATGAAAGCTTGGGGGTTTAACTACAAGAGCAATATTATTTGGCAGAAGGTGCGCAAGGATGGCGGACCTGACGGGAGGGGCGTGGGTTTCTACTTTCGAAACGTCACGGAGATTCTCCTTTTTGGAGTGCGTGGCAAAAATGCTCGGACACTTCCACCAGGCCGTAGTCAGGTCAACATCATGTGTACTCAGAAGCGCGAGCACTCGCGTAAGCCGGACGAGCAATATCCCCTAATTACTTCGTGTAGCCCCGGGCCTTATCTGGAAATGTTCGCGCGGGGCGAGCGGCCGGGCTGGGCAATCTGGGGGAACCAGGCCGACGAGTCCTATCAACCGACATGGGATACCTACGCGAACCATTCGCGCCGCCATTTGACGGAGGTAGCGGAGACGTAGGCCCCTTACTTCAGTTCGCCGACGCGCACCCTGATGAATGGGGGCATAGAAATCGTCCAGCTCCTGTTCACTTAGTCCCCTAGACTCCGCAAAGCGGTCTTCCGATATAGGTAATGACATTCAGGCAAGTCAGCGAAAATCTGGTGACCCCGGACCCGGCAACGCAACAGGCTTTGAGCCCCCGCAAATGCTGGGGTCTTTTTGTGAGCGATATTATTCCGAGAGGCGGCTAGCCTCCGATTGAATGTTGTAAAGCATTGAACGCGATACCCTGAACTGGCGACTGATTTCGGCAACTGACATGTCCCGGTTCTTCATCATCGCCAAGGCGGCCTTGCGCTGTTTCGAGTCCAAGACGTGAGGACGTCCTCCTGAGCGGCCGCGAGCCTTGGCAGCTTCGAGGCCGGCCATCGTGCGCTCTCTGACCAACTCGCGCTCGAATTCGGCCAGCGCCCCGAACATATGAAAGACGAGCTTCCCGGCGGGGACGTCTGTATCGACGGATTCCTTCAGCGATTTCAGTGCGACACCGCGTCCCTCGAGGTCGTTGACGATGCGGATGAGGTCTTGCAGATTGCGGCCCAACCTATCGAGCCTCCATACAATCAGCGCGTCGCCGTCTCGGAGAGCCTTGAGGCAGTGCGCGAGTTCTGGCCGGTCAGCCGTTTTGCCACTCGCCTTGTCTTCGTAGATGCTGCATGCTCCCGCAGCCTGCAGCGCATCCCGCTGCAGGTCGAGGGTCTGCTCGAACGTGCTTACGCGCGCATATCCAAGAATTGCCATTGCACTCCCTTTTCCAGACGTTGATTGATGGAGAATTTGTTGGACATCTGGAGGGGTATAGCGTCGGGTAGTTGGGATGACGGCGGCAGGTGTCGAGAAATCCATCCTTTTCTGAACGGTGCGAAACGACGTAGACGCGGGGCGCGACCGGAGTCCGGGAGTCCGGACATTTAGGCGATAGCGCTGCCGACGTTGAAACGTCTCAACGCCGACGCGATGCGCGTCGCGCCCGTCGGCGTCGTGTTCAGGCCGCGCAATGCGAGCCGAGTTGAGATGTTTCAACGCTTCACGGTTGTGCCGGGCTCGGATGGGGCGTCGCCAGAAAAGTCCCTGAATACGAAACAGGGAGGTGGGTATGGACTACGTTTGTGGTCGAGTCGTGCGCGCGTCGTCGTCGCCTTCTGCGAGCCGATAAGGCTTCGCGGGGTATGGACTACATTCCTGGTGAAGAGGTGCGCCGGATTGCTACTCCAGGCGGTTGCTTGCAGTGACCTTGCCTATTGCGGTTCCACCTTATGCGAAAGTGCCACCATCGCGGAACGCACCGGTACGTAAGGCTCTCACGAACCGCGCACGACTACACGCCCGTTGCTATGGACTACGTTTGTGGTCGAGTCGTGCGCGCGGCGTCGTTGCCTTCTGCGAGCCTGCGGGATAAGGCTTCGCGGGGTATGGACTACATTCCTGGTGAAGAGGTGCGCCGGATATTGCTACTCCAGGCGGTTGCTTGCAGTGACCTTGTCTATTGCGGTTCCACCTTATGCGAAAGTGCCACCATCGCGGAACGCACCGGTACGTAAGGCTCTCACGAACCGCGCACGACTACACGCCCGTCGCTATGGACTACGTTTGTGGTCGAGTCGTGCGCGCGTCGTCGTCGCCTTCTGCGAGCCTGCGGGATAAGGCTTCGCGGGGTATGGACTACATTCCTGGTGAAGAGGTGCGCCGGATTGCTACTCCAGGCGATTGCTTGCAGTGACCTTGTCTATTGCGGCTCCACCTTATGCGAAAGTGCCACCATCGCGGAACGCACCGGTACGTAAGACTCTCACGAACCGCGCACCACTACACGCCCGTCGCTATGATGGCGGTTTCGCATATGACATAGCTTGTCGGTGCGACGATATCGCGGAGCCTAAAGTCCAAGTGGGTCGTTGTCTTCTGTCTGTGAGCGCAACCATTCCTCAGCTGCTCGCTTCTTTTGCGCCTTATAGATTTTGACCGAATTGCCATCAACGATAACCAGACCGGTATCGCTGACCGTGCTGCGCAACACGCCGGCGTCCAGGAGTCGCCGTGACCTGCTCCCCGCGTTTAGTACGGTGACGGTGTAGAGTCCGTTCCAGAGAGGAACGGCAATGAAAAAGCGATTCACCGAAGAGCAAATCATCGGCATCTTGAAGGAAGCCGAGGCTGGCCTGAAGCCGGCGGAGCTGTGCCGCAAGCACGGCATCTCGGAAGCGACCTACTACAACTGGAAAGCGAAGTTCGGCGGGATGACGGTCTCCGAAGCGCAGCGCCTGAAGGAACTGGAGCAGGAGAACAACAA
>NZ_QTQD01000037.1:0-76733 GCF_003858025.1 Burkholderia sp. Bp9004 | reverse complement strand
TGCTGCTCGTAGAAGCCATCGCCGATGCGCTTGAGGACCGTATTGGGGTCGACCTTGAGCGCATCCAGCATCGTGTCACTCGACAACCACTTCCGGTAATCGGTAAAGCGCGGGTCTGTCTCGATCAGGAAGTGGCTGCCCGGGTCGCTCGCCACCTGATACAGCGCGTTGTTGGGCAAACGCGTGTTGGGCGTGACCGTGCGCACGACGACATTGCCGACATTGGCCTTCACGGCCGATACGGTCCCGACGCCGACGTCCGACACACCCGAGCCGACCCGTACTTCGCCGCCAACGTCCTTGCCCGCTACTGGCGTCACGCCGGTACCGCTCGCACCTTGCGCAGCGGACGTCGCCGCCGCCACGCTCTTGATCGGATTGGACGGTTTGCCCGGATCGGTCAGCACGACCGGCAGATCGATCGTTTGTGACGGAATAGCCGGCGAGTAGTTGGTCGTCGAGGTCGCGCGTTCGTCACCGCTGAAGGCGCCGCCGGACTGGACCCATGTATAGATCGCCTTGCCCGAGCCCGTGAACGTTTCGGTACCGGTCGCACCGATGTTCTGCACGTTCATCGGATGGTTGCCGTCGCCAGCCACGATCTGGCTCTTGTCGTTGACGCCGGAGGGCGTGTTGATCGCGATATGACGGCCAGCGGTGATCGTGCCGGGTTGCGACGCCGTTACCACGTCCTTGGTCGATTTCACGTCGACCGTATAGACGGTGTAGGTCTGTACAAGCCGGCTCCGGACGTCCGCGTTATAGCCGACCAGCACCTGATCCAGCTTCTGGTAAGCGGCGACCGTGGCGTTGTACCACTGCTGGAACGGGGCGCATGCTGCATTCGTTGACGTCAGGCACGAAGGGCTCGGCCGACCGAAGGGATCCGGTTTTGCCCCCGTTACATCAGCTTCAGTGGGGGGCTTGATGGCAAACCAGTCACTACCGACGTTGCTTCTACCGGCAAACGAACCTGCAATCGCCGACATCCAGAACGGTCCGGATGTGGTCCATGCCGGATTTGCGTCGGGCGGCGGCGTCACACCGAACGTCGTCCAGATGTCAGCCGGCACAGTTCGATACGCGCCAGTCTGAGACGCCCAAGCTCCCGTACCGAAATTGCTTGCGGGATACGCCGTGTTATCGATCTTGCCCGCCACCCCATTCATCGTGTACTTCGCATACTCGGCAAACGGATATTTGGTCGACGGCAGCAGAATGAATTTCTGGTCGTCGTCCAGCGCCCACTGGTAATCCGTGCCCGGATGGATTTCCTGGCTGTTCTTCTGGTACAGGTAAACGGTCGACGGGTCGATCTTTTCGGTCGAACCCGGCACCTGGTACCACAACTGGTTGCCGCTGTCGGTCGTGACCGTCGAGGTCTGGAAGTTCGAATTCAGATTCTCGAACCGGTTTGCGCTGATCGTGATGTCGCGACCGGCGTCGATCTGCGCGCCGTTGTTCGTCACGGTCTGCGCAGCACCGGTTGCCTGATGGTTCGCGTCCAGCGCGCCGCCAACACGAATGTCGTTGCTCGCGTAAATCAGCGCGTTGTTCTGGTTCTTGAACGTCTGGGCACCAATGTCGAGATCCCCGCGAGAAGCGATCACGCCACCGACACCCTGGGTATTCTGGTCATTGACAACCGTGTTCGCGCCCACCGCGACCGTGTCGCCGTAAATCCGGCCACCGGCATTCGTGATCGTGTCACCTGCCGTCACCGTCGTTGTGCCACCATCGATCAGGCCTTCGTTCGTCATCGACTGGTTCGCGTGAACGTTGGTCGCGTTGCCACCGAAAATCTCGCCCGTCGCACGGTTCTGGATCGAATTGGCGCTCACATTGGCAACATTGCCGGCCGACAGTGTGCCGCTGTTGTCGAGCGTGCGGCCGGCCGTGGTCGTCAGATCGTGACCCGCTACGATCTGGCCGGTGTTGGTCAGATCGCCTTGCGTCGTTACGTTGACGTCGCCCGCCGATTGGAGCTTGCCGTCGTTGTTCAGCGTACCGGTCGAGACCGTCAGTTGCTGACCGCCATTGATGTCGCCCCGGCTGTTGACCAGCGTATTCGATGCCGTCAACGTTGCCGAGCCTTTCGACTGGATGCTGCCCGACGTGTTGTCGATGATCGGTGCGGTGAGCTTCGCACCCTTGTCTGCTCGAATCGATCCGGACGTATTGTCGATCGCCTGGTTGGCGTCAAGGGTGACGCTTGCGCCTTCCATTCCTGCAGTCAGTCCCGGCACGCCTGCGGTCGTCGGCAGCGTTGAATTGGCAGTCTGCGCGTTGCGGATCGTATCGCCCGTCACCGACAGCGTGCCGCTCGCGTGCATGGCCCCACGCGTGTTGTCGACCGTCGTACCGGACACCGTTACATCGCTGTTGCCGCCTATCTGGCCGGCCACGTTCGACACCGTCCCGGCGCTTCGTATGGTCAGTGCGCCGTTCGCCACGAGCGAACCCGCATCGTTCGTCACGGATGCGGCGTTGACGGTTGCCGCACCGCTCGACGAAATCGCACCACCTGCGTTGCTCAGCGCCCCCGTTGTCAGCGTGACGCCATTACCGAGAACCTGACCACCCGTGGATTGCCCTGCCAGTACGCCGTTGTCGAACGTCTGGCCGTGCGTATCGATGTCAACCGCTCCCGTTGCCTGCACCAACCCCGACCGGTTATCGAACGCCCCCGATCGACTCGTCAGCGATTGGCTTGCCGCCACGTTGCCGAGCGTGTTGTCGATCGCGCCCGGTCCGGACGCGAGCGTGACGTTCGCCCCCGTGATCGTACCGCCCGAGTTCAGCAGGCCCGAATTGGTCAGGGTCGTGTCACCCGACGCCAGCAGCTTGCCCCCTGCATTGTCCGTCGTACCGGATGTCGCCACCGACAACGCACCGGAGACGGAGCCGATGGTGCCACCGTGGTTCGTAACGGTCTGCGCCGCCACGGTCGTGTCGTGTGTCGTCGCGATCGTGCCGCCTGCATTCGTCAATGCGCCTGCAACATTAAGCTTCGCTGCATCCGCTGAGACCGCGCCTTGCGAATTGTCGAACGCACCGGCCTGCGTGTTCAGCGTGCCGGCCGCAGCAATCTTGCCCTGGGTATTGTCGAGTGCCTGCGAGACGGTCAGCGCCATGTCGCCGCTGGATGTGCCGATCTGGCCTGCTCGGTTACTGAGCGTGGCGGCTGTCGCCGAGAGCCCGGTCGCCCCAACCAGCTTGCCGCCGTCGTTCGACACCGTGCGCGTTGCGATCAACGACAATGCATCCGACGATGACCCAATCTGGCCGCCCGCATTGACGAGATCCCCCGTCTGGATTTGTGCGCCGCGCACGGCCGTCATACTGCCGTTCGAGTTGTCGGTCGCGTCACTTGCAACGATGAGCGCATTGGCCGAACTCACCGTACCGCCGGTGTTCGTCAGAGACTTCGTCACACGCAGCGTCGTGTCGCCGGCGGCCGATCCGATCGCGCCTGCCGCATTGCCAACGCTGTTTGCCGTCACCGACAGACCATTGCCACCGACTATCGCGCCGGACTGATTCGAGACGGCGCCCGTCGCCGTCACGGTCAGCATATCGGTGGTGCCGATCTTGCCGCCCGTATTGACGACATCGGTCGCCGTGATCTGTGCGGCGTGTGCGCTAACCGATCCAGCCGAGTTGTCGAGATGAGTCGTGTGAATCGACAGATCGTTACCGGACGCAACCTTGCCGTTTGCGTTGTTCAGCGATTGCGTGACGTCGAGCGAGGTATTGCCCGCCACGGAGCCGATCTGGCCCTGTGCGTTGGAAACCGCATTCGCCGTCAGCGTGAGACCATTGCCACCGGCGATCTTCCCGTTGTCGTTCGACACGTTCCCTGTCGCCGTCAACATCAATGCGCCCGTCGATGTGCCAATCTCGCCCGCCACATTCGTGAGGTCGGTTGCAGCGATCTGCGCCGTGCGCGCAGTCATTTGCCCCTGCGTATTGTCAAGCGCGCCAGCCGAGTTCAGGGACAGCGCGTCCGCCGCCAACGTCCCGGACCGGTTCGAAACCGATTGCGCGGCCACGTTCGCGAGGCTGTGCGAACTGATGGTGCCGGAATTGTTGACCAGTTGCCCCGCACTCAGCGTCACGTTCTGTCCGCTCATCGTGCCGGCGACATTCGACAACGTGCCGTTCGTCGTGACGTTGACCGCGCTGGCCGCGTTCACGGTTCCCTGATCGAGCGTAACGTCGTTTGCGAACAGATTGACGTTATCGCCCGCTGCCAGCGTGCCGCTGCTCGTCACATTCGCGGCGCGTGCCGTGACGGAGCCACCGCCAACGAGATTGCCTGCGGAATCCACACCCGCGTATGCCTGCCCGCTGTTGTTGAACGATGTGGCGGCTGTGAGGTTCGTGTTGCCGCCCGACGAAATCGTTCCGGCGTTCGACAGTGCCTGGGACGCGTTCAGATAGGTGGCCTGCGTACTGACAATCGTGCCTTGCTGGGCGACGTGGGCGCCATCGATCCGAGTGTTCGCGGCCGACTGAATACGCGCCGTCGGCGCGATCGTCACATCGCCGTTGTTCGACACTTGAATATCGCCAGTCAGTGAAGTGACGGAACCGGCGTCTCGCACACCCACGCCGGCCTCCGTCCCGATCATCCGGACGCTATTGGCAAACATGCTTCCCAACGCTTGCACGTCGATCGCGACGCCCGGCGCGGCACCGGTACCGGTCTGTGCCTGCGCGGTGTTGCTCGCATAGTCGACCCGGTTCGCCCCCGCCACTGCATTGATCGAATCCGCCCACACCTGGCCGTTGATCGTCATCGCGCGAGCGATCAGGTCGATCGCACTGCCATGCGCATCGAGCCCGGCACCGGCAATGCCGATCTGCCCCTGCGTCACGTTGAAACCTGCCAACGTGCCGTCCGGATTGAAAGTCGGCACGCCGGTCGTCAGCGTGACACGCGGAACATTCAGAAAGCCGCAACCGGCACAGGTGATGCCTGCCGGGTTGGCGATCACGAGATTCGCGCGATTGCCCGCGATCTCGGTCGGCCCGAGCAGTTGACTGGGGTTACCCGACGTGACCTGGTTGACGATCACACGCGCAGCGTTGTTGCCGAGGAATGGATTGCCTTGAACCCAGCCGGCGAGCTGCGTCTGCGAATTCTGGCCACTGTTGACCAGCACTGCTCCCTTCGTCCCGACGTTGTACTGCGTAAAGTTGTTCAGCGAGACGCCGTTCTTCGGTGCAGTAATGTTGACGAGTGGTACGCCCGATGCCGACACCCCGACGACCGGATGAGTCGGACCGCTTCGATCGGGCGTGATCGGCAGCGTTGCCTGCGCTTCGGCAACGAGCGGCTGCATGCCGAACGTACAGAGTGCGGCAAACGCGGTTGCGCGTGCCGCAAACCAGATCGAGATTCCGGAATCCACCGACATAGGTCGAGTGGCTGGCCGCACGCGAGCGCGTTCACCGCCCCCGTGCGCCGATGCGTATTCGTCAACCGCTACCAGCATGCCGCGAACGGTACTGAAGACCAAACGAAAGATTCCGGAATTCATGATCGTTTTATTCTTGAATGCATGTCAGGCCGGCCTTCCACGCATCGCGTGAATGACCGGCCCCTACTCACGTTACTTGCAGCTCAGTGCCACCAGGCCGTTGATGTTGCCCGTCGTCGCGGCCGGGATGCCGTACGACACCACCAGATACGGTTGCTTCGCGTCCGTGCCCATGACCGTGCTCATCAGCGTCGATTTGGTTTTCGAGCTCAGCTCCGTCAGCCCAATCGCAGAGCTTCCGACGAACGACTGGTTCTGGTCGCTACCGATCGAGTACTGCAGATTCAGCGTGTAGTTGATGGTCGAATTACCAAAGGTATCGGTACCGCTCGTCAGCGTCGCCGTGGCGCCATTCAGTGAACCCGGCGCCGTATTGCCGTCCGTCGACGTCGGACGCGTTGCGAAGGCCAGCGAGCATTGCATTTGCACGGGCGACGTCGTGTCGATCGCAACCGGCACACCGATTGCCCATACTTGCCCCTGGTTGGCGTTGTACGTCGCGCCTGCCGAATCGGCGCCATCCGCCCAGCGACCGATGGCGATGTCGCCATTGCCGGCGATGTCCGTCACGATGCCTTTGGTCAGGGTCTTGATCGTGCCCGAGGAGTCGTACGGAATCGCGACATGGGCACCCGGCGCCTGCTCCTTGAGCGACGCGGTCGGCTGGGACAGGGCTCTGAGCGTGTAATTCCCGTTCGGCATCTGTCCACCGTTCCACGATGCGGGCGGCATCAGAATGCGGACCGTCGAAACCTGGCTCGAGATCGATTGGGATTGCCCTTCCACGCGAATCCCCGTCGAAGACGACGCACTACCCGACGGCGCTCCGTTCGACGACGCGCCACTCGATGCCGCGCTGCCACCGCTACCACCGTCGTCACCACCGCCACATGCGCTCAGGCCAAGCGCTGCCACCACCGCAAACGTTGCCGTCGCAGCTTGCAAAAGCCGATGCTTCTCGTACAGGTGCTGCATAGTTCTTCCTTCTTCTGATTGACGATCAACAAGACACCGAGTCGAGATCGACACCCCGCTCGGTTCACCCCAGCTACGCTTAGAACAATGTGCTGACCTGGAACAGCAACGTCGGCGAACTCGTCTTGAAGCCCTGCGGCTTCGACAACGGGAACCCAAGCGACACGTCGTAATTCAGTGCGGCACCGAGCACGTTCGTCGGGGCGAGATTGCCGCGCACACCGACGACGGCGCCGACCAGTGTTTCGCCGAGCAGGTACTGTGCAGCGGGCCCTCGCACGCGCCCGGCATCGACGCCGGCGTAGAGCGCCTGCGTACCGACAGGCGTCGGCACGTACCAGTCGAGTTCGTTGGAGACAACCCAGCCGCTCTCGGCAGCCAGCGTCAGTTGCTGATCGAAGCCGCGTACGGCGTAACGCGTGCCGATCGTGAAATAGTCGGAAGGGGTCAGTGGTGTACGTGCGTTCTGCATGTTCCAGCCGAACTGGTACGAGAACGTCTGACTGCCGATCTTGAAAGGGACTTGAGCGCTGAGGCTTGCCAGTTCGATCTGCGTCTTGCCGTCGAAGTCGGGGGCCCCGACCACCGTGCCCGAATTGCTGGACAGGCCCGGCAACGATGCGCGCCACGCGAATGAGCCGTCGAGCACCACATCGCCGATGTACTGGCGATGCGCGACACCCAGTTCGTAACCGATGATGTCGCGGTGCTGCACCGGAATATCGACACCGTCGATCGAGTTACGGCTGATCTTGTGGAACAGGTTGCCGTGAATTTCGGTACGCGCATGCGCGTTCCGATAGATCACGCCGGACAGCCCGGCCTGGAGTTGAGACTGGACACCGCTGTATTCGATCGGCTCGCCAAAACCCGCGACCGTCTGCTTGTACCGCGAGCGGCTCGCGTTCAGCGTCAGCATCGCGTAACCGATCGGCACGCTGTAGTTCGCGGAGACAGACTGGTTACCCTTCTCGGATGCGCCAATGTTTGCGTTCGTCGTGCCCGCGATCTGCAGTTGGTCGTACAAGTGAAACGGGGAATCGAACGTGAACGAGCCGGACAGCTCGTACTTGCCGGTCGAATCGAGACCCGCGTTGTCCGCGCCGATGACGGCATGCCAGCGCTTGCCGGTGCCGGGATGAAATACCAGCTCCGAGTCCCCCGGATTCACGCCGGGCGCGATGTCGAATGTCGCATCGGACTGCGACTGAAGCCGGCGCACGTTCTCGAGCCCCTGATCGATGTCGCGCTGATTCAGCAAGGCACCGGCTGATGTCGGCAATGCCGCGCGCGTCCAGCCAATCGTCGGTTTGTCGGCGCGGATGTCGCTGATACGCCCCGGAACCACGCGAAGCGTCAACGTTCCGGATTGCAGCGATTGCGTCGGCACGAGCACGCGTGACGTCACGTAGCCACGGTCGATCAATGCGTTATTAGCGGCGTCCTGAATCTGCTTGAGTGCGGTCTTGCCGACGCACTGGCCGACGACCGGTTGCAGAAAACGCGCAAGCCACGCGAACGCGTTGTCTTCCAATGCGATTGCGTTGATCGGAAAGCACGGGTTATCGAGCGGCAAGCTTTCGACGCCAGTCGTCGATGCCTTCTCGCCCGTCGGTGTCCGGACTGTCGGACGAGGATTCAATTCCTTCGTCGCGTCCAACTGCTGTTGTTGCAAACGCTGGATTTGCGGGCCAGACGTAATCTCGGACGGCGGAACGCCTTGCGCGAATGCAGAAACACTCGCCAACGCCGAAATCAACGCTGCCGAAGTTTCTCGTTTCTTCACTTGTTAGCGGCGTAATGATTGGTCTCTCGCGCCGCAATTTATCAAAACACTCGAAAGCAGATTGTCAGAAATTGCAATGCCACAGCAATATGCTCAGCCGTGAGTGCTCACCCGCCGTTGCTGCACGATCCGCGATCACGGCATATTCAAATCAAATACGCGCAATCCAATCCCTCTAAAAACAAAAATTTAACACTTCGAAAAGGTTATCCAATAGAAAATCGCGCATCAAAAACGAGCAATCCCCCAAGAGACCATCAGGCAAAGGGGGCACCGCTACCCTCACATCAATTCAATAAATCATTGATTTATTTAGACGGCTCGCACGTCAGCAAGGACCACCAGACACATCTCCATGGAAGAACCCTGCGAGACTTCATCGTTCTTCCGAATATCCACAAAACCACGCCTGCTATTGAGATAGGAAAAATCAAAATCTAGCCGATTGACATTTCTCGCCGCCGTTAATCGACTAATCATCGACTAGTAGCGGTAGACGCCCGTGCGATGGCGCATGTCTCCAATTTGCAACAGGACTTTCTCCAGACGCCATGCTCGCCTCCGGAATGCAGAATTTTTAAATCACATATCACCGTCCTGAGCCCGGCCAGCTACGGCCGCTCCGTCGATGCATTTCCGCATCGGCGCACTTCGCTCAGGAGTTTCCGTGATCTCTGATCCCCGACGTTTATGCTGATCGGGCTGGGCCTCGCGCTCGTCGAGATGTTCGCGACAGGCTACTACTGGCTCGCCGGCCGACACGTCCTCATCCGCCCGTCGTTCCCCCGCCGGCGCGCAGCAACAGCGTTGCGGGAGCCACGGGCGGTACAGCCGCCGCGCTCGCGGGTACAAAGACCGACGAGGTCGTCGGCTCGATCGCTGGCCAGATCGACACCGTGTTGGGCGGCCTCGCCGGCGCAGTTATCGCCGTGCTAGTCGGCAGCGTCGCAGGCTGCGCCGCCGGTTCCGCTGTCGGTGGCGCAATCGATGACAACATGCTGGACACTCACCACTGTCTCGCGTGCGGCCAGCCAGTCACATGGATTGGTCACGATCCGAGTTGACTCCAAACACCTACGTGCTGCCTATACGAGCATGCCGACAGAGGATGGGGAATTTGAAAATATCAGCTAACACGCTGATTTTACTGGCCCGCCCTACACGATTCGAACGTGTGACCTACGGCTTAGAAGGCCGAGCAAGTTGACATTTATCGGCGTTGACCGATTTTCCAACAATCGCCCGAAACCCCTATCAGATAATGCGTCGCAGTGAATCCCCTCCCTCAGCAAGGTTGACCGAGATTGATTAATTTGCCTAGAATTTGGTTACATGGTGGTTACACGGGCTACATGGGGGCGCGTGATGGCGAAGGTCAATTTCACGGCGGCGCGGGTCAACGGGCACTCCTGCCCCACCGGAAAATCTCAGGCGTTCATCTGGGATTCCGGAGCAACTGGCCTTGGGGTGCGCGCGACGACGGCAGGTGCGCGCACTTACATTTGGCAAGGCAAGCTCAACGGCGCGACTATTCGCGTCACGATAGGCGCACCGAAGGATTGGAGCATCGATGACGCACGGGACGAAGCGCGCCGCCTGAAACGCCTGACCGATAGCGGTAAGGACCCCCGCGAGGAAGCCGCTGAGCAGCGCGTCGCCGCAGAGCAACGCCGAATAGAGGCGCACCGCCAGGATGTGACCGTGCGCGAGGCATGGGTCGAGTACCTAGAAGCGAATCGCGGCAAGTGGAGCAACCGCCACTACTCCGACCATGAGAAGCTGGCTCATGCTGGCGGCGATCCGAAGAAGCGTGGGAAAGGCATGACGGTCGCGGGGCCGCTAGCCGCGCTCATGCAGTTGAAGCTATCGCACCTGACGGCGCAGCGAGTAACCGAATGGCTGGAAGCCGAGGCCGAAACGCGCCCGACGAACGCCGAGCAAAGTTATCGCAAGCTGCGCGCATTCATCCGATGGTGCGACGACAAGCCAATATACGCCGGCCTGATTGCATCGAACGCATATACCGCCCGCGCCGTTCGCGCCGCCATTCCGCGCGTACACGCGAAAGACGACTGCTTGCAACGCGAGCAGCTACCGGCTTGGTTTGCTGCGGTGGGCAAGATCGGCAACCCGGTTATCAGCGCCTACTTGCAAGCCCTGCTCCTGACCGGCGCGCGCCGCGAAGAAATGGCCTCGCTCCGATGGGATGATGTGGATTTTCAGTGGCGTAGCCTTCACGTAGCCGACAAGGTGGAGACAGAAACGGGCCGTATTATCCCGCTCACGCCCTATCTTGCATCTCTGCTGCTCGAACTAAAGCGGCGGAACGACACGCCGCCGAATGTGCGGACACTCGCCCAAATGAAGTCAGAAGGTAAGGAATGGAAACCGTCAGGGTGGGTGTTCTCAAGCCAGCGCGCCGCCGACGGCAAGCTAGCAGAGCCACGTACGGCGCATAACAAGGCGCTGGCCGTGGCCGGGTTGCCCCATGTGAGCCTCCACGGCCTGCGCCGTTCGTTCGGCACGCTGTCCGAATGGTGCGAGGTTCCTGTTGGCGTGGTTGCTCAAATAATGGGACACAAACCGAGCGCCATCGCGGAAAAGCATTATCGCCGCCGTCCGCTCGACCTGCTGCGCATGTGGCATGACAAGATCGAAGCATGGATGCTCGAACAGGCTTGCGTCAAATTCCCTGCACCGGAGATGGTGGAGGGTTTGCGGGCCGTGAGGTAGGCGAAGCAGATTCTTCGAGATTCATATAACGCTCCTCCCGGCTTTCCGACCGACACCATAACAAAATATTATTAAGCGACTGGAGTCTAAAACACATCTTATTTTGCATTAGTTTACATTAAAACACACCAAATCAACATGCCAGTCAGGCGATTTAATTTACACAATTCAACTACACACCTTAATGGGTAAGGCTTCGCGCTATCCAGCCGCAATCCGCGACCCACCCGAATTACATAAAAAAGAAATTGATATATAAAAATAGCCATGACAAATCAATTCCCAGGATTTTTGGGGAAGGCGATGCGAAATGGCAATTGCGCAACATCTTGATACGGGATCACGTGATCTCCTGACCACGGAGGAGTTTGCTGCCGCACAGAAGTGCGCTCCTCAGACAGTCCGCAAGAACTACTGTCTTTATGGTCATTACCATGGCGCCCGACCTATTAAACATCCGAGCGGCAGGCTGCTTTGGCATGCCTCGGACTCTGCAATACTGCTGAGCGGTGTTCGTAAGGCGGATGCAAAAACGACGGATAAAGGTGCCGACGATGAGCGTTGATCTTCTCCTCTCGCGCCTCGCGTCCGTGAGGCATAGCGGCCCGCATCGCTGGCAAGCGCGCTGCCCCGCCCATAATGATCACGGGCCGTCACTCGCAGTGCGGGAACTTGATGACGGTCGTCTGCTGGTGCACTGCTTCGCGGGCTGCGACATCGGCGCGGTGATGGATGCAGTCGGGCTGACGGTGTCCGATTTGTTTCCCGCGCCGATCGGCGGACCAGTCGGCCTGAAACCCGAACGGCATCCGTTTCCGGCCATGGATGTATTGGCGTGTATCCGATTCGAGGCGCTCGTCGTGGCGACCGCTGGCGTAGCGCTGCTTGATGGTTACCCGTTTGCTGTCGAAGACCGCGCGAGGCTTGTTCTGGCCGTGAAGCGCATTAACGCGGCGCTTGACGCAGCAGGAGTGCCCCATGAATGATGCCGCAGTCGTGCGAGGGCAATCTTTCTTGGACGAACTCGCCGTGGTCAGTAAAGAGTCCGCCAGTTGTGCGCCGTGGCCGGATCATCCCGAGCCCCTGCCGAATGCGTTGTTGCCGGTCGAACCCTTCGATTTCGAGCTTGTGCCCGAGACGCTGCGCCCGTGGGTGTGTGATGTCGTCGAGCGCATTCAATGCCCGCCTGATTTTGTTGGCGTCACGGTTATGGCGGCGCTCGGTATTGTGATCGGACGGCGTGTCGGCGTTCGCCCGAAGCGTCGTGACGACTGGACCGAATATGGTAACCAATGGGCCTGCCTGATTGGTCGGCCGGGTGTCCTCAAGAGTCCCGCAATGTCGGCCGCACTCGCACCACTACATTGCTTGGAAGATGTTGCTTCGCGCCGCTACGTCGCAGAGAAGGCCGAATATGATGCAGCCGCGCAGATTCATGCGATGCGGCTCGACGCGCAGAAAAAGAGCATCGCAAGACAGCTTGCGGAGAATCCGGCGGCGAGTGTCAATTTTGAATCGATCCTGGAACCCGAAGCGCCGGGCATGCGGCGCTATCTGGTCAACGATACGACGTGTGAAGCGCTACTCGAAATCTGTCGTGAGAATCCGAAAGGCATCGGTGCGTATCGTGACGAGCTGGCGTCCCTGTTGCAATCTCTTGAACGGGACGGACAGGAAGGTTCACGCGGCTTCTATCTGACCGGGTGGAACGGCAACCAACCATATGTGGCTGACCGAATCGGCCGTGGCCGTAACCTGCGCGCGGAGGCTGTTTGCCTGTCCGTGCTCGGCTCGACGCAACCGGGCCGAATTGCGGGATACATCCGTGCCGCGACGCGAGGTGGCGCTGCCGACGATGGATTGATTCAACGCTTCGGCCTGTTGGTGTATCCAGATGTCGCAGGCGAGTGGTGCAACGTCGATCGAATTCCCGACAGTGACGCGCAGCGAAAAGCCTTTGCGTTATTCGCGAGGCTTGATGCTGCCGATCCGCTGGGCGACTGGGGAGCCGAAATCGTCACCGGACACGACAATCAACCAGATTTCCGACAGCCGCCTTTCCTTCGACTCGACGAGGCGGCGGCCGAGCACTTTCTCGAATGGCGAATTGCTTACGAGAGCGATCTGCGCAGCGGACATCTGCACCCGGCTGTCGAATCCCATCTCGCGAAGTACCGGAAGCTTGTGCCCAGTCTGGCGCTGCTTTGTCATCTTGCGAACGACGGCAAGGGGGCTATAAGTGATTCCGCGATGCTGCGTGCACTAGCCTGGGCTCATTACCTTCGATCGCATGCCGAACGTGCTTATGCCCTGGGAACCGGTGATGACCTTGACAGTGCAAAGGCGCTGCTCAAGCGTATACGTCATGGTGAGGTGGCTGACCGGTTCACAGCACGCGACATTTATCGTCACCATTGGTCGATGTTGCAAACACCGGAAGATGTTGGCAACGCGCTTAGCGTGCTCGGCGAGTATGGCTGGGTTCGCGGCGTCACCGTAGCAACAGACGGGCGCACTAAAACGGTGTTCGAAATGCACCCGGATGCGCAACCATGAATCCGTATCTCGAACGCCTGAAACTGAAAAGGGGTGTACACGCTTCGGTGCCAGAGGTGCCAGAAGGGGTTCATGGCACTTCTGGCACTGCCTCGACTGATGCTCGTTCTAGTCGCGACGCCGGCGTCGGCTCGCCTCGTGACGAAGAAAGCGGAGCATCGTTTTGCCCTTGGGGGCCGCGCATCACGCTGGAGATGCTAGCAGAGTGGCGGTGCGAACTGCGCATGCTGGTCGCGGAGTTGGCTGCGATCGAGAGATGGTCAGCAGAGTACCGCGCCTACATCTTCTACCTGGTTGAGCACCAGCCTTCGCTCTCGACCGTGCGCGACGATCTCACGTGGTTTCGCGACAGGCTGAACGTCGTGCGCAGCCGCACCGCGCAGGACGTTCAGCAGCAACCACCGCCGGTAATACCACGCTCGGGTACCGGGGGGATGCCATGACAATCAAGACTCGCATCGAGCGACTTGAGGAGGCGCTCGCTGTTCAGTCCGTCGAGACGAACGTTACCTATTGCGTGCTGATCTACGATCCTAGCAACCCGCCGGACTTCGACGCGGTTGCGCGAGAACGCGACCTGACTTACGTCGTCTGGTTGCCGGATAACGGCCGTCGCGACCGTGAAAAAAGGGAGGTGCTATGCGGCGAAAATTCACAAACGCCTACCCGGTGAGCGAGGCGACGACTGAACTCGTCGTTTTGCCTGCCCCCCGCGTCAACTTGCACAACCTCGACGCTGTGCGCCGGGAAATGGCGAAAGTCTACCGCGACATGCGGACGAACCGGATCGACAGCCAGGACGGCGCGCGCTTCGTCTTCGCGCTGTCGCAGATCGCGAAGATGTTCGAAATGTGCGATCTCGAACAGCGCATCAGTTCCTTGGAACGGCAAACCAATGTGTTGTGAATTGGTGCGCCTGGCCGCCATGTGGACCCCGTTTCAATTTTGCAACCGGAAGTGCGGTCGGGACGTCTTCGAGTGAGCCAATGTTCCTACTTGATGGCGATAGCCGTTCTACAAGTCGAATCTGGTACGAAATACGCGAACCCATGATGTCTCGTGATGAAGCGGAAACGCGAAAGAATCTTTCTTGTGCGCATTTAGTACGAGCACGTCCTCACACAATTGAGGGTTTACACGCGGGGTAAACACGAAGTAGGTCTCGTTTCAAAGCTGAATCAACACGGTATGGGTGCTCTGCCCGACATCGTTTCCCCATTCTCCAACCGATCTCGGCTGTGCGTCAGGGAGAGGTGGCATATCTGATGCATGCTCGATTCACGCGCGTTCTGCGCTAGATAGAAATCGGGGAATAAACAACAAGCGCGTTGGCGGCGACCATCGGCTGGTACACGGCGCGCAATGCGAATCGGGGAAAACGATGAAAACGATATGGGTAGTAACGGGACTGTTGTCCCTGACCGGTTGTGCCTCGATCATCGACGGCTCGACGCAGGTGGTGTCCGTCGAGACGCGAAGCGCGACGGAAGCGGTGACCAGCGCGAGCTGCAAGCTTACGAACGATAAGGGTACGTGGTTCGTCACGACGCCTGGTTCAGTTTCTCTGCATCGATCGATGGGGGACCTGAACATCAAGTGTGACAAGGAAGGGCGCGAGTCGGGTATCTCTACCGTGGCTTCATCAGCGCGCGGCATGGTCGCCGGCAACCTTCTGTTCGGCGGCATCGTCGGCACGGCAATCGATATGGGTACGGGAGCCGCTTACGACTATCCGACGCTGATTACCGTCAGCATGGGTGCGGCGAAAATGAGTGCGGCTCCTGCGGCGACGAGCGGCGCACCTTCAATGATCCCAACGTCTTCTCCGGCACCGTCCCCTGTCGGCACTGCCGCAGCAACTCCCGTTGCTGGCCCAACCGAAGCGCGAAACTTCGCCCTCCTCCCGTCGTGCTCGACGATCACAACCGGGCCGCGAGTTAACTGCACGATCCCCTGACCGCTACGACAGATCGCGGTGAGCAACTAGCGCGAACCGCTGCTCACTCACATACCGGAGACCACCATGTTTGAATTTCGGATCAACGTCGCCACGCAGGTCGGCTTGGGTGGCGTCGTGCATCAGTTTCACACCGACTGGATCGACGACGAGCAGCAATTCATCAAGACATTCGCGGAGATCAGAACGCTCTTTCCAGCGTCGCAGGGATTCGACGTGAGTGCTGTTAAGCGAAGCAAGTCGATGCAGCACGTATCGGAGTCTGAACTGGTTGCATTGTCTTTTGCATATCCCTGATTTGCCCGGCGGTGCGAGTCGCCGCCCACCTATCACACTGAAAACCATTATGGAACTCATCGAGATGCTTAAGCACCTCCTCGCGGGCGGCGCTACCATCGGCGTCATTTTTGCCATGTACTTCGCACCGTCGATTGTCGCTTACAAAGCCGATCACCGCGACTATCGCGCGATCCTCACGACAAACATTCTTGTCGGGTGGACGGGTATCGGCTGGATCATCGCCCTCATATGGGCGCAGAAACGGAGCTGATCATGCGCGAATGCGAAAGGCGCTTGAGGACTCGCAGATGAAAGTAGCGATCATCGATACCGAAACCACTGGGGTTGCGGCGCACGACGAGCCGATCAGTATAGGAATCCTGCTTGTTGAAATCGAACCAGGTTCAGGCGTTCTCGTTCGGGAAATTGGCCGATACCACGGCTTGCGCGAGCCATGTGTGCCGATCCATCCAAAGGCTCAGGCCGTACACGGCATGACTGCCGCCGATCTTTCTGGAAAGGTGCTTGACCTCGCCTGGATCACGTCACTGATCAACGAGGCAGATGTGCTGATCGCGCACAATGCTCAGTTCGACGCAAGGATGCTGGCGGTCGTCTGCGACGCTGGATCAGCAAAGTCGTGGCGCTGTTCACTCCAGCAGTTTCCGTGGCCCGCTGCCGTCGGCAGGAAGAAGCTCGATTCGGTCTGCGAGTTCTATGGCGTGGTCAAGCAGCTCCGTCATGACGCGCTTGGCGATTGCCAAGCCTTGCTTGCGGTACTTCTAATCCACACAGGGAAAACCACGCGAAGCCGAACGTATCTCGCGCTGCTCCTGGCAAAGGCGCCTGTCGTGTTCGACGCCGCGCCGCAAGCCGCCATGGGCCGATCTCCAGCATACCAGCAACCGCCCGCGTATCGTATGCTTGAACCGCGTCAGCCGGTCAGGTCCGAGTGGGACCAAGACCCGGTCGAATTCAAGCGGCCACAACGGCGGCGGCAGTCTCTGTCTGTGGCCGAGATCACGGTGTGGGCTGTTGTCTTGTTGATCGCTATGTTTGTCGGCCTTGCTGCTCATGGGTGAAGCCTTCGTCTCTTAGCTGAGGAGCGATCGCGATGCAAAGAAATTCATGCATATCTGTACTTGCGGGTGTTGTATGTGCTCTTTTCTCATTCGGCGCATGCGCGTATAGCACCAACTTTCAACCGCATATCGAAGGCGATAGCAATCGTGAATCAGACAGGCCTGAACTTAATAGTGCGCCTCATCACCTATTGTTTCTCCGAGGGGAAAAGGATCCATCCATTGAAGTTTGGCTTGGCGTACAATTCGCGACAACGAACGAACAATGCCAATCACGGTCTCAATTCCAATCTCAGATAAACGCCCTATTCCGCGACCAGTCTGTCGGAAACCTTGTTCGCGTACCATCTGGGCAGACCAATTACTCCGTACAATTTCTTTTAGATCAATACCTGCCCGGTCGATGTGGGTGGCGACCGGTGGGAATTGTGCATACGGAATTCGTTCCTGATTCGAACACTGGGTCGATTGCGCTGAGCGGTGTAACGACCATTCGAGATGATGGTGTCAGTGAATTGGCCATCGAGTGGATTTGTCAACAAAAATCGTATTCACTAAAAGGCTCGGGGCCATTGCCGTTGCATCTGAGTTGCATGTCGCATAACAAAATTGGAAAACCTGATCCTCCTATTTCTACTGACGGCGCAGTGATCGATATGAATTTTCAATTGGCGCCCGGGGTGGGACACTGAAAGCGCGCTCATGAAGAAATGAATTTTCTCTATGACGCCCGACACCCGATCTGTCGGGCTAGGGCCGGTTTCTTGGCCCCCCGGGGGCTGGAGACACTGGCTCCATCGAGACTTGCCCGTTCCCAATCGATCTGATCATGCTCGCGCAGCCGACGAAGCATCGCCAGATGCAGCCGCTCCCATACGCCGGCGTCCTGCCAGTCTCTTAGACGTCGCCAGCACGTCATACCGCTGCCGAAGCCCAACTCCTGGGGGAGGTCTTCCCAAGGAATACCGGTCTGCAGTACATACAGGATGCCGTTCAGCGCTGCTCGATCATCGACCGTGCGCCGCCGCCCGCCCTTGGGAGATGGCGTGAACTCCGAAATCAACGGTTCCAGCACCACCCACAACTCGTTACTGATTTTGCGTCTCGCCATGCCGCGACGATATGACGTTCGCAGCCTCATGTTCAGGTTGTGTTAGCGACTCTTAATCAAGCAGCTCCCCTTGGATTATGGAGAACCGGGACTGTACACAAAGGCCCCATCAATTTAGCAAGGCCTCGTCGTATCTAGGTCGATGCGGCGTCGCTAGATTCTGTATCGAGACGCGATCCTGGAATCTACCGAGCGCGGCGCGTGCATTCCAAAACTTGTGTGCGGCATGGTCCTCGCCCCGAATTGATGAAATCAGGTTACATAGCGGTTACATGGAACTCCAGTACGGAGACGTGCGCCGAGGAAGGCAACCGCAGAAGCTTGATCAGACTGGCCCGCCCTACACGATTCGAACGTGTGACCTACGGCTTAGAAGGCCGTTGCTCTATCCAACTGAGCTAAGGGCGGTCGAGGGGAAAAGACACGGCCGCACAACCCGGGCCGCATTTGACGCGAAAGGCTTCGAGCACAACACGGCACAAACCGGACTCAAAGCCCCGAAACGAAACGGGCCCAGCATGAAGCCGAGCCCGAAATTATACCCGATCATCGCGTCATATCATGCGCGACGCGCAACCGGCACCGCAACCGTCAAACCGGCTGCGGATGCAGCATGAACCACCCGAGGCAAAACACCCCGGCAATCACGCAATACACGCCGAACGAAGCCAGCCGCCCGCGCCCTTCGAAATAGCGCATCAAGAACCGCACGCTCAGATAAGCGGCAATCGCCGTCAGCACGCCACCGAGCAGCGCGTCCGCGAGCTGGTCGCGTGCATGGAACAGCTTCGGCAGTTCCAACACACCCGCCGCAAAAATGATCGGCGTGCCGAGCAGGAACGAAAACTCCGCCGCCTTTTCCGCCGTCAGCCCCGCCGCGTTACCGGCAATCATCGTCAGCCCGCTGCGCGAAAAACCCGGGACCAGCGCGCCGATCTGCGCGAGGCCCACGAAGAACGCCTGCTTGAACGTCATCTTCTCGGGCGGCTGGTGTGCACGGCTGCGCTGGATCCGATCGCCGACCCACAGCAGCACGCCGTTGATGATCAGGGCGATCGCGACGATCCGCAGGTCGTGGAACACGCGCTCGATGCGCTTCTCGAGCAGCAGGCCGACGATCCCGGTCGGGATCGTGCCGATGATCAGCGCCCACATCAGGTGTCCGTCGTCGTTCTTGCGGCCGCCGAGCTGCGCGAAGAAGCCGCTGATCAGCGCGATCCAGCGTGCGCGGAAGTACCACAGCAGTGCGAGCGCGGTGCCGAGGTGCAGCGCGACGAGGAACGGCAGCAACTGCGGTGCGTGCTTGTCGATGTGCATGCCGAACAGCGCGGGCACGAGCAGCGTGTGGCCGAGACTGCTGACGGGGAAGAGTTCGGTGACGCCCTGCAGGACGCTCAGGAATATCAGAAACCAGAGACTCACGCGTCGGTCCTTTTAGTGATGATCAATCGGGTAGAAAAGCGGACGACGCATCGCGCGTCCGAAAAAACGCGCCCCGATTATGCCCAGCCAGGATTACTGCGCCAAGGCATTTGGCCGGTTATTGCGGCAATGCACACAAACGCTTGCAACTTGTAAGCGCTCAGAAAGCAAAAAGCCCGCCATTTGCATGGCGGGCCTTTCGATTCCGGCAGAAATTGCCGTCAGCGGCCGAGCTGATAGAAAAACAATACCGTGCTGCCGGTAAACATGCCGAACAGTGCGATACCCATTGCCATTGCCAGATCCATGGCCCCCTCCACGAAGTGTCATGACCCGGCAACATCACCGGTTTAACGCCATTATCCAGACCGTCGGCAGTCTGAAAAACTCGCGATTTCCCCGAGAAGGGTTTTCCCCGACCGCCTCGCGGCCCGATAATGGAGCGCACCATCGCGCACCCGTCCACCCGTTCATACCGATTCGCCATGCCGATCTTCCAGCAGCACGACATTCATGAACTTCACGCCGGCCCGTCGCTCGTCCGGGTCGCCCCGCAATTCGGCGGCCGCCTGCTGTCGTGGCACGTCGACAACGAGCCAGTCATCTTCTGGCCGGAAGCCGCCGACTGGAGCAACCTCGCGCGCGTGCGCGGCGGCAATCCCCTGCTGTTCCCGTTCCTCGGCCGCCATCGCGTCGACGGCGAACTGGGCCGCTGGCGCGATGCCGCCGGCGTGGTCCGCGACCTGCCGATGCATGGTTTCGCGCGCGACCTCCCGTTCGCGGCACAACCGTCGGCCGACGGCGCCGCGCTGTCGATGACGCTCGATGCGAACGACGCGCTGCGCGACAGCTACCCGTTCGATTTCCGGTTCGAGACGACCTACCGGCTCGCCGATGCCCACACGCTCGACGTCGCGCTCACCACGACCAATCGCGGCGCCACGCCGCTGCCCTACTACGCGGGCCACCATTTTTACTTCGCGCTGCCGCATGGCGAGCGCGCGCAAACCACGCTCGAGCTGCCGCCGACGCGCCGCTGCATGCAGCGCGCCGACGGCTCGATCAGCCCGCTCGAGCCCGGCGAAGCATCGTACAGCCTCGGCGATGCAGACATTCTCGACCGCTTCCACTGCCTCGACGGCGCGCCGTCCGAGCCGGTGCGCATCGTGATGCCGGGCCGCCGCCGCACGATCGAGATCGCGCTCGACGTCCCGGGCTCGATCCCGTGGTACGCGGTCACGACCTGGACGGAAAAGCCGGAATCGGACTTCTACTGCGTCGAGCCGTGGCTCGGCCTGCCGGACGCGATCCACAACGGCCTCGGGCTGCGCACGCTCGCACCCGGCGCGACCGAAACGGCGGCGCTGCGGATTCGCGTGCTGCCGCTCGCCGGCTGACGTCGGCCGCACCAGCGAACCGGTGCGCGCCGGCCGCGCCCGCGGCCCGAAACTGCGGTGCTCGGGTCGAACCCGTTAAAATCGGACGTTTTGTATCGCCTGCCGCATCGCGCGCGGCGGGGTTTTGCGAGGTTCAATGTTCGGAACAACAACGAAGCGGCTCTTCGCGGCCGCCTGCGCCGCACTGCTCGTCGCGTGCGGCTCCGCACCCGTCGGCCCGGGTTACTACCGCGTCGAGCGCGGCGACACGCTCTACAAGATCGCGCGCGAGAATCGCACGTCGATGGCGAACATCGTGCGCTGGAACCAGATCACGAATCCCGACGCGATCGAGGTCGGCCAGGTGCTGCGCGTCGCGCCGCCGCCCGGCACGACGACCGCATCGACCACCGGCACCGGCAGTGCGGGCCGCAGCCGCCCCGCGCCCTCGGCGCCGGTCGAATCGGCCGTCAAGCCGGCCACCAGCATCGCGCTGATCTGGCCGGCCGCCGGCAACGTGGTGCGCAGCTTCGACGGCTCGAAATCCAAGGGCATCGATATCGCCAACGCCACGGGCACGCCGGTGCTGGCCGCCGCACCGGGCACCGTCGTCTACGCGGGCAACGGATTGCGCGGCTACGGCAACTTGATCATCCTCAAGCACAATGCCGACTACCTGACGGCCTACGCGCACAACCGTGCGCTGCTCGTGAAGGAAGGCCAGTCGGTCACGCAGGGGCAAACGATCGCGGAGATGGGCAACAGCGACAGCGATCGCGTCGCGCTGCACTTCGAGCTGCGCTACGGCGGCCGCTCGATCGATCCGGCACGCTACCTGCCGGCGCGCTGAGCGCGCCGCCGCCGAAGGAGGACGACACGCGATGCCGGCATGCATCGCATGTCGTCGCGAGGGAGATCGGTAAGGTTGTGTCAGCGCTTGCGCAGACGGCCGGTGAACCGGCCCGACAACGGATCGACGCGGCTGGCAAACGCCACCAGCGCACCGATTCCGAACAGGCTGAACCCCGCAGCTATCAGAAGCAAATCCATGGTCTCATCACTGTTTTTTCATGATCTTATGCGTCATGGCGGAATCGTGCACTGAGCCGCCCCCGTTGGACGAGTCCGCACATTCCCTATCCATCAGGCGCCATTGTGATTTCGGTCGCGTGAAATGCCGATGTAATCTATCGACCAATGCCGACGATCGACGCCAAGGAGACACGCGATGCTACCCGCCGCCGACCGCTACGACGACCTGCTCTCCCGCTTCGCGTGGGACGTTCCGGCCCGTTACAACATTGGTGTGGACGTCTGCGACAAGTGGGCTGACGGCAGCGGACGGCTCGCGCTGATTCACGAAACGACGCAAGGCGACGTGTCCCACCTCACGTTCGACGACCTGAGGAATGCTTCTAACCAGCTCGCGAACAGCTTTGCGCGTGCGGGTTTGCAACGCGGCGACCGGATCGCCATCTTCCTCGCGCAGGGCCCCGAAACCGCGATCGCCCATCTCGCCGCGTACAAACTCGGCGCGATCGCGGTGCCGCTGTTCACGCTGTTCGGCGCCGACGCGCTCGAATACCGGCTCTCGAACAGCGAAGCCGCCGCGCTCGTCACCGACGCGGCCGGTTACGCGAAGATCGCGCCGCTGCGCGCGCAACTGCCGGCGCTGCGCACGTGCTACTGCATCGGCGACGATGCGCCCGATGCGCCCGGCGTGCTGCGCTTCGACGCCGCACTGGCCGCCGAATCGCCGGATTTCGTGCCGGCGGACACCGCCGCCGACGACCCGGCGGTAATCATCTACACGTCCGGGACGACCGGGAAGCCGAAAGGCGCACTCCATGCGCATCGCGTGCTGCTGGGCCACCTGCCGGGCGTCGAGATGTCGCAGCAATGCTTTCCGCGCGACGCGCGCCTGTTCTGGACACCCGCCGACTGGGCGTGGATCGGCGGGCTCCTCGACGTGCTGCTGCCGTCATGGCACCACGGCGTGCCCGTACTCGCGCGCCGCTTCGAGAAGTTCGACGGCGAAGCCGCGTTCGCGCTGATGGCGCGGCACGGCGTGACCCATGCGTTCCTGCCGCCGACCGCGTTGAAGCTGATGCGCGCGGTGCCCGCGCCGCGCGAGCGCCATGCGCTGGCGCTGAAATCGGTCGCGAGCGGCGGAGAATCGCTCGGCACCGAACTGACCGCCTGGGGACGCGACGCGCTCGGCGTGACGATCAACGAGTTCTACGGACAGACCGAATGCAACATGGTGCTGTCGTCATGCGCGGCGCTGTTCGACGCGCAGCCCGGTGCGATCGGCAAGGCCGTGCCCGGCCATGCGGTCGCGATCGTCGACGAGCACGGCACGCCGCTCCCGCCCGGCGTCGAGGGGCGCATCGCGGTGCGTCGCCCCGACCCGGTGATGTTCCTCGAATACTGGCGCAATCCCGCCGCGACGCGCGACAAGTTCGCGGGCGACTACCTCCTCACCGGCGACACCGGCACCATCGATGACGACGGCTTCGTGCGATTCGTCGGCCGCGACGACGACGTGATCACGAGCGCCGGCTACCGGATCGGGCCGGGGCCGATTGAAGACTGCCTGCTCACGCACCCGGCAGTGCGGATGGCGGCCGTCGTCGGCGTGCCCGATCCGACGCGCACCGAGATCGTCAAGGCGTTCGTCGTGCTGAACCCCGGCCATGTCGGCGACGACGCGCTCGTGCAGGCACTGCAGGCCCACGTGCGAACGCGCCTGGCCGCGCACGAGTACCCGCGCGCGATCGCGTTCGTCGACAGCCTGCCGATGACGGCAACCGGCAAGATCGTGCGCCGCGCGCTGCGCGACGCATGAACCGGGCGCGTGCCGCCGCGCCGCGTGGCTGGCCGCGCGCCCGGATGGTTTATAGTGGCGCCCACGCAGTCTTTTCAGTACACGACCGATGTCCTCCGACCAACACGAATCCGCCGCGGGCGCGTCGCACAGCCCGCTCTACGCCAAACTCCTCGGCGAAACCGCCAAGATCGACTGGTGCGACCTCGAGCGCTTCTTCGCGCAGGGCAAGCTGCTGTCGGTCGCACGCGATCTCGATCTCGTCAGCGTCGCGGAAGCGATCGCCGGCGACGACGCCGAACAGGTCACGCGCTGGCTGTCGTCCGGTCTCGTCGCGCGCATGCCCGCGGAAACCGCCGCCGACTTCGCGGCGCGCAATCCGGAGCTGTGGGCGGTAGTGGTGTCGCCGTGGGTCTGCGTGCAGGAACGCGCCTGACGCGTTCGCCATGTCCGAATCCGCATTACCGCACGGGGCCGGCACCGGGTCGGCCGCGGTCTCGCACCGGCGCGTCCTCGCGCTCGCCTTCCCGATCGTCCTGGCGAACCTGACCCAGCCGATCCTCGGCGCGGTCGACACGGCCGTCGCCGGCCACCTCGACGGCGCGCAGTATCTCGGCGGCGTCGCGCTCGGCGGGCTGTTCTTCAACTTCGTGTTCTGGGGCTTCGGCTTCCTGCGCATGGGCACGACCGGCCTCGTCGCGCAGGCGCACGGCGCCGGCGACGCCGCCAGCATCCGGCTCAACGTGCTGCGCGCGCTGATCGTCGCGTTCGCGCTCGGCGCCGCCGTGCTCGCGCTGCAGGTGCCGCTGCTGTCATTCGCGCTGACCGCGCTGGGCGGCAGCGACGCCGTCCGCGCGACGGCGCTGGCCTATGGCCACGCACGAATCTGGAGCGCGCCGTTCGCGCTCGCGAACTACGTCGTGCTCGGCTATCTGCTCGGCGTGCAGCGCGTGCGGCTCGCGCTCGTCGCGCAGGTCTTCATCAACGCGGTGAACATCGGCGCCGTGCTGCTGTACGTGTACGGCTTCGGCTGGGGTATCGCCGGGATCGGTGCGGCGACCGCGACCGCGGACGCGTGCGGCTTCGCGCTCGGCGCATGGATGCTATGGCAACTGCGCCCGCGCGGCCTTGCGCCGCTGGCCGCGGGTGCATTGGCGGATCGCGCGGCGCTCAAGCGGCTGATCGCGCTCAATCGCGACATCTTCCTTCGCACGCTGTGCTTGCTCGGCGCGTTCGGCTGGTTCGCGCACCTGGGCGCCAAACAGGGTGACGCGACGCTCGCGGCCAACGCATTGCTGCTGAATTTCCAGACCTTCATGGCGTACGGGCTCGACGGCTTCGCGCATGCGGCCGAGGCGCTCGTCGGCGCCGCAGCCGGCGCGCGCGACCGCGCCGCATTCCGGCGGGCCGTGCGGGTCACGCTGCTGTGGTCCGCGCTCGGCGCGCTGCTGTTCGCGCTCGTCTACTGGGCGGCCGGCGGCTGGATCGTCGCACGGCTGACCGACCAGGCCGGGATCCGCGCGGTCGCGCTGCAATACCTGCCGTGGGCGGCGATCTCGCCGATCGTGTCCGTATGGGGGTTCCTGCTCGACGGCGTGTTCATCGGCGCGACGCAGACGCAATCGCTGATGCGCGCGATGGTCGTGTCGTTCGCGATCTTCATTGCCGCGACGCTGGCGGCTGTCGGCCCGTTCGGCAATCACGGGCTGTGGTTCGCGCTGCTGCTGTTCATGGTGGCGCGCGGCGCGACGCTCGCGCGCTACCTGCCGGCGCTGACGCGGCGAATCGGCGCCGACGCACCCGCAGCCGGCACCTGACGGCCACTCAGGCCGGCCGGTTTCGTCATTGCGCGGATGCGGGTGCGGGTGCTGACGGCGCAGGCGCACCGAGCATCGACGGTGGCGTCATGTCGGTCGGCACGCCGTGGTAATCGGCCGGATCTTGCGGCGGGTGGCCGCGGCGGGCCTGGCGGGGATCGCTGGAACAGCCGGCGAGAATGGACGCGGCCAGCACGGCCAGCATGAAACGGGTCATCGGTGAGGCTCCGGAAAACGGCGCGCCCATCGCGCGCCAGGACCGCGCCGAGTCTAGCGGAATTCCGGGTTAGGGGTTGTCCCGCGCATGTTCTACCATGTACCCATGGCGCTGTGCCGTTGAAAGGAGGCTGCCATGTCGTCTGAAGAGATCGCCGGCCTGATCGGTCTGTTCATCGGTCTGATGGTGCTCGTCGCCCTGTCCTATTTCGAGTCGCGCGAATACAAGCGCAGCCACGGCGGCGAAGGAATGATCCATCACTGGATGGCCGAACACCACCTGCTCGACTGGCGGCGCAAGCACTAGGCAAGCCCGCCCTGTCGTCCGGGCCGCCGCTTGCGCGGCCTGCTCCGAACGTGCGCCTGCGTGCACGGTGGGCAGTGTGTACCGCCCAAATTAACAGGGCCGGATAGAACAACTTCCTCGGAACGAACAAACGCCGTCGCGCGGCAATCTGCCGTGCGACGGCGTTCGCTTGCGTGCGCGCCTGAGCAGCGCGCTGCGATCAGAATGGCTCAGCCCAGAAAGTGCCGGGCGTAGCGGGCGTTGATGTCCGACAGCCGGAACAGCGTCAGGAAGTCCGCGCAGTTGAAGTCGGGATCCCACGCCGGAGCACCGCAAATCTTCGCACCGAGACGCAGGTAGCCCTTGATCAGCGGCGGCGGTGCGACGACGGTGCCCGTCTGCAGTTCGTCGACCGGCAGCGCCGTATGAGGGAACGCGCGGTATTCCGGCGCCGTCAGCGAGTTGGCCGGCAGCGACTGATACAGGTTCGCCGCATAGTGCCCGCCGTCGGCCATCGACACGCTCGCGCAGCCGAGCATCGTCTCGTAGCCGTTCTGCATCATGTACGCGCCGAGACCGCCCCAGAGCGCCATGATGACGGCGCCGCTGCGGTAGTCGCTGTGCACGCACGAGCGGCCGACCTCGACCATCTTGCCGCGCAGGTGCGTCAGGCGCGACAGGTCGAATTCGCCTTCGGCGTACAGACGGCCGACACGCGCGGCCTGGTGCGGCGGCAGCACACGGTACGTGCCGACCACCTTCAGCGTGTCGAGATCGCGCACCAGCAGATGATCGCAATAGGCGTCGAACGGATCGACGTCGAGACCGGATGGACCGCTGACCTGCGCGCCCATCTCTTCGGCGAACACGGTGTAACGCAGGTGCTGGGCCTCGCGCAGTTCGTCTTCCGTGCGGGCCCAGGCGGCCCGCAGACGGAACTCGGATGTGACGGTTTCAGCAGCGCGCGGCAGGTGACGCCGCGACGTGTCGAGGGGAAGCGAGGCAAAGGGGAGCGTAGGCGTCGGCAGTTCTCGCATTAGGCTTTCCTGATCGTAAGGAATAGGACGACATGCCAGCCAATGTAGTAACCGGTCGTTACCGTTCTGTGGCACGACCGTGTCCTTTCAATGACGTGTCGCCGAATTGACTTTAGCAGAAAGCCTGCGAAACCGTATGATCAATGCCTTCGAACCCCGTCAGACAAGGTCTGGCGTCAATACCGCGCGCAGCACGGCCTGACGGCTGCCGTCGCGCGTGCGGCTCGCGAGCCACACGATACCGCCCTTCTTGACGCTCCAGCTGTCGCCGTTGCCGGCGATCAGCTGCGCCGCGACGCTGCCGAGCGTCGGCTGGTGCCCGACGATCACGACCGTCGGCGCGATGCCGTCGGGCCACCCGGCGGCCGCCAGCACGTCGTCGACGCTGCCGCCCGGCGCGAGCGCATCGACGGTCCGGTATTGGTCGGTCAGCGCCTCGACGGTCTGCACGGTGCGCGCCGCCGGGCTGGCGAGGATCACGCTGCTCGACTCGAGCCGGCCGCGCAGCCATTTGGCCATGGCCTGCGCTTCCTTGCGCCCGCGGGCCGTCAACTGGCGCGCGAGGTCGCTTGCCGCGTAGTCCTCGGCTTCGGCGTGGCGCCACAGGATCAGGTTCATCATGATGTCTCTCCATGCTTCGACGAATGATCCGGCCACACGCTCGCAGGCCGGACGATCACGCTTCGAATTGTCGCCAATCGTGAGCGTTTCGTGATGACGTGCGCCTTGTGCAAAACGTGATTGACCCAGTTACCCATTAGACGATAGAATCTTTGGCTCGTCGGAGCGTAGCGCAGCCTGGTAGCGCATCTGATTTGGGATCAGAGGGTCGTAGGTTCGAATCCTATCGCTCCGACCACGAGATACACGATAAGGGTTGCAAGCCATCGCGCTTGCAGCCCTTTTTCGTTTGGTCCGCCGCCCGCTTGCGCCACCGGTGCCGTACCGCCCGCAGCCCGCGCACGAAAATTGCGGGAACACGCGATAATGTCCGCGACCAACCCGCAATCGCGCATGAAAAACCACGTTTTCAAGACTGCCCTGCTCGGCGTGCTGCTCGCAATCGGCACCCTCGGTGCGTCCGGCGTCGCATCGGCCAAGTCGCTCGATGACGCGCTCGACTGCCATTCGAACGGCCACAAGTTCGTCGCGCCGCTGCTCGCGGCAGGTGACATCCAGTCGGAGCCGATGCACGTCGAATCGAATTCGGTGAACGCATTCCGCACGAACCATCCGCTGACCGCCTACGGCTTCGGCGTCTATGTCGTGCTCGGCTACCAGGCGAACGATCCGATTTTCCAGCCCGGCGACGGCACGCCGATCGGCAACTGGGCATACGGCGTCGTGGTGCGCGGCACGAAGAACGCGGTCGAGCAGGCCGTGCGCAAGGCCGGCAGCGACGCGACCGTCAAGCAGGCATTCCCGTTCCTGACCGCGATCGTGTGCTCGGACTGAGCGCATCGCAAGGCAGCCTGGCGGCGCGAGCGCGCCGCCGTCGTGCCGGCGCGTCACGCGCCCGTATAAACCACGCGGTACGGAATACCGACCTTCTCCCACTCGGCCGCTTCCTGGCTGAGGCTGTAGTCGGTCAGCGGGTTCTGCTCGACCCATGCGCCCGGCAGGCGCACTTCATACCCGCCCTTCTTCATCTGCGACACGGAAATGTCCGGCAGCCCGGCATCGGTCCGGCGCCGGCACAGCAGCGCCGCGAGCCTCAGGCAGAACAACAACGGCCATTCGACGTCGCGCGCCTGCGACAGCTTGCCGAGCTTGCCCGCATGCCCGAGCACGAGCGCGGCAAGGCGCGCCTGGTCGGTGCGCGAGAAACCCGGCATGTCGGCGTTGCTCGCGATATAGGCCGAATGCTTGTGATACGAGCTGTGCGAAATCGACAGGCCGATCTCGTGCAACGCGGCGGCCCAACCGAGGAACATCCTGCCTTCCTCGCGTTCTTCGTCGTCGGATTCGTCGAGCTCGTCGTAGAACCGCACCGCGAGCGCACCGATACGCCCGGCCTGCGCGCGATCGACGCCGTAGCGGCGCGTGAAGCCCTCGACGGTCACCGCGCGCATGTCCTCGTGCTGGGTCCGGCCGAGCAGGTCATACAGTACGCCGAGACGCAGCGCGCCGTCGGTGGTATCGACGTAGTCGACCCCCAGTTCCTCGAATACCGCGAGCATGATCGCAAGGCCGCCGGCGAGCACCGGCACGCGATCGGGCTTCAGCGCGATCAGCTTCAGCCGGTTCACGTTCTCGGACTTGATCAGCGCGCGCTTCAGGCGTTCGAGCCCGCCGCGTGAAATGCCGTGCGTGATGCCCGCGTCGTTGAAGCCGTTCGCCTCGACGAGCTCGGCGAGCGCACGCGCCGTGCCGGACGAACCGATCGCCTGGTCCCATCCGGCCTTCTTGTACTCGCTGGAAATGATCTGGATCTCGCGCTTGGCCGCGAGTTCGGCCTGCCGCATCGTGTATTCGTCGACGTTGCCGGCCGGGAAGAACGCGCGGCTATGGCTCACGCAGCCGATGTAGAGGCTCTCCATCACGATCGGCGTGTAGTGCGAGCCGATGATGAATTCGGTCGAGCCACCGCCGATGTCGACGACGAGCCGCTTGCCGGCGCTCGCTGGCACCGAATGTGCGGCGCCCGCATAGATCAGACGCGCCTCTTCGCGGCCCGCGATCACTTCGATCGGAAAACCGAGCGCCGCTTCGGCCTCGCCGAGAAATTCGCCCGCGTTCTTCGCGACGCGCAGCGTGTTGGTCGCCACCGCGCGCACATGATCGGGATGGAAATCGCGCAGGCGCTCGCCGAACCGCTTGAGCGCCTCCCAGCCACGCTCCTGCGACGCGCGATCGAGCATCTTGTCGCTCGACAGGCCCGCGGCCAGTCGAACGGGCTCGCGCAGCGCATCGACGGGATAGATCTGGCTGCCCGCCGGCGTTTCCTCGACGCGCCCGACGATCAGCCGAAAGCTGTTCGAGCCGAGATCGACGGCAGCCAGCAAGTGGGGGGATGTAACCATCAGAAGGGGGCTCCGTGCGCGTTCGCCCGCGGCAGCCGGCCGGCCACGCTGGGCGATCAATCAAAGGCGACATTTTAAGCGTGGAACGCTTGCCGTTGCCACGCTTCACGGGCATGTACACGGGTAGATTGTATATGGCCGAAACATTTATGAGACAAAACGGTTCAGGCGTAGAATTTCCCGATATAAATACATTATCGTCATCAGCACGTCATCGTACCGTGAGAGTTTCCGAGCGTCCTTTCGAATCATCGCCCGAATCCCCCCCTACTCTGCCGATGTCCGTCCGCTATCCGCTTCTCAATCGTGAACTCGGCATCCTCGGTTTCAACGAGCGCGTGCTGGCCCAAGCGGCTGACCCGCAGATTCCGTTGCTCGAGCGACTCCGCTTCATCTGCATCACGAGCAGCAACCTCGACGAATTTTTCGAAGTCCGGATGGCCGGCCTTCAGGAACAGATCCGCGACAACCCGGGCGCACTGACCCCCGACGGCATGTCGCTGCAGCACGCTTACGACCTGGTCGTCGAGCGTGCGCAACGGCTCGTTCACCGCCAGTACACGATGCTGCACGATACCGTGCTGCCCGCGCTCGAACAGGAAGGCATCTACTTCCACGCGAGCGACACGTGGAACGAAGAGCAGCTCGAATGGGCGCGCCGCTACTTCCTCGATGAACTGCTGCCGGTGCTGACGCCGATCGGCCTCGATCCCGCGCACCCGTTCCCGCGCGTGCTGAACAAGAGCCTGAACTTCGTCGTCGAGCTCGAGGGCCGAGACGCGTTCGGCCGCCAGGCGGTGATGGGCATCGTGCAGGCGCCGCGCGCGCTGCCGCGCGTCGTGCGCATGCCGCAGGCGCTGTCGGGCTTCGAGCACGGCTTCGTGCTGCTCAGCTCGTTCATGCAGCGCTTCGTCGGCGAACTGTTCCCGCAACTGGTCGTGAAAAGCTGCAACCAGTTTCGCATCACGCGCAACAGCGAGCTCTTCGTCGACGAGGACGAAATCACCAACCTGCGCGTCGCGCTGCAGGGCGAGCTGCCCGCGCGCCACCTCGGCAACGCGGTACGGCTCGAAGTGTCGGCCGATACGCCGGCGCATATCGTTCGGCGCCTGCTCGAGGAAAGCCTGCTCAGCGAGAAGGACTGCTATCGCGTGGCCGGCTCCGTGAACCTCGTGCGACTGATGCAGATCCCCGATCTCGTCGATCGCCCCGACCTGAAGTTCGCGCCGTTCGCCGCGTCGATCCCGCCTGCGATCGTCAACGCGCCGACGATGTTCGACGCGATCGACGACGGCGACATCCTGCTGCACCATCCGTACGAAAGTTTCCAGCCGGTGCTCGAACTGCTGCAGCAGGCCGCGAAGGACCCGAGCGTCGTCGCGATCAAGCAGACGATCTACCGCACCGGCACCGATTCGCCGTTGATGGACGCGCTGATGGAAGCCGCCCGCAACGGCAAGGAAGTGACCGTCGTCGTCGAGCTGCTCGCGCGCTTCGACGAGGAAACCAACATCAACTGGGCGTCGCAGCTCGAAGCCGTCGGCGCGCACGTCGTGTACGGCGTGGTCGGCCACAAGTGCCACGCGAAGATGATGCTGATCGTGCGACGCGTCGTGCAGAACGGCAAGGCGTCGCTGCGCCGCTACGTGCACCTCGGCACCGGCAACTATCACCCGCGCACCGCCCGCCTCTACACCGACTTCGGCCTGATGACGGCCGACCAGAAAATCTGCGAGGACGTCCACCACGTCTTCCAGCAACTGACCGGGATCGGCGGCGAGCTCACGCTGCACGAGCTGTGGCAGTCGCCGTTCTCGCTGCATCCGCGCATCATCGAATCGATCCGCGCGGAAATCGACAATGCGCGCGCCGGCAAGCGCGCGCGCGTGGTCGCGAAGATGAACGCGCTGCTGGAGCCGTCGGTGATCGCCGCGCTGTACGAAGCGTCGCAGGCCGGCGTCAAGGTCGACCTGATCGTGCGCGGCGTGTGCGCGCTGAAGCCCGGCGTGCCGGGGCTGTCGGAAAACATCACGGTCCGCTCGATCGTCGGGCGCTTCCTCGAACACCACCGCATCTACTATTTCCACGCGGGCGGCGCGGAGGACGTCTATCTGTCGAGCGCCGACTGGATGGACCGCAACCTGTTCCGCCGCGTCGAAGTCGCGTTCCCGATCCGCGAGCGCAAGCTGAAGCGCCGCGTGATCGCCGAAGGGCTGTCGGTCTGCCTCGGCGACAACCAGTCGGCCTGGCAGATGCTCAGCGACGGCCACTACCGCCGGCGCCGTGCAGGCAAGACGCTCCGCAACGCGCAGCTCGGGCTACTCGCGAAGTTCTGTTCGTAGACACGGGGCGGCGCGCGGTTTCGCGTGCCGCGCCACCAAACAAAAAAGCACAGCCCACGGGCTGTGCTTTTTTGTTTGCGGCGCATTTGCGTTGGGATGCCGACGTCAGGCACCCGATTCGCGTCACGCGCTCATGCTTCGAACGCGGCCGGCCGGATCGCGATGATTCGCGAGGCCGGGAAGCGCGCGGTGAACGTGCTGCCGCGCCCCTCCTCGCTCTGCACGTACAGGTGAGAGTCGTGCCGCTGCAGCACGTGCTTGACGATCGCGAGGCCGAGCCCCGTGCCGCCCGTATCGCGCGAGCGGCTGCGGTCGACGCGGTAGAAGCGCTCGGTCAGCCGCGGCAGGTCGGCGGCCGGGATGCCGAAGCCGCTGTCGGTGACCGAGAACACGCCTTGCGCGCCCTCGCGCCGCCACGACACGAAGATCTTGCCACCGTCCGGCGTATAGCGGATCGCATTGGTCACGAGATTCGCGAACGCACTGAACACTTCGGTCTGCGCGCCCGTGACGCCGAGCGTCTCGTCGATCGTGAACGCAATCTCGTGATGCCCGTTCGACAGCGTCTGCGCATCCTCCTTCAGATGGTCGAACACAGCACGCATGTCGATCGCGTGATCCATCGGCGGCTTGCTTTCGCCCTCGAGCTTCGCGAGCACCAGCAGATCGGTGACGATGTGCCGCATCCGCGACGCCTGCTGCTCCATCATCTCGAGATAGCGCGCGCGATCTTCCTCGTTCAGCGGCAGTTCGCGCATCGTCTCGAGGAAGCCCGACAGCACGGTGAGCGGCGTCTTCAGTTCGTGCGATACGTTCGCGACGAAGTCGCGCCGCATCGCGTCGGTCCGCTCGAGCTCCGTGATGTCCTGCGTGAGCAGCAGCTTGCGGTTCTCGCCGTACGGAAACACCTGCACTTCCAGCACGTTCTGCCGCGAGTCGCCCATCCCGCGCATCACGAGCGTCTCGTCGTAATGCTGCGCGTTCAGGTAGCGGACGAATTCCGGATGACGAACCAGGTTCGTGATGTGCTGGCGCAGGTCGCGCTTCGCATCGAGGCCGAAATGCACCTCGGCGATCGCGTTGCACCACTCGATCTGGTCATGGTCGTCGAGCATCGCGACGCCGTTCGGCGACGCCTGGATCGCCTGGATGAAGCGCGAATGCTGCTGCTCGACCTGCCGCACCTGCGCATGCCATTGCTTCGCGAGCTTGTGCAGCCGGTAATAGATTTCACCCCAGATGCCCGGCGCGCTCGGCACCTCGCCGTAGACGGGCGCATCGAGCAGACGCCACAGGCGTTGCGTATGGAAGGTACTGAAGAAGCCCTGCGCGACCAGCATCACGACCGCGAACCCGAGGCCCGCGATCGGGCCGGCGAACACGCCGACCAATACGCTGATCAGCACGAGCAGCACGAGCGACACGAGAAAGCGCGCCCAGATGATGTTCATGTTTCAGCGCCCGAAAGAATGAACGGCATGCCGTGGCACACGGCATGTCCGGATACGTTACGCGTGCTTGGCGAGCCGGTAGCCGCTGCCGCGCACGGTCTCGATCATCGCATCGCAACCGGCCGGTTTCAAGGCCGCGCGCAATCGTTTGATATGGACGTCGACCGTACGCTCTTCGACGAACACGTGATCACCCCAGACCTGATCGAGCAGTTGCGTGCGGCTGTGCACGCGCTCCGGATGCGTCATGAAGAAATGCAGCAGGCGGAATTCGGTCGGGCCGAGATCGAGCTTGATCTCGCTGCCGTCGCCGTGCGCGGCGACCCGATGCGTGGCCGGATCGAGGCGCAGCCCGTTGATCGACACGACGTCCTCGGTCAGCTGCGGCGCGCGACGGCGCAGCACGGCCTTGATGCGCGCCATCAGTTCCTTCGGCGAGAACGGCTTCGTCACGTAGTCGTCCGCGCCGATCTCGAGGCCGAGCACCTTGTCCTGCTCGTCGCCCCGCGCGGTCAGCATGATGATCGGGATGTGCTTGGTCCGTTCGTTGTTGCGCAGGTCGCGCGCAAACGCAATGCCGGACTTGCCCGGCAGCATCCAGTCGAGCAGCACGAGGTCGGGCAGCACGTCGCTGATCAGGTTCTGCGCCTGCTCGGCGTTGTACGCGCGAATCGGGCAGTGACCGGCATGCTGGAGATTCACCGAGATCAGTTCGGAAATCGCGGGCTCATCTTCGACGACGAGAATGTTGCTGGGCATCGGCACCTCTGTTCTTCCTTACGGAGTCGATTAACTGTTGGCTTCGCGATCGAGCGTGTCGCGCGGCTGGTGCCGCACGTCGGTGCCCTTCACGATGTAGATGATGAATTCGGCGATGTTCTTCGCGTGGTCGCCGATCCGTTCGATCGCCTTCGCGATGAACAGGTACTCGAGGCCGACCGAGATCGTGCGCGGGTCTTCCTGCATGTACGACACGAGCTTGCGCACGAACGCGCGGAATTCGAGGTCGATTTCCTTGTCGTCCTTGACGATCTGCGCGGCCGCTACCGTATCGAGGCGCGCGAACGCGTCGAGTGCGCGGCGCAGGATCGTCACGGCCATCTCGCCCGACACCTTGATCTCGGCGATGTTCACCGCACGCGCGGCCGGCTCGTCGATCAGGCGGCGCACGCGCTTCGCGATCTTCTCGGCCTCGTCGCCGGCGCGCTCGAGGTTCGTAATCGTTTTCGAAATCGACATCAGAAGACGCAGATCGCGCGCGGCCGGCTGCCTCCGCGCGATGATGTTGCCGCACTCCTGGTCGATGTCGACTTCCATCGCGTTCAGCGTTTCCTCGGCCGCGATCACCTTCTCGGCCGTCTCGCGGTCGAATTCGTTCAGCGCATGCATCGCGCCGACGATCTGCGACTCGACGAGTCCGCCCATTTCCAGCACTTTCGACGACACGGCATTCAGGTCCGCGTCGAACTGGCTCGACAGATGTTTATCCGACATGGTTGTGATTCTCCGTCATCAGCCGAAACGGCCGGTGATGTAGTCTTCCGTTTCCTTGCGCACCGGCTTGATGAAGATCTTTTCGGTTTCGCCGAATTCGATCAGTTCGCCCAGGTACATGTAGGCCGTGTAGTCCGAGCAGCGCGCAGCCTGCTGCATGTTGTGCGTGACGATCACGACCGTGTAGTCGCTCTTCAGCTCCGCGATCAGCTCCTCGATGCGGCCCGTCGAGATCGGGTCGAGCGCCGAGCACGGCTCGTCGAGCAGCAGCACTTCCGGACGGATCGCGATACCGCGCGCGATGCACAGACGCTGCTGCTGGCCGCCGGACAGCCCGTAGCCGCTCTGGTTCAGCTTGTCCTTCACCTCGTTCCACAGCGCGGCCTTCGTCAGCGCCCACTCGACGCGATCATCCATCTCCGAGCGCGTGAGCTTCTCGAACATCTTCACGCCGAACGCGATGTTGTCGTAGATCGACATCGGGAACGGGGTCGGCTTCTGGAACACCATGCCGATCCGCGCGCGCAGCAGCGAAATGTCGCGCTTGGTGGTCAGCAGGTTCTCGCCGTCCATCAGGATTTCGCCTTCGGCTCGCTGCTCCGGATAGAGCGCGTACATTTTGTTGAACGTGCGCAGGAGCGTCGACTTGCCGCAACCCGACGGACCGATGAACGCCGTCACCTTCCCTTCGGGAATGCGCAGGTTGATGTTCTTCAGCGCGTGGAACTTGTTGTAGAAGAAGTTGAGGTTGTTGACCTCGATCTTCGCGTTCAGCGGCGCCAGCGGACGGCCATGTGCCGCATCTTGCGTGCCGGCGGGCGCAGCGGTGCGCTCGACGGGATTCAGGTGGCTTTCTGCCATATTCATCGGATTGCTCCGCCGTTACTTTTTCGAGAAGATCGAGCGCGCCAGGATGTTGAGTCCGAGCACCCCGAGCGTGATCAGGAACACGCCCGCCCATGCGAGCGACTGCCATTCGGCGAACGGGCTCATCGCGAACTTGTAGATCGTCACGGGCAGGTTCGCCATCGGCTGGCTCATGTCCCACGAGAAGAACTGGTTCGACAGCGCGGTGAACAGCAGCGGCGCCGTTTCGCCAGCGATCCGCGCGATCGCGAGCAGCACGCCCGTGATGATGCCGCCCACCGATGCGCGCAGCGTGATCTTCAGTACCATTCGCCACTTCGGCGTGCCGAGCGCGAAGGCTGCTTCGCGCAGCGCGTTCGGCACGAGCTTCAGCATGTTCTCGGTCGTGCGGATCACGATCGGGATCTGCAGCAGCGCGAGTGCGATCACGCCGGCCCAGCCCGAGAAGCGCCCCGACTTCGCGACGACGATCGCGTACACGAACAGGCCGATGACGATCGACGGCGCCGACAGCAGGATGTCGTTGATGAAGCGGATCGTGCCCGCCAGCAGGTTCTTCTGGCCGTATTCGGCGAGATAGACGCCCGCGAGGATGCCGATCGGCGTGCCGACCAGCGTGCCGAAACCGCACAGCAGCAGGCTGCCGACGATCGCGTTCGCCAGACCGCCGCCTTCCGTGTTCGGTGCCGGTGTCGATTCGGTGAACAGCTGCAGCGACAGGCCGCCGACGCCGAGATGCACCGTGGTGTAGAGAATCCATACAAGCCACAGCAGGCCGAACGCCATTGCAGCAAGCGACGCGGTCAGCGCGATCGCGTTGGTCACCTTGCGCTTGCGCTGCAGGCGGTTGCGCATCGCGTCGAGCGCGGCGCCGTTCGGCCCCGGGAAGTTCATGACGGGCTCGCTCATTTCTTGCCCTCTCCTTTCTCGAGACGAAGCAGCAGCAGTTTGGAGATGGACAGCACGATGAACGTGATCACGAACAGGATCAGGCCCAGCTCCATCAGCGCGGACGTATGCAGGCCCGGTTGCGCTTCCGCGAATTCGTTCGCGAGCGCCGACGTGATGCTGTTGCCCGGCGCGAACAGCGACACGCTGTCGAGCAGGTTGGTGTTGCCGATCACGAAGGTCACGGCCATCGTTTCGCCGAGCGCGCGGCCGAGGCCGAGCATCACCCCGCCGATCACGCCGGTCTTCGTGTAGGGCAGCACGACCTTCCACATCACTTCCCACGTCGTGCAGCCGATCCCGTAGGCCGATTCCTTCAGCAGCACGGGCGTGACTTCGAACACGTCGCGCATCACCGATGCGATGTACGGGATGATCATGATCGCGAGGATCACGCCGGCGGCGAGAATGCCGATGCCGATCGGCGGGCCCGCCGTCAGCGGACCGAGCACCCACACGTCCTTGAACAGACGGCCGATCGGCTTCTGGAAGTATTCAGCGAAGATCGGCGCGAACACGAGCAGGCCCCACATGCCGTACACGATCGACGGAATCGCGGCGAGCAGCTCGATCGCGATGCCGAGCGGGCGACGCAGCCACACGGGCGACAATTCGGTGAGGAACAATGCGATGCCGAAGCTGACCGGCACCGCGATGACGAGCGCGATGAGCGACGTCACGATCGTGCCGTAGATCGGCACCACTGCACCGTAGATATCCGAGTTCGGATCCCACTCGGTTTGCAACAAGAAGCCGAGGCCGAACTTCTGGATGGTCGGCATCGACGCAATGATCAGGGACACGATGATCCCGCCCAGCAGCAGCAGGGTCACGATCGCGGCGAGCCGTGCGAGGCCGCCGAACAGAACGTCTCCGAGACGGCTCGGCGCGCGTTGCTGCGGGACATCGGACCGGGAAGACGTGTAGGAAATATCAGACATGGGCGCCTGTTCTGGATCGCCGGGCGCCGTGACGCCCAGCCTTACCGCACACACTGCCCGGCCGGCACGGCCGGGCAGCGAACCGCTGGATTGCTTACTCTGCGGCGACCGGCTTGCCCGATGCGTCCGTCACCTTCGTCTTCCACTGCTTGCGGATTTCCGTCTCGACCGACGCCGGCAGCGAGATGTAGTCGAGGCTGTCGGCCGCCTTCTCGCCGTTCTTGAACGCCCAGCTGAAGAACTTCAGCGTTTCGGCGCCCTGCTCCGGCTTGTCCTGCTTCGCGTGCAGCAGCACGAACGTCGCGCCGACGACCGGCCATGCTTCCTTGCCCGGCTGGTTCGTCAGGATCTGGTAGAACGACTTCGACCAGTTCGCGCCAGCAGCAGCAGCCTTGAACGTTTCGGTCTTCGGCTCGACCACCGTGCCCGTCGAGTTCTTCAGGGCCGTGTAGGTCATGTTGTTCTTCTTCGCGTACGCCCACTCGACGTAGCCGATCGCGCCCGGCAGGCGCTGCACGAAGGCCGCGACGCCGTCGTTGCCCTTGCCGCCCGTGCCCGTCGGCCAGTTGACCGTCGTGCCTTCGCCGATCTTCGACTTCCACTCGTCGTTGACCTTCGACAGGTAGTTCGTCCAGATGAAGCTCGTGCCCGAACCGTCAGCGCGGCGAACGACTGCGATGTCCGTATCCGGCAGCTTGACCTTCGGGTTCAGCGCGGCGATCGCCGGGTCGTTCCACTTCTTGATCTTGCCGAGGTAGATATCGCCGAGCACCGGGCCCGACAGCGTCAGTTCGCCGGCCTTCACGCCCGGCACGTTGACGACCGGCACCACGCCGCCGACCACCGTCGGGAACTGGAACAGGCCTTCCTTCGCGAGCTCTTCATCCTTCAGTGGTGCGTCCGAACCGGCAAAATCGACCGTCTTCGCGTTGATCTGCTTGAGGCCGCCCGACGAACCGATACCCTGGTAGTTCACCTTCGCGCCGCCGGACTGCTGGTAGTCGGCAGCCCATTTCGTATAGATCGGCATCGCGAACGTGCTGCCTGCGCCCGTGATGTCGGCAGCTTGCGCGGCGACTGCGAAAAGCGCGCCAGCCAGGCCGGCAATCGCGGTTTGCATCAATTTCATGAGACCTCCAGTGTGTGAGCGGATGACTACGGCACCGCGAAGGTTAGGGGCTCCTCATGACGATAATGTGACAATCGATGAAACTGGTGTGACAGTAACATGACTGGTTGAAAGGGAGTATCGGGCCCTGTGAGGGCGGCCGCGCAAGGGCAGCGCGGCGGGAATGACGGCAAAAATTACCGGTCAGGAAGGGCTGTTCGGTACCCGCTGATGCGAGGCCCGGAGCGAAACATATGCACCGCACGTGGGGGCAGGAAAACCCATCGCCACAGCCAATGCAATTCAGGGTCGGATGTTTTCCTCCGTCACACGAAATCCGCGCCGAAGCCGCCCTCTATTTAATAGCGCAAACCTTTGCGTCTGACGAATTGCGGCGCCCGAAAGCGCCGCCCGTCGAATCACCAAAGAGGCGGCGCGCACACGGCCTGACCGTCGCGCGCCGTCACCGGTTCGGCTCAGCTCGTCGCCGCGCGCACCGCGTCGGCAATCGCTTCCGCGTGAAGGGTCGCGTCGGCCGCATGCTGTGCCTCGACCATCACGCGCAGCACGGGCTCGGTGCCCGACGCGCGGATCAGCACACGGCCGCGGCCGGCGAGCGCACTTTCGGCTGCGTCGATCGCCGCGCGAATCGATGCACTGCCCTTCCAGTCGGCACCCGCCTTCATCCGCACGTTGATCAGCTTCTGCGGGAACAGCGTGACGCCGTCCAGCATCTGCGCAAGCGTGCGGCCGCTGCGCTTGAGCGCGGCCAGCACGAGCAGCGCCGACACGATGCCGTCGCCGGTCGAATGGCGGTCGAGCGACAGGATGTGGCCCGAGCCTTCCGCGCCAAGCTGCCAGCCGCGCTCGCGCAGCTGTTCGAGCACGTAGCGGTCGCCAACGGCCGCCCGCACGAACTGCACGCCCTCGCGCTGCAGCGCGACCTCGACCGCGAGGTTCGTCATCAGCGTGCCGACAGCGCCGTCGACCTTGCCGGCGGTCGCAATCCGGTCCTTCACGAGCACGTAGAGCAACTCGTCGCCGTTGTACAGCCGGCCCGTCGAATCGACGACCTGCAGGCGGTCCGCATCGCCGTCGAGCGCGATGCCAAGGTCCGCATGGTTCGCCCGCACGGCACGCACCAGTGCGTCGGGCGCCGTCGCGCCGACACCGTCGTTGATGTTGAAGCCGTTCGGCGCGACGCCGATCGGGATCACGTCCGCGCCGAGTTCGTGGAATACGTGCGGCGCGATCTGGTACGCGGCGCCGTGGGCGCAGTCGATCACGAGCTTCAGCCCGCGCAGGTCGTATGCAGCCGGGAACGTGCTCTTGCAGAACTCGATGTAGCGGCCGGCCGCGTCGTCGAGGCGGCGCGCCTTGCCGAGCCGGTCCGACGACGCGCATTCGAGCGGCTTGTCGAGCCATGCTTCGATCTCGGCCTCGGTATCGTCGGGCAGCTTGTTGCCATCGGCGGAGAAGAACTTGATCCCGTTGTCCTGATACGGGTTGTGCGATGCGCTGATCACGACGCCGGCCGACAGGCGCAGCGCGCGCGTCAGGTATGCGACGCCCGGCGTCGGCATCGGGCCGGCCAGCATCACGTCGACGCCTGCCGCCGAAAAACCGGCCTCGAGCGCGGCCTCGAGCATGTAGCCCGACACGCGCGTGTCCTTGCCGATCAGCACCGTCGGACGTACCCCCGCCGCGACGTCGGCCGCGCCGGCCAGTACCTTGCCGGCTGCATAGCCGAGACGCAACACGAAATCAGGCGTGATGGGCGCATCGCCCACCGTGCCGCGAATGCCGTCCGTGCCGAAATATCGACGTCCCATGGCGAACCTTCCTCCTTCGTCTTTCTGACTTCTGACTTATCGTTGCCGCGCGGCTGCGCGCACGGCGTTCCAGACCTTCAGCGCATCGACCGTCGCCGCGACGTCGTGCACACGCACGATCGCCGCGCCGCGCCCGACCGCGCACAACGCAGCCGCCACGCTCGCCGCGACGCGTTCGATCGGCGGCTTGCCGCCGATCACCGCGCCGAGCATCGACTTGCGCGACATGCCCGCGAGAATCGGATACGCGCGCCCGTCAGGCCGCGCGGGGGCCGTGTCCGGCAACGCGGCCAGCAGCGCGTAGTTGTCATCGACCACGGCCTTGCCGAATCCGAACCCGGGGTCGACGCAGATCCGTTCCGGCGCGACGCCCGCGTCGCGCAGCGCCTGCACGCGTGCGGCGAGAAAGTCGCGCACGTCGGCCACGACGTCGCCGTAGTCGGGCTCGCCGACCTGCATCGTCTGCGGCTCGCCGAGCATGTGCATCGCGCACAGCCCGCCGTTGCCTTCGCGCACGGCGTCGATCGCACCCGGCTGGCGGAACCCCCATATGTCGTTGATCATATCCGCGCCGGCAGCGAGCGCCGCACGCATCACGTCCGGCTTGTAGGTGTCGATCGAAAGCGGCACGTTCAGTGGCCGCAGCGCTTCGACGAGCGGGATCACGCGCGCGAGTTCCTCGTCGAGCGGCACGGGCGGCGCACCGGGACGCGTCGACTCGCCGCCGATGTCGATCAGGTCGACGCCTTCGGCGATCATCCGCTCGGCCTGGCGCAGCGCATCGTCGCGCGCGAGGAAGCGGCCGCCGTCGGAAAACGAATCGGGGGTGGCGTTGAGAATGCCCATCACGAGCGGGCGTTCGAACGTCAGCGAGAAACGGCCGCACTGGAGCGGCGCGGGAATGGAGGCTGGAACTGCGGATTCGGGCACGGGCGGGAGACGTTGATGAATGCAAAACGGGCCGGTGTGAAGCCACACCAGCCCGTGAACGGTGCTACGGCGAAGGTCAGGCGGGCGAAGCAGGCGCCGGCGCGTTGCCGGGCTTCACTTCGGCGGCCGTGCCGCCACCCGAGGAATCGCCGCCGACGGCCGGCGAGCTCTTCGGCGAGCGCGGCGGACGCCCTTCCATGATGTCGTTGATCTGATCGGCGTCGATCGTCTCCCACTCCATCAGCGCGGCCGTCATTGCCTCGACCTTGTCGCGGTTCTCTTCGAGCAGGCGACGCGCAAGGCCGTACTGTTCGTCGAGCACTCGACGGATTTCGCTGTCGACCTTCTGCTGCGTCGCTTCCGAGATCGTGCGGGTGAAGCCGCGGCCAAACGGGCTGCTGTCGTTCTCGTCATCGACGTAGACCATCGGTCCGAGCGCGTCGGTCATGCCGAAACGCGCCACCATCGCACGCGCCGTCTGCGTCGCCTTGTTGAAGTCGTCCGACGCGCCGGTGCTGATCAGGTTCAGGAACAGCTCCTCAGCCACGCGGCCGCCGAACAGGATCGCCAGGCGGTCGAGCAGGTAGTCCTTCGAGTACGTCTCGTTGTCATGCTCCGGCAGCTGCCACGTGACACCCAGCGCGCGACCGCGCGGGATGATCGTGACCTTGTGCACCGGGTCGGCCTTCGGCAGCAGCTTCGCGATCACCGCGTGGCCCGACTCGTGGTAAGCCGTCGCACGCTTCGCTTCTTCGCGAATCACCGCCGACTTGCGCTCCGGACCCATGAAGATCTTGTCCTTCGCGTCCTCGAAATCCTGCATCTCGACGATGCGCTTGCCGCGACGTGCGGCGAACAGCGCCGCTTCGTTCACGAGGTTCGCGAGATCGGCGCCCGAGAAGCCCGGCGTCCCGCGCGCGATGACCGCTGCGTCGACGTCGTTCGCGATCGGCACCTTGCGCAGGTGCACGCGCATGATCTGCTCGCGGCCGCGGATGTCCGGCAGGCCGACATAGACCTGGCGGTCGAAACGGCCCGGACGCAGCAGCGCCTTGTCGAGCACGTCGGAACGGTTGGTCGCGGCGATCACGATCACGCCCGAGTTCGCTTCGAAGCCATCCATCTCGACCAGCATCTGGTTCAGCGTCTGCTCGCGCTCGTCGTTGCCGCCACCCATGCCGGCGCCGCGATGACGACCGACCGCGTCGATTTCGTCGATGAACACGATGCACGGTGCGTGCTTCTTCGCCTGCTCGAACATGTCGCGCACACGGGCCGCGCCGACGCCGACGAACATTTCGACGAAGTCGGAACCCGAGATGCTGAAGAACGGCACCTTCGCTTCACCGGCGATCGCGCGGGCGAGCAGCGTCTTGCCGGTACCCGGGGGGCCGACGAGCAGCACGCCGCGCGGAATGCGACCGCCCAGCTTCTGGAATTTCTGCGGGTCGCGCAGGAAGTCGACGAGCTCGGACACTTCTTCCTTCGCTTCGTCGCAGCCCGCGACGTCGGAGAAGTTCACCGCGTTGTTGTTCTCGTCGATCAGCCGCGCCCGCGATTTCCCGAACGAAAATGCGCCGCCTTTGCCGCCTCCCTGCATCTGTCTCATCATGTAGAACCAGAACACGATGATCAGGATCGTCGGCCCGAGGTAGTACAACGCGGACATCAGCGCGTTCGGTTCGTCATCGGCCTTGCCGCTGACCTGCACGCCGTACTTCATCAGATCGCCGACCATCCAGATGTCGCCGGGCGACACGATCTGGTATTTTTGGCCATCAGCCGGAGTGACGGTGAGGTTGCGCCCCTGCACGATGACGTTCTTGACCTTGCCGTTCTTGGCGTCGTCCATGAACTGCGAATAGGACACACCTTCCTGGACGCGGGGCTTGTCGAACTGCTTGAACACCGTAAACAGCACCAGTGCGATCACCAGCCACACCGCTGCCTTCGAAAACATATTGTTGTTCAAAGCACCACTCCTTCACTCGTAGACGAGCGCCTACATTTTCCTTGCAGCGCTCCTCGGTCATTCTAATCCAGTCCGACCACCCCTGCCATAAGCATTGACAACCGTCGCAATAGCGCTTCGCTTGTCTGGCAAGGGCCGGAGCCCGTTTGCGGCACAGCGCTCCGCGTCACCGCGGATGCTTCAGTTGCCGGCCCAAAATGAACGTTTCGGACGATTTGTCGCGCGACGCCTTCGGCTTGCGCGGCGCGACGATCTTAAACTGCTGTTTGAACTTTTCGACGATCTGGCTGTAGCCACTGCCGTGGAAACACTTCACGAGCAGCGCACCTTCCGGCTTCAGATGATTCTGCGCAAATTCGAGCGCCAGATCGCACAGATGCTCGATGCGCGCCGCGTCCGCCGAGGCCACGCCCGAGAGGTTGGGGGCCATGTCCGAAATAACAAGGTCCACCGAGCGGCCTTCGAGCACTTCCTCCAGCCGGTGAAGAACCTCGTCCTCGCGAAAGTCGCCCTGGAGGAAGTGGACGTCGGCGATCGGTTCCATCGGCAGGATGTCGAGCGCCACGATCGTGCCGTCGATGCCGCCTTCGCGCTCCGCGTCACGCTTCTTGCCCTGCGCGAGCTTGTTGCGGGCATACTGGCTCCAACTGCCCGGCGTCGCGCCGAGATCGACGATCACCTGGCCCGGACGGATCAGCTTGTCCTGCTCGTCGATTTCCTTCAGCTTGTACGCGGCACGCGCGCGATAGCCCTCCCGCTGCGCCATTTTGACGTACGGGTCGTTGATGTGATCGTGCAGCCAGTGCTGGTTAAAGCGGTTTTTTGCCATTCGAGAGAGAGATTGCTGCTATTTGCTTCGTGAAGCCGTGCTTTTGGCGGATAATACGCGTCTTCTTCGCGCGGCTACGGCCCCTTCCAGGGCCCAAGCCGCGATTTTACGTGGTTTCGGCGCGCGGCTGATGCGGTAACTTCCCGCGATTCGCTTCTGATGCAGCGCGCCCCTATTTAGATTTCGACATTTCCATGCCCGCCCTTTCGCTTTCCCCCGCCGAGCGCTCCGCGCTGCGCTCCCAGGCCCATGCGCTCAAGCCCGTCGTGCTGATCGGCGCCGAAGGGCTGACCGACGCCGTGCTGAAGGAAATCAAGGTACACCTCGCCGCGCACCAGCTGATCAAGATCCGTGTGTTCGGTGACGAGCGCGACGAGCGCGTCGCCATTTACGACGAGATCTGCGACCGCCTGAACGCGGCGCCGATCCAGCACATCGGCAAGCTGCTGGTGATCTGGAAGCCCGAGGCTGCCGTGGCGGCCCCGACCCGCGGCCGTCGTGCCGGCGCGCTGCCGAGCGCAGCCGAAGCCGTCGACGACAAGAAAGGCCGTGCGCCACGCACCGTCAAGGTCGTCAAGGTGTCGCCGAACGCGAGCCCCGTGCGTCGTCCGAAGCCGACCAAGGTCGTCGTGCGCGGCAACGAGCGCGTGACGGCGGGCGGCAACGTGAAGCGCGCGAAAAAGCGCCAGGCCAGCACGAAGCGGCCGCATCAGGACAAGTAATCCTGCCGCGCGGCACGGGGCAGCCCGTGCCGCCCTGCCGGTGCGGCGCTCAGGCCGTTCAGGCGTCTTGCGCCGGCAAACGCCAGATCAGCATCAACCCCAGCACGCTCTCGACGAGATAGAACAGGCTCGAGACGCCGTGCAGCATCCCGAAGCGGCTCGCATACGGCGAGTTCGCGATATCGGTGCCCGCCTCCATCGCGGCCACCCGCAGCGCGTTCATGAACGGCTGCAGCGCGAAATACCCGACCAGCACGCACGCGACCATCGCCGCGACGATCCAGCGCACGCGACGGTAATCACCGCTGCCGCGCCGCACCTGCTGGTTCGACAGCGCGAGCAGCAACACACCGCATACGACACCGAGGATCGCCTCGATGCGAAACAACTGGGCGGCGACCGTGCCGGCCGTCATCCGCTCCAGCGTCTTGAACAGCACGGGCGCGACCGCATACCCGATCGTCAGCAGGCTGCCGACCCACACGGCCGACAGCAGACGGAACACGCGATGCGGCATCACGTCGCCCCGCTTCAGATGTAGCTGACCGAGATGATTTCGTATTCGCGCACGCCGCTCGGCGCCTGCACGGCCGCGACGTCGCCTTCGGACTTGCCGATCAGTGCGCGTGCGATCGGCGAGCTGACCGAGATCAGGCCGTGATCGATGTCGGCTTCGTCGTCGCCGACGATCTGGTACTTGACGGTGTCGCCGGACTCGAGATCCTCGAGTTCGACCGTCGATGCGAAAACCACTCGGCCTTCGGCGTCGAGCACGGTGGGATCGATGACCTGCGCGGCCGACAGCTTCGATTCGAGTTCCGCGATACGACCCTCGATGAAGCCCTGCTTTTCCTTCGCGGCATCGTATTCGGCGTTTTCGGACAGGTCGCCCTGTGCGCGGGCCTCCGCGATCGCGTTGATCACGGCCGGCCGCTCGACGGACTTGAGGCGCTGCAATTCATCGCGCAGGAGTTCTGCGCCACGCTTTGTCAACGGAATGGTGCTCATAAACGGCTCAATCGCTAAAAACGGCTTTAAAAAAAATCACCGCGATTAAGCGCATTTCCGGCGAACCGGAAACACCGCTTAATCGCGGCACGTGTTGCTTCGACAGGTAACTGACCGCTTAGTTTAGGCGAGCGTGAAGACCTTGTAAATCATAGACTTCCAGATCCTTCAGGTAGCGCAAGCCTTCGACGGCCGCGCGCGCGCCCGACATCGTCGTGTAGTACGTGACCTTGTGCGCCTGCGCGCTCATGCGGATCGAACGCGAATCGGCGATCGCCTGGCGCGTCTCGTCGACCGTCGTGAACACGAGTGCGATCTCGCCGTTCTTGATCATGTCGACGATGTGCGGACGGCCGTCCTTCACCTTGTTGACGACCTTCACCGGCACGCCGGCCGCTTCGATCGCGGCAGCCGTGCCCTTGGTCGCGACGAGCGGGTAGCCGAGGTCGTGCAGCATGCGCGCGACTTCGACCGCCTTCGGCTTGTCGGCGTCCATCACGGTCAGCAGCACCGTGCCCGACTCCGGCAGGCGCGAACCGGCCGCGAGCTGCGACTTGAACAGCGCCTCGCCGAACGTCTGGCCGACGCCCATCACTTCGCCGGTCGAACGCATTTCAGGCCCGAGGACCGGATCGACGGTCGGGAACTTGACGAACGGGAACACCGCTTCCTTCACGCTGAAATACGGCGGCTCGACTTCCTTCGTCACGCCCTGCTGCGCGAGCTTCTGGCCGACCATCGCGCGCGCCGCGATCTTCGCGAGCGGCAGGCTGGTCGCCTTCGACACGTACGGCACCGTGCGCGATGCGCGCGGGTTCACTTCGAGCACGTAGATGATGTCCTGCTTCGACCCGTCCGCCTGCGGCACCTGCTGGATCGCAAACTGCACGTTCATCAGGCCGACCACGTTCAGCGCCTTCGCCATCGCACCCGTCTGGCGCTTCAGTTCGGCGACCGTTTCCTTCGACAGCGAGTACGGCGGCAGCGAGCACGCCGAGTCGCCCGAGTGGACACCCGCCTGCTCGATGTGCTCCATCACGCCGCCGATGAACACGGCTTCGCCGTCGCAGATGCAGTCGACGTCACACTCGATCGCGTCATTCAGGAAGCGGTCGAGCAGCACCGGCGAATCGTTCGACACCTTCACGGCCTCGCGCATGTAGCGCTCGAGGTCGCGCGGCTCGTGGACGATTTCCATCGCGCGGCCGCCCAGCACGTACGACGGGCGCACGACCAGCGGATAGCCGATTTCCTCGGCGAGCTTGAGCGCTTCGTCTTCGGCGCGTGCGGTGCGGTTCGGCGGCTGGCGCAGGCCGAGGTCCTGCAGCAGCTTCTGGAAGCGTTCGCGGTCTTCGGCCGCATCGATCATGTCCGGCGACGTGCCGACGATCGGCACGCCGTGCGCCTCGAGGTCGAGCGCGAGCTTCAGCGGCGTCTGGCCGCCGTACTGGACGATCACGCCGACCGGCTTTTCCTTGTCGACGATCTCGAGCACGTCTTCCAGCGTCAGCGGCTCGAAGTACAGGCGGTCCGACGTGTCATAGTCGGTCGACACCGTTTCCGGGTTGCAGTTGACCATGATCGTTTCGTAGCCGTCCTCGCGCATCGCGAGCGCCGCGTGCACGCAGCAGTAGTCGAACTCGATGCCCTGGCCGATCCGGTTCGGGCCGCCGCCCAGCACCATGATCTTCTTGTTGGTGGTCGGCTGCGCCTCGCATTCTTCCTCGTAGGTCGAGTACATGTAGGCCGTCTTGGTCGCGAACTCGGCCGCGCAGGTGTCGACGCGCTTGTACACCGGACGCACGTTGAGTTCGATGCGGCGGCGGCGCACGTCTTCCGGCGTCGCGCCGAGCAGCTTCGCGAGGCGGCGGTCGGAGAAGCCGCTCTGCTTCAGGTAGCGCAGCTCGTCGAACGTCAGCGACGCGAGCGTGCGGCCCGCCAGCGCCTTTTCCTTCAGGATGATCTGCTCGATCTGATGGAGGAACCACGGATCGATCGCGGTTTCCGCGAAGATTTCCTCGGCCGTCATGCCGATGCGGAACGCGTCGCCGACATACCAGATGCGGTCCGGGCCCGGCTCGTGGATCTCGATCGCGATCTCGTCGCGGTTGGTCGACTTCTCGTCGAGACCGTCGACGCCGACTTCGAGGCCGCGCAGCGCCTTCTGGAACGATTCCTGGAACGTGCGGCCGATCGCCATCACTTCGCCGACCGACTTCATCTGCGTGGTCAGGCGTGAATCGGCTTCACGGAACTTCTCGAATGCGAAACGCGGGATCTTCGTGACGACGTAGTCGATCGTCGGCTCGAACGACGCCGGCGTCTGGCCGCCGGTGATTTCGTTCTTCAGCTCGTCGAGCGTGTAGCCGACCGCCAGCTTCGCCGCGACCTTCGCGATCGGGAAGCCGGTCGCCTTCGATGCGAGCGCCGACGAACGCGACACGCGCGGGTTCATCTCGATGACGACCATGCGGCCGTCCTTCGGATTGATCGAGAACTGCACGTTCGAGCCGCCGGTGTCGACGCCGATCTCGCGCAGCACCGCGAGCGATGCGTTACGCAGGATCTGGTATTCCTTGTCGGTGAGCGTCTGCGCCGGCGCGACCGTGATCGAGTCGCCGGTGTGCACGCCCATCGGGTCGAGGTTTTCGATCGAGCACACGATGATGCAGTTGTCGGCGCGGTCGCGCACGACTTCCATCTCGTATTCCTTCCAGCCGAGCAGCGACTCTTCGATCAGCAGCTCGCGCGTGGGCGACAGGTCGAGACCGCGCTTGCAGATCTCTTCGAACTCTTCGCGGTTGTACGCAATGCCGCCGCCCGAGCCGCCGAGCGTGAACGACGGACGGATCACGACCGGATAGCCGCTGCCGCCCGTCTCCGCCATGATCTCGGCGTGCACCTTGGTCGCCTCTTCCATCGAGTGCGCGATGCCCGACTTCGCGGAACCGAGACCGATCTTGGTCATCGCTTCCTTGAATTTCTGGCGGTCTTCCGCCTTGTCGATCGCTTCCGGCGACGCGCCGATCAGTTCGACGCCGAACTTCTCGAGCACGCCGTGGTGGTGCAGGTCGAGCGCGCAGTTCAGCGCGGTCTGGCCGCCCATCGTCGGCAGGATCGCGTCCGGGCGCTCCTTCTCGATGATGCGTGCGACGACTTCCCACGTGATCGGCTCGATGTAGGTCACGTCGGCCGTGTTCGGGTCGGTCATGATCGTCGCCGGGTTGCTGTTGACGAGAATGACCTTGTAGCCCTCCTCACGCAACGCCTTGCAAGCCTGCGCGCCCGAATAGTCGAACTCGCACGCCTGGCCGATGATGATCGGGCCGGCGCCGATGATGAGGATGCTTTTGATGTCTGTGCGTTTTGGCATGGCTTGTGAATTCAGTAAGTAATCTTTGTCGTGGCGTTGTCGCGGATCGGCGGTTGCGCTCAGCTCATGGTGGCGAGCGCGAGCTTCACCGAGAAACCGATGAACAGGCCGCCCACGCTGCTCGCCGCGCCCGCCGCGAGCCTGCGGCGGCGGCGGAAATGCTCGGCGAGCCGCGCGCCCGCGAAGATCAGCGTGCTCAGGTACAGGAAGCTCGCGCATTGCGCGATCGCCCCGAGCACGACGAACGACAGCGCGGGATGCGGGAACGCCGGGTCGACGAACTGGATGAAGAACGAGATGAAGAACAGGATCGCCTTCGGATTCAGGAGGCTCACGATCAGCGCCTTGCGGAATGGCCGCTCGCCGTCGACCGCACGCGGTGCATCGGCTGGCGCATCGGTGCGCGCGCGCAGCTTCTGCCACGCGCTGCGCAGCATCCCCGTGCCGATGTACAGCAGGTACGCGGCACCGCCGTACTTGACGACGGAGAACAGCAGCGGGTTCGCCTTCAGCAGTGACGCGACGCCCGCAGCGGACAGCACCATCAGCACCGTGTCGCCCAGGAACACGCCGCAGGCCGCGCGATAGCCGGCCTTCACGCCGCGCTGAGCCGCAAGCGACAGCACGTACATCGAGTTCGGCCCCGGCAGCAGGATGATGAAGATCACGCCGAACACGTAGGTCCAGATATCCGTGATGCCGAGTGCGTGGCCGAACATGATGCGAATCTCCCGTTCTTCGGTTGCTTCAGTCGCGTCAGGCGTTGCGCTGCTTCGCCGCGTCCATCAGTGCGGTGAAACGGTCGAACAGATACGCGATGTCGTGCGGGCCGGGCGACGCTTCCGGGTGACCCTGGAAGCAGAATGCCGGCTTGTCGGTCAGCTCGAAGCCCTGCAGCGTGCCGTCGAACAGCGACACGTGCGTCACGCGCGCGTTGGCCGGCAGCGAATCCGCGTCGACCGCGAAACCGTGGTTCTGCGACGTGATCACCACGCGACCGTCGCCGAGATCCTTCACCGGGTGGTTCGCGCCGTGGTGGCCCGTCTTCATCTTCAGCGTCTTCGCGCCGACCGCGAGGCCCATGATCTGGTGGCCGAGGCAGATGCCGAAGGTCGGCACGCCGCGCTCGATGAACTCCTTGGCCGCCGCGATCGCGTAGTCGCACGGCTCCGGGTCGCCCGGGCCGTTCGACAGGAAGATGCCGTCCGGATTCAGCGCGAGCGCGTCGGCCGCGCTCGCCTCGGCCGGCAGCACCGTCACGTGGCAGCCGCGCTCCGCGAGCATGCGCAGGATGTTGTACTTGACGCCGAAGTCGTACGCGACGACGCGGTACTTCGGCGCTTCCTGCATGCCGTAGCCGCTGCCGAGGCGCCATTCGGTCTGCTTCCACTCGAACGGCTTCGTGGTCGACACGACCTTCGCGAGATCCATGCCCGCGAGGCCGGGGAACGAGCGAGCGAGTTCGATCGCCTTCGCCTCGTCGTTCGAGCCGGCCAGGATGCAACCGTTCTGCGCGCCCTTGTCGCGCAGGATACGGGTGAGCTTGCGGGTATCGATGCCGGCGATCGCGACGACGCCTTCGTCGCGCAGGTAGTCGCCGAGCGTGCGGTCCATGCGGAAATTCGATGCGAGCGTCGGCAGATCACGGATGATCAGGCCGGCGGCATGGACTTTCGTGGCTTCGACATCTTCGGCGTTGACGCCGACGTTGCCGATATGCGGGTAGGTGAGCGTGACGATCTGACGCGCGTAGCTCGGATCAGTCAGGATTTCCTGATAGCCGGTAATCGCGGTGTTGAACACGACTTCACCGATCGTGTGGCCTTCGGCCCCGATCGAATAACCACGAAAGACCGTGCCGTCGGCGAGTGCAAGCAAGGCGGGAGAAAAAGACGGCAACACGGGAGGCTCCTTGGGGAACACCCTGCTGCCGACCTGTTTACCCTGCCGCGCGAGCGCCGCGCTGCATAGGCGCGCGGAGTCGCTAGCTGGACGCGACCTGCTGTGTCGGCACGCGAACCCGGCGCGGGGCGCACGAGGCTTCGCGGCATCGCCCGACAGGCGGCGTGCGGCGGATGAACGGGATAAGTGAGGTAGGCGCTAGGGTGCGAGGTTGATCAGCACAAACTTTCAAATTATAGCCCGAAAATGACCTTATCTTCAATTGATATAGCCGTCCCATCACGCATGCGGCGCGCGCAATGCTGTGGCATCAGGCGCGACATTCCTTGCTGCGGCCCCGTTTCCGCAGCCGCCCTACCCGTCAGCGTACCGCCGGATCAACGTGCTTGCCAGCACTGCGCGCGGGCCACACGTACCAGACCGCGCTGGCAAGCTGCAGCGCGAGCAGCACGCTCCACGCGGTGACGTGGGCGGCAGCCGGGTAATGGCCGTCGACGGCCGGCCAGTGCGACAGCACCGCGCCGATACCGATCTGGAACGCAAAGATCAGCACGAAGATCACGAGCGTCAGTGTCGTATTCGCGCGGCCGATCAGATGCGCCGGGAAGTGACCGGCAAGCACAGCATAGGTCAGGATCCCGACGCCGCCGAACATTCCGTAGGCCGCCCACAGCACGGCCGGCGGCAGCGGCACGCGCGCGACGATCGCGATTTGCGTGGCGACGAACAGCACCATGCCGACGCCGCAAAATGCCTGGACGGACACCCCGCGGCGCTCGAGCACACGCGCCGCCGCGCCGAAACCGACACAGCCGGCCATCATCGCGAAGCCGAGCACCGACACGAGCCGTGCGGCGCGCTGCGCATCGAATCCCGCGACGTCGCGCAGGTACGGACCGACCCACAGTGACTGCATCGCGTAGAACACGCCCTGCGTGACGATCGAGAATGACGAGATCTTCCAGAATGCGCGGCTGCCCAGGATGTGCCACGTGCCCTTGAACTGGCTAACGAGCCCGCCCTGATGGCGCGGCCGCTCCGCTTCCGGCGCACCGAAGCCGATCGCGGCCGCGACGACGACCGTCAGCACCGCGAGGCCGCCGCAGATCACACGCCAGCTCGTGACGCCGAGCAGCCAGGTCAACGGCGAGCCGACCGCGACGCCGCCCAGGCCGCCGACGGCCATCACGAGACCGTTGACGAGCGGCAGCCGGCCGACCGGAAAATGCTGCGCGAGCGCCTTGAACGCCGCACCGAGACACACCGATACGCCGACGCCGATCAGCAGCCGGCCGACCATCATCGTGCCGAGGTCGTGCGCGACGCCAAACACGGCGGCACCGGCGGCCGCGAACAGCAGCATCCCGGCCGTCACGCGGCGCGGGCCGAAATGGTCGAGCAGCACGCCGGCCGGAATCTGCGCGCCGGCAAAACCGAGGAAATAGAGACTGGTGAGCAGCCCGAGATCGGCGGCCGATAGCCCGAGCTCGTGCGTGACGAACGGCGCGAAGCCGAGATTGACGCCGCGGAACACATAGGACACGAAATATCCGACCGCAAACAGCGCGAGCACCCTCACCTGCACCGACGACATCGCTCCTCCTCGTGATCCGATCCCGGCCCCGCGAAGCAGCGACCCCGCTGCCGCGCACAAACGAAAACGCCGTCACCTTGGTGACGGCGTTGCTTCGTGTTTCATCGGATGATAACGCAAACGCACGGTCCGGCCGGACCGCCGCGCCGCGGTCGCGACCGCGTTACTTCTTCTTGCCCTTGCTTGCAGCGGCCTTCGGCGCTGCCTTGGCCGGCGCCGCCTTCGCGGGAGCAGCCTTCGTCGCGCGAGCCGCCGGCTTCGCGGCACCGCGCTTCGCGCCGCGCGACTTGCCGCCGACGGACAGGCTCGCGCGCTCGATATGCGCGCCGGAGGTCGACGTCGCGATCCGCTCCGGACCCGGCTCGGCCGGCACCGCGCGGCCGACCGGCACGTGCAGCACGATCGCCTGGCCCGGCATCGCGAGATCGCGATGCGTGCGGTTCCATGCCTTCAGCTGGCCGACCGACACGCCGTAGCGGCCGGCGATCGCCGCCATCGACTGCTTGCGGCGCACGCGGATCAGCATCTTGCGCGTGTCGGGTACGTCGGGCTCCATCGCGAGTACGCCGTTTTCCGCAACGTCCGCGCTGATGTCCTCGTCGTCGTCATCGCCGCGCGGCACGACGATCGTCGAGCCCGGCTTCAGGCGCATGCCGGCGGGAATCTTGTTGACCGACATCAGCGTATCGGCGTCGACACCGATCTTCTCGGCGATCGCGGCCGGACGCGCGCGCTCGCTGACCGTATAGGTGGTCCACGTCGACAACTGGCCGTTGTAAGCCTTCAGGTTCTTCTCGAACGCTGACGCGTTGTCGAACGGCAGCAGGATCTGCGGCTCGGTCGCGCCGAGGATCACCGGCTTCGAGAACGACGGGTTCAGCGAACGGAACTCGTCGAGCGACAGGTTCGCGAGCTTCGCGGCCACCGCCACGTCGATGTCGCGCGACGTCGTGACCGTCACGAAATACGGGTGGTTCGGGATCTCCGGCAGCGTCAGGCCGAACTGCTGCGGATTCGCGATGATGTTCTTCACCGCCTGCAGCTTCGGCACGTAGTTGCGCGTCTCGTTCGGCATCCGCAGGCTCTGGTAGTCGGTCGGCAGACCGGCCGCCTGGTTGCGTGCAATCGCACGCTGCACGTTGCCCTCGCCCCAGTTGTACGCGGCCAGCGCCAGATACCAGTCGCCGAACATGTCATGCAGGCGCGACAGGTAGTCGAGCGCGGCGCTCGTCGACGCGAGCACGTCGCGGCGCTCGTCCTGCCACATGTTGCGCTTCAGGTTGTACGTGCGGCCCGTGCCCGGCATGAACTGCCACATGCCTGCCGCCTTCGCGACCGACAGCGCCTGCGGATTGAACGCGGATTCGATGAACGGCAGCAGCGCGAGCTCGGTCGGCATATGGCGCGCCTCGAGCTCTTCGACGATGTGATACAGATACTTCTGCGAGCGCTCGGTCATGCGCTGCACGTAATCGGGACGCTGCGTGTACCAGGTCGTCTGCATGTCGACGAGGTCGCTCTGCAGGTCGGGCATCTGGAAGCCGCGACGGATACGGCCCCAAAGATCGGAATCTGCACTGGTCAGGTCGCCGACGGATTGCTTGTCGACGTCGACAGTTTCTTTGGCGGTGGCTGATTTACGGAGGTAGTTGGACGCTGCCTGCGAATCGGCGGCGTTGTTGGCGACAGGAGCCTGGCTCGCACAAGCGGCGAGCAGCAGGACCACCATCGCACTCAATATAAGTCGCATGAAAATCTCGGCTTCCGACGGCTGGAAATTGCTGGCGATACTACGGAAGTGCGTGCTTCACGTCAATAAAAACACCGAAAACTCAGCCAAATCCTACAGTTGGAGCAATTTTTACAGGCTCTGCCTGAGCTTTTTGGAGTCCTCCGGAAATCGTCATCGGAACCGGTTTTTCCACTCGCGCATCAGCGTGAATGCCGCCAGGCGATCCGGCACGGTTTCGTGCAGCTCGGCCTCAAGCGTCGCATGGATGGCCGCGCTGTCCGACCGCATGAACGGGTTGACGGCGCGTTCGTGCGCGATCGTAGTGGGCAGCGTCGGCACGCCGCGCGCGCGCAGCGCCTGCGCTTCGTCGCGCCAGGCGGCGAGCGCCGCATTGCCCGGTTCGCACGCGAGCGCGAAGCGGATGTTCGACAGCGTATATTCGTGTGCGCAATGCACGCGGGTGTCGCCGGGCAGCGCCGCGAGCGCGTCGAGCGACGCCAGCATCTGCGCCGGCGTGCCTTCGAACAGGCGACCGCAGCCGCACGAGAACAGCGTGTCGCCGCAGAACACATGAGGGGTGGCGGCGCCCTGCCCGGTCGCCTGGAAATAGGCGATGTGACCGCGCGTATGCCCCGGCACGTCGAGCACGTCGAACGTGAGCGCCGGTGCGTCGAGCGTCACGCGATCGCCGCCCGCGAGCGGCCGCATGACCACGCCGATCGCCTCGGCCGCCGGGCCGAAGACGACCAGTGGCACATCGTCCGGTTGGCCATCGCGCAGCGCGGCGACACCGCCGACATGGTCGGCGTGATGGTGCGTGAGTAAAATAGCGGTCAACCGCCAGCCGCGTTCGGCAAGAACACGGCGTACGGGCGCGGCTTCACCCGGATCGACGGCGATCGCATCGCGGCCGTCCGAGACGAGCCAGATATAGTTGTCTTCGAATGCCGGAACCGGCACGTATTCCAGCTCGTTCATGGGCGCGCAATCATCGTTATGTCCGATCGTCAAATTATAGACTGGCCCGCCTGGACCGACTCGCCGCCCGGCCGCTATGTGCTGGACTGGGAGCAAGCGCAGCTCGACCGGATCGTGTCCGACGTCTTCGGGTTTCACGCGCTGCAGCTCGGCCTGCCGCAGCTCGATGCGCTGCGCGAGAACCGCATGCCGTATCGCGGCCTCGTGCTCGACCCGGCAAGCGGCGCGAGCGCGCCCTACCAGTATCCGTGGGCGCGCGAGGCGCACGCGCCCGAACACGCGCCGGCCGGTCGCAGCACCACGTGGTGCGACCTGCTCGACCTGCCGTTCGAGTCGCAGAGCGTCGACCTGATCGTGATGCCGCACACGCTTGAATTCACGTCCGACCCTCACCGCCTGCTGCGCGAAGCCGAGCGCGTGCTGATGCCGGAAGGCCAGCTCGTGATCACCGGCTTCAATTCGTTGAGCCTGTGGGGCATGCGGCAATCGTTCGGACGCATGGCGAACCGTCCGTTCGTGCCGGCCGCGCGTGACCAGATCGCGTTCATCCGGCTCAAGGACTGGATCAAGCTGCTCGGCTTCGATCTCGAGCGCGGCCGCTTCGGCTGCTACCGGCCGCCGCTCGTCACCGACAAATGGCTTACCCGCTACGGCTTCATGGAAGCCGCCGGCGACCGCTGGTGGCCAATCTTCGGCGCTGTCTACATGGTCACGGCCGTCAAGCGCGTGCGCGGCATGCGCCTCGTCGGCCCGATCAAGATGAAGAAGCCCGTGCTCGCGCCGGGCCTCACGCCGGCGGCCACCCCGACCACCCATCAAGAACACTCATGACCACCGACACCATCGACATCTATACCGACGGCGCCTGCAAGGGCAACCCTGGCCCCGGCGGCTGGGGCGCACTGCTGCGCTACGGCGACCGCGAAAAGGAGCTGTTCGGCGGCGAGCCCGACACGACCAACAACCGCATGGAACTGATGGGCGTGATCGCCGCGCTCGAGGCGCTGAAACGGCCGTGCCGCGTGATCGTCCATACCGACTCGCAATACGTGCAGAAAGGCATCAGCGAGTGGATCCACGGCTGGAAGAAGAAGGGCTGGGTCACCGCGGCGAAAACCCCCGTGAAGAACGCCGACCTGTGGAAGCGCCTCGACGCGCTCGTCGCGCAGCACGAGGTCGAGTGGCGCTGGGTGAAGGGCCACGCGGGCCACCCCGAAAACGAACGCGCGGACGCGCTCGCGAATCGCGGTGTCGAATCGCTCGTGGCCTGAACGCAGGCCACCCAACCCTACTGTCTTTCCCGATTTATCCGACATGCGCCAGATCATTCTCGATACCGAAACCACCGGCCTGAATCCCCGCACGGGCGACCGCCTGATCGAAATCGGCTGCGTCGAGCTGCTGAACCGGCGGCTCACCGGCAACAACCTGCACATCTACGTGAACCCCGAGCGCGACAGCGATCCGGGCGCACTGGCCGTGCACGGCCTCACGACCGAATTCCTGAGCGACAAGCCGAAGTTCGCGGAAGTCGTCGACCAGATCCGCGACTTCGTGAAGGACGCCGAGCTGATCATCCACAACGCGCCGTTCGACCTCGGGTTCCTCGACGCCGAATTCGCCCGGCTCGACCTGCCGCCGTTCAGCGAGCATTGCAGCGGCGTGATCGACACGCTGGTGCAGGCCAAGCAGATGTTTCCCGGCAAGCGCAATTCGCTCGACGCGCTGTGCGACCGGTTCGGCATTAGCAACGCGCACCGTACGCTGCACGGCGCACTGCTCGACTCGGAACTGCTCGCCGAAGTCTATCTCGCGATGACGCGCGGCCAGGACAGCCTCGTGATCGACATGCTCGACGATGCAGGCGCCGCCGGTGGCGCCGCGAACGGCCAGCGCGTGTCGCTCGCGTCGCTCGACCTGCCGGTTCTCTCAGCGAGCGACGACGAACTCGCCGCCCACCAGACCCAACTCGACGAACTCGACAAGTCGGTCAAGGGAACCTGCGTGTGGCGCAAGTCCGCCGACACGGATGCTGGCGAAGCCGCCAAAGCCGCCTGACGCAGCATCTCCCGACCGACGCCTGCAGCCGCGCTCACGCGCGCGGCTGCAGCGCGATGATGGTCATCCCGCCGAGCGCAAGCACCGCGCCAGCCACATCCCAGCGGGACAGCGCGATGCCGTCGACCACCCGCAGCCAGATCAGCGCCACCGCGATATACACGCCGCCGTACGCCGCATAGGTGCGCCCCGCCGCGCTCGGATGCAGCGTCAGCAGCCACGCGAACAACGCGAGCGACAGCGCTGCCGGTACCAGCAGCCACACGGGCCGGCCGCCCTTCAGCACGAGCCAAGGCAGGTAGCAGCCGACGATTTCCGCCAGTGCAGTGACGGCGAACAGCGCCGCAATCCTGATCAGTTCGGTCATCCGTTTCCTCGCAGATTCGCCCCACCCGCCCGGTGGGCCGCGCGCCGCCGATCATACCGGAGGCGACCCGGGCGGAACCGCCGCCAGACGGGGGATTCCGGGCAATTTGCACGATCGTCTGCCATCGTGCTATCATGTCGCCTGTTTCAACATTCAATATCTGTCTATTCGATTTCGAAAGAAGTCCGTCCGCGCGTTGCGGGCCGGTGCTTCGACCGAAATTGCATCCACAGGAAAGCCCGCCCGACAGGCCCGCTTTTCTCGTTTCGTTGCCCCTCCGGGGCGCTTGCCGGAACGCCGGACACCGTCCGCACCGGCATCTGCCGCTTGCATCACGCGGCCCATTCTTCATGAGCGCACAGTCGCGACGGCCCATCGGGCCCGCGTCGAAGCAGTCCCTTCCGGCCCTTTACCGCCTCATGTGCAGTAAGCGCTTAAATGGCCTGCCCCGACGCGCAGCACGCGACATCGCGCTCGCCGGCAAACCGTGTCGGACGGCCCGCCCGTTCCGGCGCAGTCAAAGGAGTGCATGACCTTGACCGCAACACACGTCAGCCCGACCGCTGCTTCTTCCTCGACGTCGTCCGGCGAGGCCCCACTGGCCGCGGACGACATTACCGTCGTCGACCAGAGCCTGCTCAAGCGCGCCGTCAGCGCGATGGCCATCGGCAATGCGATGGAATGGTTCGACTTCGGTGTCTACAGCTATATCGCCGTCACGCTCGGCAAGGTGTTCTTCCCCTCCAGCAGCCCGTCCGCGCAGTTGCTCGCGACCTTCGGCACGTTCGCGGCCGCATTCCTCGTACGTCCGCTCGGCGGCATGGTGTTCGGCCCGCTCGGCGACCGCATCGGCCGCCAGCGCGTGCTCGCCGCCACCATGATCATGATGGCCGTCGGCACCTTCGCGATCGGCCTGATCCCCAGCTACGCGTCGATCGGCATCATGGCGCCGATACTGCTGCTCGTCGCCCGCCTCGTGCAGGGCTTCTCGACCGGCGGCGAATACGGCGGCGCCGCCACCTTCATCGCCGAATTCTCGACCGACAAGCGCCGCGGCTTCATGGGCAGCTTCCTCGAGTTCGGCACGCTGATCGGCTATGTGATGGGTGCGGGTGTCGTCGCGCTGCTGACCGCGTCGCTGTCGCAGGAGGCACTGCTGTCGTGGGGCTGGCGCGTGCCGTTCCTGATCGCCGGCCCGCTCGGCCTGATCGGCCTCTACATCCGGATGAAGCTCGAGGAAACGCCGGCGTTCAAGCGCCAGGCCGAAGAGCGCGAAGCGCAGGACAAGGCCGTGCCGAAGGCGCGCTTCCGCGAAACGCTGATGCGCAACTGGCGTGCGCTGCTGCTCTGCGTCGGCCTCGTGCTGATCTTCAACGTGACCGACTACATGGTGCTGTCGTACCTGCCGAGCTTCATGTCGTCGACGCTGCACTTCGACGAATCGCACAGCCTCGTGCTGGTGCTGATCGTGATGGTGCTGATGATGCCGCTGACGCTCGCCGCCGGCCGCCTGTCGGACAGGATCGGCCGCAAGCCCGTGATGCTGGCCGGCTGCGTCGGCCTGCTCGTGCTGTCGATCCCGTCGATGATGCTGATCCATGCGGGCACCACCGCGTCGGTGTTCGGCGGCCTGCTGATCCTCGGCGTGCTGCTGTCGTGCTTCACCGGTGTGATGCCGTCGGCACTGCCGGCGCTGTTCCCGACCGAGATCCGCTACGGCGCGCTCGCGATCGGCTTCAACGTCTCGGTGTCGCTGTTCGGCGGCACGACGCCGCTCGTCACCGCGTGGCTCGTCGACGTGACCCATAACCTGATGATGCCCGCGTACTACATGATGGGCGCCGCCGTGATCGGCATCGTGTCGGTCGTCGCGCTTGCCGAAACCGCGCGCCAGCCGCTCAAGGGCTCGCCGCCGGCCGTCGCGACGCGCCGCGAGGCGCACCAGCTGGTGCGCCAGATGCGCGAGGACGACGATGCGGAGATTTACGGCGTCGTGTCGACTGTACGCGCCTGAGCATCGCCCAAGAAAAAGCCCCGGCAAAAGCCGGGGCCCGATCGAATCCGATCCGCCCGACCGGCTTGCGCCGGCCGGGCTTTTTTTCATCTGTTGGGTGGCTGCGCGATCATGCGTGCGCTTCGCAGTGGCGGCAGAAGATCAGCGCCCGCGAACGCGACACCGCAGCCTGCGCACCGCGCGCCGCGACGATCAGGCCGACCTGGCCGAGATTGAAATCGCGCTCGACCATCAGCTGCGTCAGCGCGGCAAGCGGCAACACGACGGACGGGTGGTACAGACTCGATTCGATCAGCGCTCTCATCATCGGCTCCATCAGGCAATGCTTATTCGATGGAGTGGATTCTAGGGATCGGCCGCAACCGGATAAACAGCGCGAATGCGAAGTCACTTGTCAGTGACGGAGAACAATCGGCCGGGCCTTTGGCGCACGGGGCCGAGCGGGCGGCGGCGGATGGTTCGGCAGCGCCAGACGGAGGGTGCGCGGCGGCGTCTTGCGGACGCCGCGCCGGGCGAAAACGGGCGACCGGACGGCCGATAGCGGCCGGGTCGATCCGTGCCGGAAGCCGGCACGAGTCCCGGCGGGACCGCACGCCGGTCGCGTCGCCCACCGCCCTCGCTCCCGTGCCGACGCGACAGCCGCCGGCTTCAGTCGAGCGGCGTCTCGACAAACGCCGGCAGCGCTTCCGCCCGCGCCGAATGCGCGGCGAGTGCCGGATAACGGGCCGGATCGATCCGTGCGAGCGCCGGGTAATCGGCGGTCATGAATTGCGTGAAACGCCACGCGACGGCGACGGTCACATCGGACTGCAGCAGGCGCGCGCCGCCGAGCCAGCCGTTCGCGGCCGCGACGAGCGGCTCGAGCTCGCCATACGCGGCCTCGATCTGGCCCAGCACGCGCTCGAGCCATGGCGCGTGCTGCTTCTCGGCTGGCCGCAGCGCGTGCTCATACACCACCTGCACGGTCTTCTCCGCCGCTGCCAGCGCGAATCCGACCGGCACGAGCGTGCGCAGCCGCGCGTCGGCGGCGTCGGGCAGCAGGCGCCGCTCGGGCGCGACGCGATGGTCGAGATAGTCGACGATCAGCGACGAATCGATCAGCGTCGCACCGTCGTCGGTCACGAGGGTCGGCGCCTTCACGACCGGGTTGAATGTCTGGAACCGGTCGAACTGACGGAACACCGAGATCGACTCGTGTTCGAACGGCAGGTCGAGCAGCTTCGCCGAAATGGCGGCACGGCGCACGAACGGGGAATCCAGCATGCCGATCAGCTTCATCGCGAACGCTCCGCTTGAGGGAATGGGACCGACGACTGTAGCAGCGCCGTGCGTCGCCGCCTAGGGCCTGTTCGCGTTTCCGACACCCGCTGCGCGGCCAGAGTGACCATAATGCAGATTCACGCCCCCTCCGCCCCAAGGTTCGCCATGTGGTACACCGTCGTCGAGCAGCAGCGGGAATGGATGCGCGCCTGGCGCGCGGCGACGCGCCAGGCGTTCGACGCATGGCCCGCCGCGACGCTGGCGCACGCCGCGTCGTCGTGCTACGACGACCTGTTCGAGCCGCTCCTCGGACCCGCCGCCGGGCCGCCGCGATTCGAGATCCGGCGCCCGGCGATCGACGAGCGGATCGTCGCGCGCACGCCGTTCTGCCAGTTGCGACGCTTCGCGCGCGACGCAGCGCGGCGCACGGTGCTGCTGTGCGCACCGCTCGCCGGACATGCGGCCGTGATGATGCGGGAGACCGTCGAGGCGCTGCTCGCGGACGGCGACGTCTGCGTGACCGACTGGGTCAATGCGCGCGACGTCCCGCTCGCGGCCGGTCGCTTCGGGCTCGACGAATACGTGGCGACGCTCGACGGCTTCGTCGACGCGCTCGCCCGCGACGAGCGACCGCTGCACGTCGTCGCCGTGTGCCAGGCCACCGTTCCCGCGCTCGGCGCACTTGCGCTGCGCGCCGCTCGCGGCCTCGCACCGCCCGCGAGCATCACGCTGATCGGCGGGCCGCTCGACGCGCGCGTCAACCCGACCACGCTCGGCACGACCGCCGCGTCCCGATCGCTCGCGTGGTGCCGCCGCCACCTGATCGACATTGTGCCGCCCCGCTTCCCCGGCCGCGGCCGGCACGTGTTCCCGACCTATCTTCAGCAAGGCGAGATCGCGCTGCTGTATCCGCAGCGCTTTCTGACGCTGATCGAGGACTACGCGCGCGCGGCGTCGCATTTCGACCTGACGGCGCTGGCGGACGCGCGGCGTGCGCTGCGCGAATACACGGCGCTGCTCGACATGCCGGCCGAATACTTCCTGGATACCGTCGATATCGTGTTTCAGCGAATGTGCCTCGCGAACGGCACGTGGGACGTCGGCGGGCAGCGCGTCGAGCCGGCCGCGCTGCGCGGCGTCGCGCTGCTGACGGTCGAAGGCGGATGCGACGCCGTCACGGGCATCGGCCAGACGCATGCAGCGCTGGCCATGTGTCGCGGCCTCAAGGCCGGCGAGCGCCAGCGCCTCGATGTCGACGATTGCGATCATTACGGGTTGTTCACGGGCGCGCGCTGGCACGGCGAAGTCCATCCGGCGCTGCAGCGCGTATTCGTGCAGGCCGAAGCCGCTCGCCCGGGATCGCGCCGGCGCCGTATCAGGCGGACGTGATGTCGTCGTCAGGCGCGCGGGCCGCGTCGAGGAGCGCACGCACCTCGTCGTCCCCGGTCTGGTCGAAACGCGCGTAGAACTGGCTGATTCCGAGGAACGACAGCGGCTGCAACACCGTCACGAACGCGTCGGCCAGATCGTCGAACGCGTGCCGGGCACCGCCCGGCGCGACGGGTGCGGCGGCCACGATGCGCGCGGGATGGCGTTCGCGCAGCGCCTGCAGCGCAACGCGCATCGACGCGCCGGTCGCAACGCCATCGTCGACGACGATCGCGATCCGGCCGTCGACCGGCAGCGGCGGCCGGGCGCCGCGATACAGCGCTTCGCGGCGCTGCAGTTCGGCTGTCTCGCGCGCGATCACGTCGGCCAGTTGGGCATCGGTCACGCCCATCGCGCGGATCGCCGAATGCTGCAGGTGGATCGCTCCGCCGGTCGCGATCGCGCCGATCGCGAATTCCGGATCGGACGGCATGCCGAGCTTGCGCACCACCAGCACGTCGAGCGGCGCGCGCAGCGCCTGCGCGACCGGGAATGCGACCGGCACGCCGCCACGCGGCAGCGCGAGTACGACGACGTCGCGACGCCCCGCATAGTCCTGCAGCGCATGCGCAAGCCGGCGCCCCGCGTCGGCACGATCGGCAAAACATTCGATCACGATGGTTCCCTGCCCGTTGCGCCGGATGCGCGACGCGCGCACCGGCACCCTGTTCAACGAGCATGGTTCATCGGACGCGCCGATGCAAGCGGGGTCATACCGGCGCGCGCGGCATGCGGATTACGGCGGGAAAAGGATGGGTGGCGTTTGCCCGGGCGGGTCCGCCGTCAGGCGCTCAGAGCCCGCCGGCCTGCCGGTACAGCCGCCAGAACGACTGCGCGTACGACTGCGCGAGCTCCGGTGCGCGCTGGAACACGTTCACCGTTTCCGCGTGCGCGGGCGCGCCGTCGGACAGCGTCGTCAGCGCGACGCTGTCGTCGACGATCACGAAGCGCGGCGCGGGATCGCCGTGCCGCGAATCGATCGCGACGTCGATGCCTGCCGATTTCAGATAACCCGCGCCGCTGTACTTGCCCGCACGCGGCGAACGCACCAGCACGACCCGCACTTCGATCCCGCGCGAACGCGCGTCGCGCAACGCCGCCGCGACCGCGGGCGGCACGTACGCGTAGCCGGCCAGCAGCACGCGGCGCTGCGCCTGTCCGATCAGGTCGACGGTCGCGTCGGCCGCCGCATTGTCATACGAAAAGTACGTGCCGACCGATGCGGCATCGGACGGAATCGGGCTGGCGTGGGCGGTCGCCGCGCAGCAAAGCACGGCGAGGAGGAAGGCGGCTGGTCTCATGGCGGGCGCCATTGTAGCGACGCCAATTCGCGTGGCAAGCGCCTGCTGCGACGCTGCTGCGCCGGCGCAACACCCGGTGCGCAACCACCACCTGGCGGGCCGGTTCCGGAATCGATCTCGCCGGGATTTCCCGGCGTTTCCGGGCCGCTCGCGCGCCGCCCGTCAGCCGGGCGCGACGCGCGCGAGCCAGTTCGCGATACCGTCGACCGAACGGAAATCCGCGACGCTGCGTGCCGGCAGTGCCGGATAAGCGCCGCCCGCCATCTCGGCCAAGGCTCGGCCCGGGCCAAGTTCGAGAAACGCGGTCGCGCCGGCCTCGACGCACGCGGCCAGGCAGGCCGCCCACTCGACCGGCTCCGCGATCTGCCGCGCGAGCTTGTCCAGCCCCGTGCCGACATCGAGCACCGACGCGCCGTCGATCCCCGAAAACAGCCGCGTACCGGGCAACGGCCGGCGCACGTTCACGCCAGCCAGCGACGCGCGAAACGCGGGCACCGCCGACGCGAGCCAGCGCGTGTGCGACGCGATCCGTACGCACACGGGCGCGACGCGCAGCGCACCGTCGCGTGCCGCGTCGTCGGCCACCGCGGCAACGTCGGCCTGCCGCCCGGCCACCACGAATGCGTCGCCCGGATTGGCGATCGCGATCGCCGCATCGCGACCGTCGCACAGTTGCGTGAGCTGCGCGCGCGTCAGCCCGCGCACGAACGCCATCCGTTCGTCGCCGCCGCTCGCGGCGTCCATTGCGCGCGCGCGCGCGTCGGCCAGATCCAGCGCATCGTGCGGATCGATCATCCCCGCGACGCTCCACGACGCGACTTCGCCGACGCTGTAACCCGCGACACAGCGCCTGCGCGGCCACACCGCGTCGAGCAACGCGGCCGCCGCGAGCGCCTGCACCGTGCAAAGGATCTGCGCGGCGCGGTTCTCGCGCAGCGCGTCCGGTCGGGCATGCCGCACCCAGTCGCGCGGATCGTCGCCAAGGAGCCGGCCCGCATGCTCGAACAGCGTATCAGCCTGTGGCGCGGCGCCGGTCAACTCGAACATGTCCGCCCGCTGCGCGCCTTGCCCCGAACACAGGATCGCCAGCGTCATCCCCCCTCCTCGGCCGCTTCGAGTGCGTCGACGAACACGCTCATCGCCAGCAGGTCGGCCGCGCCGCCCGGGCTCAGCCGGCGTGCGACGAACGCGCGGTGCGCGGCGGCCGCGCGCAATCGCCAGTCGCGAGCGCGTATGCCGCCGCGGGCGACGAATGCGCGTGCCGTGGCCCGCGCGAAATCGAGGCCGGCCGGCCCACCCCGGTGCAGCAGATTCGTATCGTCGAGCGCGGCGATCAGCGCGAAGCATGCGTCGACGCGCGCGGCCTCCGGATCGTCCGGCACGCGGCGCTGCGCGCGGCGCAGCGCCGGCAATCCGACGCCGTACACGGTCGCGAACCCGTCGGCCGCCTCGCGCCGCGCGCCGCCCACGCCGTAGCGGCGGCTCGCGCGCTCGCCGTGACTGTCGGGCAGCCGCGGGCCGCCGAGAATCTCGGTGCCCCACCGCTGCGCGACGAACGCGCCGAGCGTCATCGTGCGGGCCGCCGTGCCGGGCACCGTGCGGCGCCCGGCGGCCGCGCACAGCAACCCGAGCCCGAAAATCGCGCCGCGATGCGTGTTGACGCCGCCGGTCGCCGCGAGCATCGCGTGTTCCGCGCGCAGCCCGATCTTGCGCAGCACGGCCATATCCGCGTCACGCGCGCCGGCGTCGGCGAGTTCCGCGAAGTACGGCCGCAGCACGGCCGCGCTGCGCGCGAACGTCGCAGCGTCCATGTCCGCATGGCTGCCGGTGTCGACGTGACTGACGAGGCCCGGTTTCGGATATGTCTCGATCTCGAGCACGAGGCTGCGCTCGGCGAGTTCGGCGATGCGCTCGGCCTCGGACGGCGCCGCCGCCCGGCGGGCGGCCCATGCACTCATCGCGTGCCTCCCGTGAATGCGTCGGCGGACATCAGTTCGACGGCGATCGCCGTCTTGACCGCGACTTCAGGCAGCCGCGCATGCAATTCGCGCCAGTTCGCGCCCGCGCCGTCGTCGCGCAGCAGTTCGCCGTCGATGTGCATCGGCGCGCGCGCGTCGAGTGCCGCCAGGCCGTCGAGCAGCGCCGCGAGCGATGCGGCGTCCGGCAGCGGGAACACGATGTCGAGATCGGAGGACGCGCTCAGATAGCGCTCGCCCGTCAGCGCCTGCCACGCGAGGCTGCCGAACACGCGACCCTGCACGCCGCAGCGCGCGCCAAGCGCATCCAGCTCGCGCAGCGTCGCGTGCCATGCGTCGGGCGCAGCGGCCAGCACGTCGGCCAGCGTGGGCAGCGGGCCGACCGACTCCACCGCGTCGGCGGCGACGCTCAGTGCGATGCGCCGTTTGCCCGCGGAAGGCGGCAGCGGCAAGCCGAGCGGCACGCGCCGCGCATCGGCCTCGTCGGGCGACGCGCGGCGCACGATCGTCGGCCAGCCGCGCGCGGCCCACGCGTGCACGAGCGGATCGGCCGCCAGCGCGGGATCGCGCGCGCATGCCGCGCGCCACCCGGCCGCCGTCAGCGTGACGAGCGTGTGGCGTCGCGGCGGCGTGTCAGCGTGCGGCACGCGCGAGTGCCTCGACGCGCCGCGCGACATCGGCCGCGACCGGCCGGCCGCGCGCCGCACGACCATCGGTGCGATCGGCCGGCTTGCCGAGCCATTCGCCGACCTGCGCGTCGAGCGCGCGGGCTGGATCGAGCACGGCGTCGACGGCGCCCATCTTCACGAGATTGTCGAGCCCCGGCGCGAACACCGGCGTCGAGCGTGCCATTGCCTTCAGCACGTCGATCGGCAGCTTCGTCACGCGCGACATCGACGGCAGGTCCATCACCTCGGGCTCGGCACCCGGCACTCCGAGCAGCGTGCGTGTCGCGAGCGCGGTCGCGATGAACGCGCCCGCGGCCGCATGGCCGTACAGCAGGCCGATCGTCCGGTGCCCGGCAAGCTCCGCATGCATCAGGCATTTCGCGAGATGCGACAGCCCTTCGTTCAGGCCGAGCAGTTCGTCGCGCTTGCTCATCCGCTGGCTGTCGCTGTCGACGAGCACGAGAATCGGCGTGACGCCGCCACGCTCGATCGTGTCGAGCACGTGCGATGCGAGCGTGATGGCTTCGTCGATGCCGAACGGCAAGCGATCGGCGACGCCGATCACGTCGACGCGCGTGCCGGTCAGTTCAGCGTGGCCCGTCAGCAGGCCGCCGTTTCGCTTGATCGAATGGCCTTCGGGAAACAGCGAATTCAGAACTTCATCGAGCGTCATGCTGCCTCCCGCCGGGCCACCCCAAGGGAGGCAGGCGCCCCCTCGGGGGGCAGCGAACCAAGTGAGCGTGGGGGTCGTGTCATTTCTGCTCCTGCAGTTGATCGGCGAGCTTCGCGAATTCATCGTCGGACATGCCGGGAATCGCTTCCGGCTCGCTCGCGCCGAGCGCGCGCCACACGTCGAGCGCATCCCTGCACGTGCCGAACCGCTCGACGCGCGCTTCGAGCCGCGCCTGCTCCGCACGCAGCATCGCCGCATCGAATGTCGGCGCACGGCCGATCAGGTCGAGCGCGGCCGCGCGAAACGCATCGGGTGTATCGGCCACATAGCGATCCGCGCTGCCGATCAGCCGACGGTGCTTGCCGCCCATCGTGCGCCAGATCAGCGCGCGGTCCTTCGCGTCGAATTCCTCGACACCGCGGTTGGTCTCGATCACCTCGGGCCCCGACACGCTGATGCGCCCCTGCTCGGACACCGCGAGCGCCGAGCAGCACGCGGCGAGCAGCCCGCCGCCGCCGTAGCAGCCCGCGCGCCCGCCGATCAGCCCGATCACCGGCACGCCCGCCGCGCGCGCCTCGACGAGCGCACGCATGATCTCGGCGATTGCGAGCTCGCCCGCATTCGCTTCCTGCAGCCGCACGCCGCCGGTGTCGAACAGGATCAGCACCGGCTTGCCGACGTCGCGCGCGGCGCGCAGCAACCCGGTGAGCTTCGCGCCGTGCACTTCGCCGAACGCACCGCCCATGAAGCGGCCCTCCTGCGCGGCGACGAACACCGGCTGGCCGCCGAGCCGGCCATGGCCGACCACCATCCCGTCGTCGAACTGCTGCGGCAGGTCGAACAGCGGCAAGTGCGGGCTCGTCACACGCTCGCCCGGCCCGAGAAATTCCGTGAAGCTGCCCGCGTCGAGCAGTCCGTCGACGCGCTGGCGCGCCGACGCTTCGTACCAGCTCGCGGCGTTCGCGACGAACGCGGGTGCGTCGTGGATCGCGTCGGTCATCATGCGTCCCCCTCGATCGCGCGCACGGCTTGCGCGAGCCGCAGCGACACCATGTCCGGCCGCGCGCCGCCGTCGTTGATCGACAGCTTCAGGCCGCCCGGCGCGCGCCGTTCGACGAAATCCGACACCACCGCCTGCCACACCGCGCCGAAACCAACCGCCGCAGTGCGGATGTCGATCTCGCATTCGTTGCCCGGCAGCACGCGCTCGACGAGCACCTCGAGATTGCCGGACGCGACCACGCCAACGAGCGCGGTGGCCAGTTCGCCCCGCGCACGCCCGCGCGCGGTGAAGCGATAGTTCAACTGTTCCATGCCCTCTTCCTCACCAGTTGCGGAACCGGGCCGGCGGCGCATACAGGCCGCCCGACCAGTGCACGAGATCCTTGATCGAGCGCGCGGCGAGCCAGCGGCGGTCGGCGTCGAGCGGATCGATGCCGAGATCTTCCGGGCGGCGGATCACGCCGCGCTCGCGCAGGCGCTCGACCATCCTGCGGTCGCGGCCGCGGCCGACTTCCGTGTAGCCGGCCACGCCGCGGATCGCATGCTCGCGTTCGTCCTTGTCGCGGCACATCAGCAGGTTCGCGATCCCTTCCTCGGTGACGATGTGCGTGACGTCGTCGCCGTAGACCATGATCGGTGCGAGGTCGAGCTGCAGCTTGTCGGCGAGCTTCAGCGCATCGAGCTTCTCGACGAACATCGGCACGTTCTTGTCGCCGAAGGTCTCGCCGATCTGCACGACCAGCTTGCGGCCGCGCCTGAGCGCCGCCGGCGTGTCCGGGTCGGCTTCCGCGCCGGCCTTCAGCCACGGCTCGCTCGGGTGGCGCCGGCCGCGCGCGTCGCTGCCCATGTTCGGCGCGCCGCCGAAACCGGCGATCCGCTCGGCGGTGACCGTCGACGAATGGCCGGACAGGTCGATCTGCAGCGTCGAGCCGATGAACATGTCGCACGCGTAAAGGCCGGCGGTCTGGCAGAACGCACGGTTCGAGCGCAGCGAGCCGTCCGGGCCCGTGAACCACACGTCGGAGCGCGCGCGGATGTAGTCGTCCATCCCGACTTCGGAGCCGAAGCAGTGGATCTGCTCGACCCAGCCCGATTCGATCGCGGGAATCAGCGTCGGGTGCGGATTGAGCGCCCAGTGCGTGCAGACCTTGCCCTTCAGCCCGAGCTTCGCGCCGTAGGTCGGCAGCAGCAGCTCGATCGCGGCCGTGTTGAAGCCGATCCCGTGATTCAGGCGCTTGATCCCGTACGGTTCGTAGATGCCCTTGATCGCGAGCATCGCGGTCAGGATCTGTGTCTCGGTGATCGCGGCCGGGTCGCGCGTGAACAGCGGCTCGACGTAGAACGGCCGGCCGGCCTCGACGACGAAATGCACGCGGTCGCCCGGGATGTCGACGCGCGGCACCTTGTCGACGATCCGGTCGACCTGCGCGATCACGATGCCGTCCTTGAACGCGGTGGCCTCGACGACGGTCGGCGTGTCTTCCGTGTTCGGGCCGGTATAGAGATTGCCGTCGGCGTCGGCGCTGACCGCCGCGATCAGCGCGACATGCGGCGTGAGGTCGATGAAGTAGCGCGCGAACAGTTCGAGATACGTGTGCACCGCGCCAAGCGCGATCTTGCCGCCGAACAGCAGCTTCGCGATCCGCTGCGACTGCGGGCCCGAATACGCGAAGTCGAGCCGCTTCGCGATACCGCGCTCGAACACGTCGAGATGCTCGGGCAGCACGACGCCCGACTGCACCATGTGCAGGTCGTGGATCTTCGCGCTGTCGACGTCGGCGAGCGCCGTCGCGAGCAGGTCGGCCTGCTTCTGGTTGTCGCCTTCGAGGCACACGCGGTCGCCGGGCCGCAGCACTGCTTCGAGCAACGCGACGGTGTCGCGCGCATCGACCCGCTTGCCCTGCGCGAAGGCTGCGCCGGCCGCGAGGCGTGCATCGCGCGCCTGCCGCGCGTGATTCCATCCCGTCATGAACAGTTCTCCCGCTTCGATGGTTCAGCGGCATTCTAAGCCTGGCGCCGCCGCCGATTGATGATGTTGACGAATGCGACTCAGAGGACGCCGCGATGGATGCGGCCCGCGCGCGACGGGCCATGTGCGGTCACGCGCCGACCAGCGCGCGCGTCGTGAAGAACAGCACCGACGGCCCGAGCAGGCAGCCGACGCCGGTATGGAACGTCGCGACCAGCGCGCCATACGGCACGAGCCGGCGGTCGGTCGCGGCAAGCCCCGCACTCACGCCGCTCACGGTGCCGGCCAGGCCGCCGAAGATCATCGCGGAGCGCGGCGTCTTCAGGCCCATGAAGCTGGCCGCGACCGGCGTGCCGACCATCACGATGATCGCTTTCACGAGCCCGGTCGCGATGCTGAGCGCGATCACGTCGGAGCTCGCACCGATCGCCGCGCCCGTGACGGGCCCGACGATGTAGGTGACGGCGCCCGCGCCGATCGTCGTCATGCTGACCGCGTCGGTATAGCCGAACGCGCGCGCGATGCACGCGCCGACGATGAACGGCAGCACGGTGCCGAGCAGCAGCGACACGACGCCGACGAGGCCGGCCTTGCGCGCCTCGGCCGGCTGCACTTCGAACGCGGTCGCGACGATCGCGAAATCGCGCAGCATCGCACCGCCCATCAGGCCGATACCTGCGAACAGCTTGACGTCGGCCAGCCCCTTCTCGCCACCGGTGAATGCGCCGCCGACATAGGCGAGCACGAGGCCGATCACGATCGCGATCGCGGAGCCGTGCACGCGGCCGAACGTGAGCTTGCGCGACGCGATCGACGACAGCCACATGATCAGGCCGACCAGCGCGAACGATGCGACGAGCCCGTTGTGGGCGACGGTTTTTTCGAGCATCTGCAACATGGTGGCCTCCGTCACTGTTCTTCGAATTGCGGCACGCCCGCGAAGGCCGTGTCGTCGCGCCCGGTGCGCACGAGTATCGCGATGCAGCATGCGCAGATCGCGACCGCGCCAATGGCGGCCAGCAGCGCGACGGGGCCGCCCTTGAGCGCGGCGACGACGTTCTGGTTCGCGGCCATCGCGACGACCACCGGGATGTACATCGCGCCCCAGAAACCGACGCCGGCCTCGGTCTCCTTCGGCAGCCAGCCACGGCGATGCAGCCACAGGCGCAGGCAGATCAGCAGCAGCATCGCGATGCCGACGCCGCCGACGTTGGTTTTCACGCCGATCGCGGTGCCAAGCAGGTCGCCAAGGAACAGTCCGGCCAGGTGGCAGAACGCCAGCAGCGCGGTTCCGTAGATGATCATGAGTCGTCTCCAGTCTCTTCGTGACGGGCGCCGAACGCGTGCGGGAGTCAGGCCCGCACGCCGATCCCGGGCGGACTGTCTGTCTCCTGCGGCGGTGCGCCGCGGCCCGGCGGCTCGTCGTGCGAGCACGTTCTCGGGGTCGATGGGATGATGCGGTTTCGGGCCGGACGCCGGATGGCTTAGACTGACCGATGCAGCCGGCGGCGCGACACGGGCTACGCGTCTGGTGGCCCCCGGTCGCAGAGGCCGCACCGGCGCGTGATCCGATACTAGCGCCGCATCATCCGGCCATTTATGAAGTTGTCGAAACCGATTCAGTGGATTTAGCAATGCGCCCGTTACCGCCTGAGCTGCTGCGCAGCTTCGTTGCCGTCGCCCAGTCCGGCAGCTTCACCGCCGCGTCCGAGCGCGTGAGCCTGTCGCAGTCGACCGTCAGCCAGCACATCCGCCGCCTCGAGGAGCTGCTCGACCGGCCGCTGTTCGAGCGCGACACGCGCAACGTGCACCTGTCGCAGCACGGCGACGCGCTGTTCCGCTACGCGGTGCGCATCCTCGAACTGATGGACGAAGCCGTCACGTCGGTGTGCGGGCCGCCGCTGTCGGGCAAGGTGCGGCTCGCGATGTCGGAGGATTTCGCGTCCGCGCACCTGACGGCCGCGCTCGCGAGCTTCGTGCAGCGCAATCCGGACGTCGAGCTCGCGATCTCGACGGGGCTGTCGGGCGACCTGTTCGACGCGCTCGACGAAGGCCGGCACGATCTGGTGTTCGCGAAACGCATCGCCGGCAGCCGGCGCGGCCGCGTGATCCGCAGCGAGCCGCTGTACTGGTGCACCGGCCCCGATTCGCGGATCACCGGCCACGAGGCCGTGCTACCGCTCGCGATGCATCCGGAGCCGAGCGTATCGCGCCGCCGCGTGCTCGAGTCGCTCGAGGCGGTCGGACGGCCGTACCGGATCGCGGTCGTGAGCAGCAGCGTCGCGGTGCTGCGCGCCGCCGCGAGCGCGGGGCTCGGCGTCAGCGCGTTCGCCGGCTACGTGATCCCGGCCGGGCTCGCACGGCTCGACGCGGGGCTGCCCGAACTCGGCGAACTCGAATACGTGATCGACCGCCCGGCGGCCGCGTCGCGCTCGACGCTCGCGCTCGAAGCCACGCTGATCACGGCGGCGGCCGAGCTGTAGCGCGGCACCGCGCGCCCGGCCGCACCCGGGCGCGTCCGTCGCACCTGACAGCGTTGCCCGGAACGCGTCATCGTCCGCGCAGCACCCGCTCGCGACAATGGGCTCACATCGGAACGCATCGCACCTCGCCGCGCGCCTCCGGTACCCCGTCCCATTGATCGGAGTCCACCATGAAGAACGTCCTGCGATTCGCCGTCGCGACCGCTGCAGCCGCCCTGCTGTCCCCCGCCTTTGCCCAGACCGATGCGTCGGCCCCCACACCGGGGCTGACCCGCGCGGAAGTCATCGACCAGCTCAAGCAGGCCTATCTCGACGGCGAACTGCCGACGAACGACGGCAACTACCCGCCGAACGCGGCGACGCGCGCGCGCAACCGCGAACTCGTGCAGGCCGCGAGCCCCGCCTGGCTGGCCCAGACGCCGCCAGCCCGCCAGGCGATGTCGCAGCAATAGCCGGCGCAGCCGCGCCGGCGCGCCCGGATCAGGGCAGGAAGCTGCGGCGCCGCGCGTCGATCAGCTCGACGAGCAACCGGTCGCGCTCGGCCGCCAGTTCCTGCATCGAATGGTCACCCTGGATCGCGCGCAGTTCATCGTTCAACTTGCGATCGACGGCCGGATCGAACGACGGCGTGCCGAGGTCGTCCCACCAGCTCGTGATCGGCCCCGACAGGTGTTCGAGAAAGTGCGCGATCCCGCCCGCCCCGCCGCCGAGGTGATAGGTCAGGCACTGCCCCATCAGTCCCCAGCGCAAGCCCGGGCCCCAAGCGACGGCCTTGTCCGCATCGGCGACGCTCACGACGCCTTCGCCGACGAGGTGATACACCTCGCGGAACAGCGCGGCCGCGAGGCGGTTCGCGACGTGGCCGGTCATCTCCTTGTTGAGCACGATCGTCTGCTTGCCGAGCGCGTCGTAGAAATCCTTCACGCGCGCGATCACGCTCGAGTCGGTCGCGTCGCCGCCGACCAGCTCGACGAGCGGGATCAGGTGCGGCGGATTGAACGGGTGCGCGATCAGGCAGCGTTCCGGATGCTTCGCGCACGCGGTCTGGATATCGGACATCTTCAGGCCCGACGAGCTCGACGCGATCGGCACGTGCGCGGGCAGCACGTCGTCCATCTGCCGGTACAGCGCACGCTTCAGGTCGAGCCGCTCGGGGCCGTTCTCCTGCACGAAGTCGACACCGTCCAGTGCACGCCCGAGATCGGCATCGAACGACAGCCGCGCGGCAAGTTCGGCGGCGCGCTCGCCGAGAAACGCAGCCAGCGCGTCGCGCAGCCGCACGTCGGCCTGCGGCGCCGGGTCGGTCGCGACGACGTCGAAACCCTGCGTCAGATAGAAAGCCGTCCAGCTCGCGCCGATCACGCCGGTGCCGACGATCGCGATACGTTGAATGTCCATGTGCGTCCCGTCTCCGTGGTCAGTTGATGCGCGGGGATTGTCGCATCGATTCGCGGCGTCGCGCTGCGGCGATGCAACGTGCGATTTCCCTCTTGAAATACGTTTCGACGGCCTCTAATTACGCGGTGCCGGGCAGTGCCGATATCGCGCACCGCCCCGTTTCAATCCCGCGGAAAACCGCGCGGCACCTTGTCGTCAGCGCCCGTCGCGTATTCCGCGGTTCACGTGCAGGAGGACCATCATGAGCGATCTCTATTTCGGCAACGACCTGTTCGACGAATTCGCCCGCGTCCAGCGCCAGATGGCGGGCCTGTTCGGCGGGCTTCCGACCGGCATCCGCGAGGGCCGGCCGAGCGCGTTCCCCGCGCTGAACATCGGCGCCACCGACGACACGATCGAAATCGTCGCGTTCGCGCCCGGCATGGCCGCGGCGGACTTCGACGTATCGATCGACAAGGATCTGCTGACGATCAGCGGCGAGCGCAAGCCCGTGCCGCAGCAAGCCGGCGACGACGTACGCACCTATGCGCATGAGCGCTTTCACGGCAAGTTCCGCCGCGTGGTCGAGCTGCCGCAGAACGCCGATCCCGACAACGTCAGCGCCCGCTACCAAAACGGCTGCCTGCTGATTCGCGTCGGGCGTCGCGAAGAATCGAAGCCGCGCGCCATCACCGTCCAGTAACCTCGGCATCACCTTCAGGAGAACGACATGAATACGAGCCAGACCCTGACCGAACGCCAGCCCGGCACCCCGTCCGCTGGCGCTACCGCCGCCGCCGAGGACGCATCGCGTCGGCCGGCGATCGTGCCGGCCGTCGACATCGTCGAAGATTCGCAGTGCGTCACGCTGCGCGCCGACCTGCCCGGCGTGCCGCGGGAAAACCTCGACGTGAAGGTGCACGACAGTACGCTGACGATCGAAGCCGAAGCGCGCATCGACACGCCGGCCGAGTTGCGCGTGCGGCATGCGGAAGTTCGCGCGCCGCGCTTCGTGCGCACGTTCGCGCTGAGTGCGGACCTCGACACGTCGAGGATCGACGCGAACCTGCGCGACGGCGTGCTCACGCTGACGATTCCGCGTCGCGAAGAAGCCCGCCCGCGCCGTATCGACGTGAAAGCCGGCGACGCATGAGCGTCGCGCTCCGGTACTGCCCGAGGCCGTACCGACGATGAACAAGCCCCGCCAGGCAACGCCTATGCGGGGCTTGTTTCACGACGCGCGGCATGCGGCGGCTGCCGGCGGCTTCAATCGAAATCGAACAGGTCGAACACCGACTTCTTGCGACGCCGGCCGTCGTGCCGGTAACGCTCGTCGTGCGAGCGTCCGTCGCGCCCCCAGCCATCGTCGCGACCGCGCTGCGCGGGCGCATCGGACGGCGCCGGCGCGGCGTCGCGACGTGCCGGCGCGTCATCGGTTTCGCGGGCGATCAGCTTGTCGAGTTCGCCGCGATCGAGCCACACGCCGCGGCAGGTGGGACAGTAGTCGATCTCGATCGACTGGCGCTCGGCCATCAGCAGGTCGGGCGTCTTGCAGACAGGGCATTTCATCGCGTCTCTCCTTTCCGGGCGAATGTCGTCCGGGTTCCGTGTGACGCGCGCGAGCCGGCCACAGCCGGCGTCACGCGCGGTGGCTCAGTGACCTTGCGTGCGTGCCGCGCGCTTCGCCTTCGCACGCCGCGCCAGCATGTTCATGCCTTCGACGAAGGCCGAGAACGCCATCGCCGCGTAGATGTAACCCTTCGGCACGTGCGAACCGAACCCTTCGGCGATCAGCGTCATGCCGATCACGACCAGGAACGACAGCGCGAGCATCACGATGGTCGGGTTGCGGTCGATGAAGCGTGCGAGCGGCTGCGCGGCGAACAGCATCACGCTCACCGCGACGATCACCGCGACGAACATGATCGGCACGTGTTCGGTCATGCCGATCGCGGTCACGATGCTGTCGATCGAGAACACGATGTCGAGCATCACGATCTGGCCGATCGCGGCCCACATCGTCAGGCCGGCCGCGCCGCCGGCACCGCCCGCGCCTTCACCGTCGTGCGACACGTGGTGATGGATCTCGGTGGTCGCCTTCCACA
>NZ_QTQD01000036.1:0-82809 GCF_003858025.1 Burkholderia sp. Bp9004 | reverse complement strand
TTGGTTGCGGGGATAGGATTTGAACCTATGACCTTCGGGTTATGAGCCCGACGAGCTGCCAGACTGCTCCACCCCGCGGCCGTGATTGTAGGCGAACTGGCGCATCACTGCAATCAAAAAAGCCCGCTTGCTTTCGCATGCGGGCTTCGCTTGGACGCACATCGCGCCCGACGTCGTCAATACAACGAAACGCGAGCGAGTTTACAGCCCCAAAGTCGATTTACTCCTGGATCAGGAATCGATTCCGATTCTTGACATCCTTAATCCAAGCCGGCGCACGGCCACGGCCCGACCAGGTCGCGCCAGTCTTCGGATCGCGATATTTCGCCTCCGCCGGAGCCTTCGGTTGCTTTGCCGACTTGCCACGACGCACTCCGAAGATGTCCTTTTCGGTGATGCCGTACTCCGCGACCTTGGCACGAATGTCATCAATAGTGGATTGCATCTCAGCCCGGCGCGCAGCCTCTGCTTTCTCGGCCAATGCCTCCGCTTGGGCTTTCAGTTCCTTGTAGGTGGCCATGCATTCCTCCAATTGTTGTGTTATGCATATGATAGACGCTTTGGCTTAAGCGAAGGAGCACATCGATATCCTGCAAGTGCAGATTCCAATGGAAACCTCGGTTACCCGCAGGAAACCGCACAACTTCAATTTCAGAGGTACGACACCTGATCGCAAGAACGCTCGTCGACCAGACCGAGCTACTCGGCCCACTGCCGACGAAGTCGCAGAATTTTTGCAAGCCGGTCTCGACAAAAACTACTTCTTGCTTTCGACAAATGTACTGCCGTTGTAGCGATACTCACGGGTGGCGGGACCAGCATCGTCGATATTGGTCCATGCAATCTTGAAACCCGGGGAGCCGTCTAGCCATTCGATCGCGAGGTACGGTGAGCGATTGTTCACGTCGGTGTCGAGCGACACGCTATTCAAACAGCTTTGCACGGGCACCGCATACTTCGAGGCGGCGACATTTCCCTTCATTTGGAGGACGTAGAGGGTACCCTCCTCTCCTGAGCCGCAGAAGCCCATCGGATTGTTGCTGGACGACTGATTCACAACAACCAATACGAATTCCTTCCCGTCGGCGACCTTCGAGCTCGCCGATGGGAATCCGATACTCGACGCAGAAGCTACGGCCCGACGAAGTGCGAGCGGCAATTGCACCGTCGCTGAGCGATGGTGTCCAGCATCGACCTCAACCAAGTGCTTACCGTCTTGTTGCATCTCACGGCCATTCGATAGCCGGATTGAATTGGGTGCTGCAGTCTCTGCGAACGCGCTTGCGGCAATCGAAAGTGCCGCTGCACACAACCACCACTTAGTTTCGGAGAATGTGATCGGCATAACAAATACCTGAATAGGTCCATCGATGGCCTTTGCTCTGACCGGCCTTCATCTTTTTATACTCGTCCTTGTCGCGCTCATGCAACTCCTACGGTGGACACGAATCGCCCGGCTCGACGCGTCGATCGGCACGATCACGACGCAGGACCATCATCACCAGGTGACATCGAACCTTGTGAAGTCGCGCGGCACGAGCCGCGAAGGCGCGCCGGCCGACGACCCGCTGCACACGGTCAGCGCCGGCGGCACGCATCCTGCCGACGTACGCGCGCTCCTGATCAAGTACTACAGCGAGGGCGGCCAGTGGCAGGACGCGCGCGCGCCGCTGCACACGTTCCCGACGCGCGATCGCATCGGCCTGATCACGATCCACGGCAAAGACGACGCGATCGTCGACATCGGCATGCGCATGCTCACACCGCGCGAGCTGGCCCGCGCGCAGGGGCTCCCCGACAGCTACGTGCTCGACCCGGTCGTCAACGGCGAGCCGCTGTCGAAATCGGCGCAGGTACGCATGATCGGCAACAGCGTGTGTCCCGACGTCGCGGCCTGACCACCGAGGACCACACCATGACCACCCCAAAACGAAAATAGCCCGCTCACGCAGAACGCGAGCGGGCAAGAAAACAGAACAGCAATCGAGGCACGAGGACTGTCCTCAGGAGATAACGGCACGCCGGCCTAGAACCTTAGGCAAGGAAAGGGCCTAGCTCTCGAATTGACGGCCAAGGACGCAGATCACTCGGCGGGACCAAGCAAAACATCAATTGCCGCCTGACCCGCGATCTCGGCCACGAGGTATGCCCAGCGTCGGGTAAATGGGCCGTTTCGAATCTGTATCCGATGTCCACGCGCACCGAGGATACCGAGATTGTCGTGACCCCTTATCTGGAAGGTGACGTCGTACATGTCCGGAGCGGATGAGGTCAGTTGGACATCAATTTCAAAGCCGCGGTACTGGATTGTTCGCTGCATGACAACCTCCGCAATATGACTGGGAGCCTAGCACGAATGCAATACAACGCTCCGACGTCCTGAGGACTACACCATGACCACCACCGACACCCTGCGCGCAACCGCGCAGGCAAGCCTCGAGGGGCTGCGTCGCGCGCGATCGTGCGACGAGTACGGCATGCTGTCGCGCCCGGCAGTCCCGTAGTTCGACGAGGACGTGAATTACGAGACGTTCTTCGCTGCGTTCGGTATCGAAGCCGCGTTCATCCACATGGAGAACGCGGTTCGTGCGCGAGAAAACGCGCGAATCGATGCGTGAGCGCCTGAGGTGGGAAGAACAGGAGACGCGCGCCGCCGCGCGGTCTGAGGCGCTCATCAAGACGCTGTCGGAAAGTGGGTCGCCGGTAACGACTTCGATTTTGCGGGCTTTGTAGACGTCCTCTTGGACGTTACGTGCGCCACTTTGCGTCTGGGTATCAGTCCTGGCCGCAGATCGACGAAGCGGCAGGCGTGAACAGGGTTAAGCGCGCGAAGCAGCGCGGAAAGAAACGCGGCGAAGTCATCAAGCACATCGAGATCACGCCCACCCTGTCGGAACTCATTGCGCGCCTGCGACGACTGTCTGTACGTGTTCTCCAATCGCTACGCGACCCACTACTCGCCGGCCGGTTTCAAGACCGAGTGGTCGAAGCTGATGAGCAAGGCGTTGGAGCTGAAGAAGATCGGGTGACGCTTCACGTTCCACGACCTGCGCGCGTATTACGTGACTCGGCACAAGGCGGAACGTGGCGAGTTGCCGGATCCGCATGCGAATCCGGCGACGACGGCGCGCGTCTACGATCGAACGAAGATGGTGAAGCGGGGAGGTATGTAATTCCCAATTAGGGAATTCCAAAACAAAAACGGCACTGTCTTTTTGGACAGTGCCGTTTCTAACTACTGGATACCGCTTGGAATTCTTTGGGGTGGCTGATGGGACTCGAACCCAATTAGGCGGGGTGCCAAGGGGGATGCCGGGGGCATATGCCTTTGTTTTCCCTATGATTTTCGAATTCTCGGGATGATCTATCCCCCGTCGATCCCCGCGGTTGTCCCCGAAATTGTCCCCGAGGCGGCCGTGAACCTAAACATTCGCGCACCCTGATCTGCCCCCTTCCACTACCGAGAAAAGACAGGTAACGTTTCACGGGCACAACAATCGGGGCTACGGGGCAATGGAGTTCTATTGGGTAAACGTCGGGCTGACGATCAATGAAGTACTCAGCGGCAATTTTCTCTGGGCGCCACAACACACGATCACGCAATCGGGCAAGGTACAGCACCTGGAGCACTGGGACAATGTGGCGAAGGTCAAGGCTGGGGACTTGATCTTCTGCTGCCACAGTCAGCGCATCTCTCATATTGCCAAGGCGATCAAGGACTCGTATGCGGATCCGAGACCCCCTAGCCGCTCCTTCTCCGAATGGAATGCCGGCGGACATCGCGTTGATGTCCAACTGATTGAACTGAAGACGCCGGTGCTTCGTGATGATGTCTCCGCCGAATTCATGTCATGCTTTGACGAGCGCACATCACCATCCCTGTTCACCAGCACGGGCACCCTCAAGCAAATTTATATGGCGCACCTGCCGAAAGATGCTGGCGCCTACCTGCTCGAGGCATCCGGGGTAATCGAACGGTTCGAAGACGCGCTCATAACCGATGGCGGGTACGGGAAGAAGATATCGAAGACGGATCGCGACGCGATTGTGAAAGCCCGCATCGGTCAGGGAAAATTTCGAGCGGATTTGCTCAAGATGTGGAACGGTCAATGTTCGCTCACGGGCCTTGCAAACCCGGACCTTCTCATTGCGTCGCACATTCATGCGTGGAGTCTAGGCACAAACGCTGAGCGAATCAATCCCTATAACGGGTTACTGCTTGCCCCACATATCGATCGACTGTTTGACAGAGGCCTGATTTCATTCGACAACAATGGCCACATCCTGATAAAAAGCACGCTATCAACGAAAGATCGGCAACTACTATCTCTTGACAAGCATACCCAACTTATAAACATCCCCAACGAGAGTAGGATATTTTTGGCGCGCCATCGCGCTCGATTTAATTTTTCATAGTAATGTGCACCGCCTCACGGGACACATCAGAAACCTGAACGCTCCTTTTCGGGCACATCTCAGTCCCTAGCCACAATACCTGTCATATATTTGACAGCTCTGAAATAAACGCCACAAGACTACGAAATGCCACTCAGATCCATCGCCAACAAATTGAAATCAATACGATGGCCACACAACGCCGCCACAACAATAGCACTGCTGGCTCTGGCGGTAAGTTGCATCCAGCTGGTTGTCACGGCTCCGCTTCTATCTGCATTTTTCTTCACCCCAAAAATTAAGATTGATTGCTCGAGCAGCGCACCAGCCGACTCCGTGTTAGCTGCGACATGTACGGTTGTCAATCAGGGGAACGCACCTGCCACTAAACTAGAAATCACGATTACAACTCAAGCCGATCAACGCGTAAATTACCTTCCTGACATAGTAAGCGAAGCCATCTCAAATGAAGGTGAGGTATTAATAAAAAACACAAAAATCAAAGTTGAACGGCTCTTACCAGGCGAGGAATTCGTCATCCTGGCGACACCAGGCCCAAATCTTGAGAAACTCAACCCCCAAATAGCCAAAATGCTTTCAGAATCCAATATAGACAAATTTCCATACATCTCGTACGTAAGATATTCGGAAGGAATTGGCACTATCACCTATGACGGCAAACCATTAAAGGCGGCCCAGCACCCACCCAAGCGTATTGACGAGCCCAGTTCGAAACCTGCGAACAAATCTCATAAATAATTGCCCGTGCAGGATGCAGGATCAGCACTGACCGCTTCTCGTCGCGAGATTTGTGCATCCGAAAAACGATCAGGTGATGCGACTCGAACTCACAAAAACAGGAATCACAATCCTTATACATTATCACGGAAAATCAATAAGTTGCGCGAGAACATTGGAATATGCGTCCATCGCTCAGTCGTGTCCGACGAGGGCCATTCCTACCATCTTCCAGCAAAAAGTAGCCGTCGGTTTGCCTTCAGTTCGGCAGCATTCTGATCGGCCGCATAGAACTGCAGCATCGTGCACGCAGGCCCGATGTTCTGCATATGCCGCTAATTCTCCCTCAACAGTTTTGCCGTCCGATCATTACTGATCTGGCTTCCCGCACCCGCATTACCACGTCGCCACTCTTGCGTTAGGAACCTTCCGGAACGTTTCAACATCCCCCTTCCTAATGACTACAGTCATCCGCCAGAACTCACAATTCTCGAACGTACATCCCTCGAACACCGTGATTCCCACGATAGTTGCATCCGGGATTGTCAGAATGTCGCCGACATCGTTGAGGCTGCACTTAACCAGCGTCGAACCCAGCAGCGCAATCGCTCCTGGGCCAACAAATTTACAATTTCTGAATTGCTTATGCTTGTGGAGTTGCAATCCTGGCAAATGCAGATCAGAGAGATGAATGACTTCATCTGAAAAATTTGCGTGGAGCGGATTTATTCGAGTCGACCTTGTCGCAATGGCTGCAATACTTTCAGCCTTTGCAGCCGCAAGTTGCGAGGCTCGGACAAGGTAGATTGTCAGGGCAGTTAGCGTTGCAGCGGACAACCCAATGCCAAACCACGCGAGCATACCAAGCGAGTGAAATACTTGTGTACCAGCTGCCAACACGCTGGCCAGCGTACCACTGGCCACGGGAACGAGAAAGGTGAGAACCTTCCATGCAAAATCGGCCGTCCAGACCGTCAATCTGAGCGAATTTATGAAATTTTTCATCGTGCGTGCGGTGAGATCTGTCGGTATTTGTTGGATTAGTCAGCACCTGAATTGTAAGCTACTAGCCTTTTCCGCCCTCATTATTGGGGCGATGATGTGCTGGTTCGCTCGTCATTGCATCCGCCGGATAAAGTTGCAGCATCGCGCGCGCCGCCTCGACGTTCGACGTCGTCAACCACTCTTCCCAGTCATCAGGCCGCAGAATCACGACAGCTCGCTTTTCGTCATCTGGCTTGTGCATCCGAGAAAAGATCGGGTGCCCGTCGCCGTTTACCGTGATCATTGACATCGTGTGATGCTCGGCACCGTCCTGGCCCTGCAGCGTCCGCCAGATGCCGGCAACGCACATTGTGCGCCAATCGGTCAGGCCGATCCGGTGCCACACGTTCTTCCCCGTCTCGTAGCACGGCTCGTAGACCCAGTCGGCCGGAATCAGGCAGCGACGCCCGGCGCGCCATGCAGGCCCATATAGGGGCGACTTCCCGAGGTTGTCGTCGCGCACGTTCATCGTGCTGCGGATGATCGGCGGCTTCTTGCCCTGCTCTTTCGCCTTCTCGACGTTGGACTTCTGCAGCGCGCGTGGCCAGAAGCCGAATCCTGCGACCAGAGGTTCGATTCGCCCATCGACACTCGCGACAATTGGTGCCAGATAGTCTTGGTAGATCTCGGGTTCCCACGGGAAACGCCGGTAGATCTCGCTGAACGGCTCGATCCGCAGTTCTCGGAGCTCGTAGTCCTCGTGCGGCGCTCGGTAACGTGTGCACATCGCTGGACACCTCCAATGTGACAGACCGCAATTTACTGGCGCTTCTGGGCAAGGCACCCCCACCCGTCATATTCCAGACCGTAGAGCATGCAAAGACATGCCATGAAACCGGAAACGGACAAGATATTGTGTTGCTGGATGGGCATGTTGATCACCACCAGGACACGATAAATTTCTCCCGACTGATCGAGAGACGCTCGGCCGTACTGATGGTCATTGACGAAGCTTGCAACGATCGATGCCTTCTCCGCGGATGAACCACGTAGCAGAAATTCCACGTCACGCGGAATGCTGAAGTCGTCTCCGTCGGCATCCAGCACGCGCAGGAGCTCAACGTCAGCGACGGCAGTATCCATCAGCGTTGCGACTGTCGACACGATCCGGTCCCCTTTTTATCTCAGACCTAAATTGATCGTATCACCACCAGCAGCGTCATCCGCTCCCTATTTCAGCGACTTGACATCGGCATCGTGCAGCGCGATACACTGTGTTTTTATACAGTGGTGACGACGTGATCAAGCCGCAGTGGGCTTACATCTGGGAGTACGGGTTCCAGGGCGACAAACAACGCCTGAGGACCCCGGTTGAGCTCACAAAACGTGAATTCGAGTGCTGGATCGAGAACGACGAGCGATCGGTCTTTCTCGCCCCTTACCACCCGATCGAGGCGACTAGGATCGATCGAAATCGGGTGCCTCTCACGGATCCACGCTTCAAGATGAAGGCGGCGATACCCGAGTTCGACGCGCCAACGGACGCCGAGCTACGCGCGCTTTGGCGCGAGTACACCGACCTTCAAGTGCGCTGGCTGATACTTGAGATCCGCGCGCTTCGCAAATCGCTTGAGCGGGTCGAAGAATGGTACGTCTACACAGACAAGAACGTAGCGAACAAAGGCGATCTGGCCGGCGCGCAAGGTCAGCTGTATCGCCTCATGCATCTGCTTAGAGCAGAGATGACACGAGCCGGTATGCGCTAATGTGTGTAGGTCTAGACCTGACCTCTCGGTCAGAGTCAGATCAAGTCTGAGATTACTTGGACGTCACCTCATCAAGGGCCGTGATCGACCCGATGCGGTCCTTCTTCGAGACGTCCATTGAAGACTCCTTCCGGAGCACAACGGTCGTTCCGGCTGTCAGGCCCTCGCCGCGCGAAGGGGCACCCTTTGCTTTCGAACCGCTGGACGCGCAGCGATCTGGTCAGCCGAAATATAATACTGACGACTTGATAAGGTGGATGAACATGGCTTGTTCTAGAGGTGCCGCGTCACCCGATGCACACACCCAACGACGACTATTTGCTGCCTCTGCGGGGTATTGTCAGAATCCTGGCTGCGCGAACGAGCTCTTCGTTGATGCGGCGGGCGAGTCGTTTCACATTGCTGAAATGGCACATATCTTTGCCGCAAACGACAACGGCCCGAGAGCGAAATCCGAGCTTAGTAAAGAGGAGCGCGGCGCCTTCGAAAACTTAATCGTTCTCTGCGCAAACTGCCACACTATGGTTGACAAGGCGCCGGATGCCTTCCCAGACGTGATGATGCTCGGATGGAAGCGTGAGCACGCGCATAAGCTTCAAGGCCTGTTTGGTGCTGTGCGGTTCGACGAACGCGCCGCCGCCCGCCAAATCGTAGAGCCTCTCCTCGCTCAAAATTTCGCAATCTTCCAGCAATACGGGCCCCACATAGAAGCCGCTCGAAATCCTGAGAGCGGCGCTGCGGAGCAATGGAAGCGTAAAATGCTTACACGCATCGTACCCAATAGTCGGCGAATACTTTCTGTTCTCGACACTAACCGTCATTTGCTTCGAGACGGTGAAAAGTTGACTGTTGAGCAATTCCGCCAACATATCGACGACCTTGAGGCCTTCCACATTGAAGGGGACAAGCAGGATGCTTCTCGCTTCCCTGAAGAACTGTCCAACATATTCGAGGACTAATGCATGAGCAATGTGACGAATTGGGTAGCCGAGAAGCTTACAAACAATGAACGGGAGCTGAAGGTCGTGGACCAAACTCCCGAGGGATTCTTAGTCATCGAGTCGAAAGGCGATTACACATTTGTGGTAGCAGTGTTGGGCGTCCAAGATGTTGTTCAAGTTTCGCACGTACAACCGCTCTTTGGCGCAGAAAATAAGCCTCAACTCGTGGTGAACGTGCCGTCGAAAGCGTTGTGGAGTGGGCCCGCGATCGACTTCGTTCATTCCGTGCCGGCAGCGTTCGGTACGATGGGCGATATAGCTCGTGCAGCTGCCACAAAGGCAGTTGATTCCTTCCGTGACAAGAACATGGGGTTCTTCATAAACGCCATGGCGCAACACACCAACGTTTCAACCATTTCGTATCTATATGACTCGGTTTTTCGAGTGGATCGTCGGAGCGGAGCAAGTCTTACAGTTGCAGTGATAGACGCATACAATATGAGCGCTGAAGACGTGCGCAATGCAAGAACTCGCGTGGGCCACTTTGATGTAGTAGTAAAGTCGTCCAGCTATGGCTCTATAACAGGGCAGGCGGAAGCGGCAGCCGGATCCATGGGAGCTCAGGCGCTTACGTTTGGAGATCTGATGCAACGTCTCTCAAGATGACTCGTTCAAGTGTCATAGCTGCCCTGAGAAAGCTTGCCGTGTCGCTTGGACCGGTCGCCAGCGGAACAGAGTGGCATTTGTTCGGATCACTCAACCGAGACTGCCCAGACGCGTCAGATATCGACTTAATGATTTTTTGCGAGAATGATACCCAGGCCGACTTGCTTCGATTGGCGATAGACACTGATTCATTATCGTTGCCGCTTCATCTATCGTTGTTGACGTTCGAAGAGGCGGCGTCGATCAACGCCGCCTCTATGCAACAGAGTACTGTCGTTCTCCGAGTGGCCCCTAGAACGAGCCTTAAGGCGATTTCGCGCACTGATGCCTAGAAAATCATTCAAGTCGCAGCCGCTTCGTCTCGCGCAGCGACTCTGGAAGGGTGAAGCGACACCCGAAAGCCGGATAGTTGCCCAACCGAGGCCTATACCTGATTGTCGCGCATCGGTCGACATGGCTCCATCGGCCATCCGGCACGTTCCGAAGTGCTCCGGTCATTGGAATGACGGCCTTCCGTGTCGCGCGAACGGCAACTATTGGCCGAACTGAGTCAGACCATCTGACGCTGTCTGCTTGGTCTGGTCCAGCCTTATATAGCTAATGTGCCACAGCCGTCAGGGCGTCGTAGTCGCGCTCGCACTGCCGGCCGGCGATGCCTCGCTCGTCAGCGATTCGCGCGAACTCTCCCGCAGCCTCGTCAGTCCGGCCGAGCACGTCGGCGAGCAGATCGAGGGCGTTGCCGGTTGCCGGGCCTCTGGCCGAAGGGGCGGAACCGCGCGATCGCTCGACGAGTTCGGCAACTTGCTTGCGCAGGCCGTCAGCAGTGGAAGCAGCAGCGGCAGCATCAGCGCGCGCTTGGTCTCGTTTTTTCGAAGCATCTTCAGCGTCCTTCTGTTGTTGGCGAGCGATCCGGTCGCTCTTGTCACGCTCAGTGACGAGATCCCGAATTCGCTGCGCCTGCGTTTCAACTGTGTGAGATTGGTCGGCGTCGCGATGCCCCTTCGAATACCCAGCCGCAGCACCAACGAACACTGCGGCGATAACGACCAGCCAGAGGCGAGGATCGAACCAAGTCATGCGCCGCTCCGCATCATCGATGCGAGGCGCTTTGCGCGATCCCCGACCTGCCGCGCCCACAGGCTGTCGAGCATTTCGGCTGAGGCCGTGCTCCAGTCACGGCGTTGCGCCGCCGCGAGAAATTTGCGAAACCCGAGCAGCTTCCCTTGCATGTTGAACGCCATGTTCATCATCACACGCTGGCGCACCGGATCCAGCGCTCGCCACCACGGCAGATTGCGGTCGAGCCATGCCTCGGTCTCGGCTCGATCGTTCTCATACATCAGATCGATCTCGCTGTCCCGTAAACCCTTGTCAGTCAAATTGCGGCCGATACCGCCTGACACCTTGCCTACCGTGTCGGTGTAGATGCGGTACTTGCGCCCTTCGTCGCGCATCAGTTCGGCCTTCAGAGCGGCCGCGTCGTAATTACCCATTCTTGCTCTCCCCAAACAATTGCTTTGCCTTTCTGCGCAGCAGCACCTCGAGGTACTGCGACCCGACGATGCCAAACGCACTCCCGAGGCCTAGCAACGCGATCGGCGGCAAATCAGGGATCTGCAACAGCGCCAGACCGGCGACCATCGACGTCGCCGAACCGAGCACCGCACGCCCAGCTACGAGCCGAAACGTCAGCTGTTCGCTACCGACCAAAACCTTCGCAATTCCAATCAGTCCGCCCATGAGGATTAACTCCAAGATCGTCTTTTCGTGCTCTTGCATTACTGCTCCCCGATTCCTGCCCCATAAAAAGAAAGGCCGCCAAATTGGCGGCCCATCACACAATCCCTGTCGCATCCAGCACCATGAACATGTGATGCCACTGCTCTTTAAATCCCGTAAAGTTTGGCTTCCTCCCACCTCCCCACATCGAGGTTCCCCATGCGATCGTGTCGCCAGTCACACGTATCGACGTCATCTCCAGGCCGGCGGGGTCATAGCTCCAGCCGACATGCACCGGCGCGATAGCCGAAATCAAAACAGGCCTGCCGTACGATCGTGACTTCCACTGCGGCCTGGGCGCCCCAATCGTCACAAATCCGGTGCCAGGCACGTAGTGATCGACGATCACATCAAGTACACGAAGGAACGGCACCGACGTGTCCGCGATGAGCTTCGTATCCGGCGCAAACACCTGAAACCCGAAACCACTATTGACGGGGGGTGTGCGATCGAACAGAAAAAAATAGACGACGCATGTGCGCTCAGTTGCGAATCGAATCGTATAAACGCCACCGTCGACGTTCACGTTCCAAACCGAAATCCCGACGCCATCAGATGCGTACACGCCATACATCGGCCCGACTGTGGAGTTAAACGAGAATGCGACGCTCGGAAGCGTCGCGCGGAACGGCTTCCCCACATCGTTGACCGCAAGCGGTAACGAAGTGTCTACCGCCTGCCCTGACATCGCCCGCACCATCTGATAGTTCGGTGTTCTCCCATCGATCTGATAAAGGCCGCTGTCCGTAAATGCCTGAAATCCTGCGTCCATCAATACACCCCGAAAACAATCCAACCAGGCACCGGCGAGTATGCGTTCGATCCGCTGCTATTCCCGCTGTACGACCAGCTGATTCCGAATGCATCGATCGCGACAACCGGCGTAGGCTCTGCACCGCCGACACGCCGAAAAATCCACTGCGGCATGAACGCCCAGAACGGCGTGCCCCCTGACAAGTCAGCCGGATTGGACCCCGCACCGCCTCCCGTGTACACGATCCCAACGACCCGCCCGGCCCGCGACGTACCGTCGAGGACCATGCTGCCTGCGCCATCCCAAACCCAGAACCCCGCGTCCATTACCCCCATACCCCCCAACGAACACGCAGAACGCCGTTTGCGTCGTACACGCGCCCGCCATTGCTATCGATCACCGTGCGGTTGCCGCGACCATCGGTCGAGTTGATTTCGAACCAGCCGCTCTTATCGAGCCGCCATCCCTGCTGCCCTGCGATGTAGTTGTCAGACTGGATGTAGCTTCCGATCATCGCGTTAGTGATCCAACCCGAGCCGATCAGCGCTTGGCGCAAGAACACCTGCCCGCCCTGCACCACGAACGGAACGATCGAAGCGCCACCGTTATTCGGATCCACCACTGCGAAGCGCTGCGCCGACACCAACACCTGTGACTCGACAACGCCCTCGTTGTTGTTGACACCAATGCCTATGCCGGCGATGTAGGTACGGCCGTCCGTCGTCACCTGCGTCTTGATCTGGTACGAGGCGGAAACACGGCCATTCAGATCCGCATACGACTGCGCAACCGTCTGGACCGCCGCAGCGTTCGCATTCGCCTGCGCACGAACGGTCGTGATTTGCTCGGCCTGCGCACTCACCGCATCGACGCGCGCCTGCTCCTCCGTTCGAATATCGGCATACAACGACGCCTGACCGTTCTGCATCTGGGCAGAGACCGAATCAATTCGCTGCCCCAGCGCCATATCTGCCTCGGCGCGCGCAGCCTGCTCCGAATACACGCCGGCCATCACGGCAGTCGAGCCAGCTGCCTGCCCGGTATCGCCCGCCATCGGTCCGCTGATCTGCGCCGAGACCTGGCTGACTTGCTTCGACAGCGCCGAGTCGGCATCGGCTCGCGCGGACGCCTCCTCGCGAATGGCCGCCGAATTGGAATCGACAGTTGCTTTCAGCGATGAAATCGAATCCGCATTCGCCTTGTCGCCGGCCGCCCGCGCGCTCTGCTCCGCAACGATTGCTGCCGCGTTATCGCCGGCCGTCGCCGTCACAGCATCGACACGTTTGCCCAGCGCCGTATCTGCATCAGCCCGCGCCTGCTGTTCTGACGTGATCGCCGCCTTGTTCGCACCGACGTCGGCCGTCACCGCATCGACACGCTTACCGAGTGCCGCGTCGGCGCTGGCGCGCGCAGCCACCTCTGACGAAATGGCAGCCGCGTTGTCGTTCGACTTCGCGACAGCAGAGTCGATGCGAGTCGACAGCGCGCCATCCGCATCGGCTCGCGCCTGCTGCTCGGCTGCAATCGCGGCCTTGTTCGAACCGACGTCGGCTGTCACTGCATCGACGCGCTTGCCAAGCGCCGTGTCGGCTGTCGCGCGCGTAGTCGCCTCCGACGAGATTGCCGCGGCGTTGTCGTTCGACTTCGTGACGACGGCATCGATACGCGTGGAAAGCGCACCGTCGGCGTCGGCCCGCGCTGTCGCCTCCTGCTTGATCGCGGCCGCGGCGTCGCCGACGCTCGCCGTCACGGTATCGATTCGCTTGCCAAGCGAGTCGTCAGCCGTTTGTCGAGCCGTCTGCTCCGCTGTGACGGCTGCCCCGCGCAGACGTGCCTCTTCGGCCACTGCATTGGCCCGATCGGTGGCCTCTTTCGCGATCGCATCAGTGCGATCCTTCACCTCCCTAGAAATGGCGTCCGCGCGCGCCTGTGCCTCGCCCGCAACGGCCGTCGTTCGATCAGCGACTTCCTTTGCAATCGCATCGGCGTTGTCCGAAACACCCTGCTGAATGCCCGGGATCGCATCGATCGGCTTCCGCAGATCCTCGCCAAGTGCCGAGTGTGAAATTCGGCCCTCGAAATACCTTTCATACTCCGATTGATCTGTCGAAGGCTGCCCCTGCACACCCGGGCCGGACGCCGGATACCACGGTCCAACATTGCCCGACGTGTCGACGAGTCGAGCCCAGAAATAAAACACCTGCCCGACTGCGAGCCCCTGCATGAACGTCGACGCCTGTGGATACGCGTAATCCGAAAGCTTGATTGCGGCAGTTCGATCCGGCGTGCGGCTGTACCACACCTCCGTGCGCTGCGTATCGCCGGCAGTGCCATCGGCAGGAAACGTCCAATCGAGATTGATTCCGTAGACGACGCTGGCCGCCTTGAGCGATGCTACCGCCGGCGGCGGCGTCGTTTTCCCCTTCAGCTGCGTTTCCGCGCTGACGGTCGGCAGCGACGTGACACCCATCACGTTCTGCGCGCGCACGCGGGCCACGTAGCGCCCCTGGTAGATTCCCGGCACCTCGACCTGCAGTCCGCCGGTCCGCGCACTCGTCACCCACTCGCCGTTATCCTTGCGCCATTCCGGCAGGTACGTCACAGCGTTGTCCGCGGCATCCCACGCGATAACCATCGTCGTTTTCGAAATGCCCTGGTCGACCGCCGAGTAAGTCGAGATCCGCACGTTCGTCGGTGACGCCTGCACCGATGGCGGAATGATTGTCGGCGGCCGCTGCTGGATTTGTGCGCCATCGTCGATCGCCGCGTATTTCCCCGGCTCGTGCATTGTCGCCGTGATCGTGTACTCGATTCGACCTTCGTCGTCGCTTTCCTGCACACCGACGACCCGATAGAGCTGCGCCTCGAGCTCGTTGTTTTCCAGCATCCACACGGCACCAGGCACAGGATCGGCATCGAATCGATCCGCCAGGGTGAGCACATCGCCATCGACAGACTTCACCGCGCGATACTGCGCAACGCCGGACGGCAGGATCGCTGTGAAACGGTCACCGGGTGACACGGTCGGCGCCTTATCCAGCGTGACGACATTTCCGGCCGCAGACCGAATCCGGCCACCGGTGCGTCGACCAGCCTTCCGCGGATCGGCAATCGCGATCACTTGCCCGGGCCCGACCAGCACACCATCCATGCCGACCTTAAACGACACTGTCCCAGACTCGTAGCGCGACGTCAGGAGAAGCCAGCGCCCAAGCCGATGCGCCTGCGCCTGTGACGTGCACCCGAACGCCGTTACCTGCGTCTTGATGACGCCGTAGCGCGCGATACCATCATCGTCCGGCACGTATTCGACCACCTGCTTGTACTGATTCGTCGGGTCGTTGTAGCTCACGAGCGCAACGGTGTATCGCGTCTTGCGCTCACTGCCGACGTACCGAAACGCACCATCAATCACGTTCGCACCCGTATACACGTAGACCGGGTCCGAGGGCATATCCGCCGACGCGACCACCGCACCCGGCCCCCAGTACGCCATACCGCGAAACACGCTGGCGATGTCCTGAAGTACCTTGAACGCGTCGGCCGCCGACTGGATCACACAGTTGCACGTGAAGCGCGGCTCAACACCGCCCCTGCCATCCGACACCATGACATCGCAATAGCGCGCGATCTCGTACAAGCCCCACCTATCGATCATCGACGCGTCGACGGTCTTACCGAGCCCGTAGCGATCATTCAGCAGCAGGTCGTAGAAAATCCATGCCGGATTGTTCGTCCACGCCAGCTTGAACGTCCCATCCCATGGACCGGAATACGTCCGCGTCTCCGGATCGTAGTTGGACGGCACACGAATGATCAGGCCACGCACGTGATACGACCGCACCGGCACCTGCGAGAATGACCGAGCGTCGAACGTCATGCCGACGAGTGCCGTCATCGGATAACGCATCTTGCGGTCGATCACCTCCGTGATCGCTTCGATGTTCACGGCATCGGCGATCAACGAGCTGTGCGCGTTCGGCGTGATGCGTCGCACGCGCACCAGCCAACCGGTTTTCGCGCGCGGCAGCTCGATCCGGTGCGAACGCTCATAGAGCGACGTCGTCTTGCCGTCGAATGCCCCCTTCAGCACTTCGGCATACGACCCGCCATCGACCGACAAATCGATCGCATATTCCACTCGATGGCCGAACACGCCAGCCGACGGATCGCTTTTCTGAAGCGCAGGCACACCGAATCGAATACGAACCGCAGTAAGCTGAGTGTTCTGCACCTGCCGCACCCACGGCGCGTCAGACGTCAGCGGAACACCGATAGCCGATTCACGTTCAACCGCCGGAAAGCCCGGCATGAATTCCTGATCCAGCGTGCCCGTGCGAACGTCGACGCTGTAATTCTGGAAATTGACCGAGCCGTCAGAATTCTGGATAGGCGTGCCATCGAGAAACACCGACTGCATGCCCTTCACCAGCCCGACGATCGGGCCTTCGGAAATGATGTCGAGCACCTTCGCGCGCGCGACGGAATGCAGGTTGTCCGGCGATTCTCCGCCACCACTACCGCCTCCCCCTCCCCCTTTCGCGCCGCTGATCCGCTTCAACCCGGATTCCGCATAGATCCTTTTCACAGCTGATCCTCTGTATAGATGCCCGAGCTCGCGACCTTCGAACCGACGACCATCTCTCCGTACACGGGCGGCACCGGTTCCCCCTGGGCGGCACTGTTCACCGCGCCGTTGAAGTAGTACGACGTGCCGTTGTCCGCGACACCAGCCAGCCCGGCTTGTTGCGGACTCAGCATCTGCGTGATGCCACCGAGCGCCATCGATACGCCCAGGCCGATCAGCGTTGGTTGCTGGAACACGAAGCCAACCACTGCCAACGCAGCGCCGAGAATCGTCTGGAATAAGCCGCCGCTCTTGCTCCCGATAATCACGGGCGCGATACGAATCGCGTCATCGCCCACCGGGGCGCCGAGATCGTCTCTGCTCAAGTTCCGGCGACCGTTGAATACCGCAAACGTCAGCCCTTCCGCGCGCGCCTCAAGCAGGAAGCGCTGAAAGCCGGGAATCAACACGGACAGCGCGCGCACCGCCTCGGCAGTCGAGGACACGGCCAACCAATGAACCCGGCCGAACCGAGCCCCCGCGATCCCGTAAAGCTTCACCTCACGCAATTTCTCGTTCAATCGGCACCTCCCACGTATCGCAGCACCGTCGTTAAACAGTCTCGCCACATCGAGCCCCACACAGCGCGACATGACAATCGCCCGTACATGTGATGCGCGAACATGCCGCCACCGAGATACACGCCGGAGTGATTCGGCACACCGTTCTTGCTACGGATTTGCATCAGCAGCACGTCGCCCGGCTCGGCCTGTGCATCGCGCCCCAAGTCGAGAAATCCCGCGTCCTGGTAGTGCGCGACGTACAGGTTCGAATACCCGTCGTTCCACCACCCATCCTTGCGCGCGAAATCCGGCAGCGAGACCCCGCGCTCGGCGAGATACCAGTCGCGCACCAGCGAATAGCAATCGAGCACGCCATGCACATACTCCCGGCCATACAGCGGCGCAACGTACCCGCTCGGGCCGAACTCGCACCAGTTGTCTATGCCGATCGAGCCGTTCACCTGCACGCCGAGCGAGACGATCACCCACAGCGGGATGCCTGCGCGTTCGCACATTGCGCGGTCGCCCATGCTGGGCTGCGCCACACCGTTCGGATGTGAATGCACTAGTGCGAGGACTGCACCCATTTCCTCGGCATCCGCGTAATCCTCGGCTGCGAGTGAGAATTGCTCAGTTGGCGCCTCCGCCGTGTTTCGGCCTGGCAAATACACTTCACCGGCCGCCGTTCGCACGACGAGCCCGCAGCACTCGCGCGGGTACTCGGCGAGCGCATGTTCTGCAATCGCCTGCTTGATTCGTTCGTCCATAAAAAAACCCGCCGATTGGCGGGTCCGTGAAGTGAGGTTGTCCGACGGTCTAGGCGAGCGTGTCGCACAAGAAACCGCCGTGCGGCAGCGGATTGTTCACGCCATACCGGCATTCACACCCGCTGATTTTCTGGCTGCACCGATCGAGCGCCGGATCGCTCACGGGTTTGTCGTTCTTGTCGAAAAACACCATCGCTGTATATCCGCATTCCGGCCCGCGATAGCGCCATTGGCACATGCCAACGATCTGTCGTGCGGGCACCTTTTGACCGCCAAAATCAAGCGGCGACGACAGCGTAAATTCGACCTGTACGCCTGGCTGCTCGTCGCTTTTCTGCTCGATCCTCCATTGCTCGACGGGCCACTGCTCATTCGGATCGGCCGTCGGGTTGTTCCCCGCCACACCAGTTCCCGACCACATCAGCACGGCCGCTTTCACCGGAGCAGCCGCCAACTGCACAATGCCGGATTCGTTGATCGTGTAATCCGTCATCGACGCGGGAGACGCGCCGGTCGGGATATACGTCCCCGTTTCTGCACCCTGCACCTGCATTGCACCCCATACGAGCACATCTGCACGCGCCGATCCCTTGTTCGCGCGCAGGTCGAGGCGAAAACCTCGCACGGTATCCATGGCCGGTGCCGCGTGCTCGAAGTACGTCCACGTCGGCGCGACGTTTGCGATGATCGGATAGGCGTTGTGAAAGCTCAGTTGCAGTTGATACGTGGAGACGTCATCGAACGATCGCAGCCACACTCCCTGCGCAAAGGTCTGCCCCGTGATCGTCGATTGTCCTTGCGACAGTTCGCTGCGATCGTTGTCGCTCATACCCGCCCCACGATCGAAAACGACCCGACACGCACGCCCCACACCATCCGGCGCCGGCCCAGCATTCGGCGTCACGACAGGAGCGGAGCCGGTTCCCGAACCCAGCTTCGACCATGCGGGTTGCGCGAAATCATCCGAGAAGCGAATGGTGTTCGTACGCGCCGTCGAGTACAGAAGCCTGTTCCCCTGCCAGTCGCTGCGCCGGATCGCCGTCACGTTCACGTCGCGAACGACAGACAGGCCGCCCGGACCGACGAGCTGAAACGCGCGCGTCGCACCGTCACCGATCCCGAACTGTTGGTTCACCGCTATCTGGTCGACCGGGAAGTTGATCGCGTCGAGGTACTTCGCAAGCGTTCGGCGCCGATAGACTCTCGCCCCGACCAGATCGCCCAGCGCGATGCACAGCGCCGTGATCGTGCCGTTGACATCGCCGACCGTCAGCGTCGGCGACGGTTGCCGCGCATCTGACGTGCGCGCGAACCCGCCCGTCTGAATCGGCCACGGTTTGTACTCCTTCCCTTGCCAGAAGATCGACGTCGACTGCAGGTGTCCGTGGAACCTCATCACGTCGCCACCGATCGCCGCACAGTCGACTTCGAATAACTCAATACGCCGGCCGGGCTCGAGACTCTGAATATCTGCCGTTATTGTCATGCTCGGCTCCGAAGCTCTGCGACGCTGGCTTCCACCTCAGCCATTCTCCTGAGCAAACTGCGCAGAACGGACGAATGGATGGGAATCACCTGGTCGTAGTTGAGTGAAAATCGAACGCCCTCAGGACTCGTCCACCCATCATCATCGACGGTCTCGTGAACACGCTGGTCGCTTGCCAAACGAAGTAGTTCGGGAAAGCCGGCCTTTCCCACCGCTTGCGCCAAAAAACCGAAGTTCTGCACTGCGTCCGGCCCACCTTCCTCGCCAACCCAACGGAAGGACACCGGGTCGACATTCCGCACGAAATCGATCGCACGATTGGGGTCGATCTCGGCGATGTCCGTCTTGAGGCGAGCATCCGACACCGCATCAAACTCGGCCGCCACGATTCGTCCATTAGGGCAGTGAAGCGCGACGCCGACGTTGCCGCCCGCGCCGGTACTCACTCCGGCCCCGCCTTGCGACAAGTAGCCATAATTCGGTAGGTACACTACCTTGGCGCCGTTGAGCTGGAGCCATCCACCCAGCGTGGCGCCATCGATACCCTCGTGAACAATACGATATGCGTTTGCCCCCATCGAGCGACCACCTACTTTCCAGTAGTTGTCGGTGTCCAAACCGAAGTACGCAGCGAAATTGCCCTCGCGATGAAACTGGACTACAGCGGACGCAGATGAATTTCTGTTGTTCGCTATCGTCAGGCATGCGTCTTGTCTAGCCGCATCGATGCCAGCAATGGTCGGCATAGTTCCACTCGCAAAGTAGGTGCCGGCAATATCATTGCTGGCTCTACGTGCGATGTAGTTCGACGGATCGAGATTTCCGCTATCCCACGGCACCTTGCCGGCAAACGTCGGTCTACCAGCCAAGGCCGGCGCCCCAGCCAAATATGCGAGAGTCGCCTCCTGCGAATACGCCGAGATCGACGTGCCGAGTTCGTATTTCAGATTGGCGTACGACGCCGCACCAACCGGCCCGGCTGGCGACGCAGTGACGCCGATGCGAAACCGCATCTTGACTGTTCCCGTCGGCGCAGTGCCGGTCGCCGTCCGAAATGTCGGTGCATTGCCGAAGGGCACAACAGCCGGGGAAATCACGCTCAACAGCACATTCGACGCATCGACAAACTCAACGCCGATCGCCGCGCCACCTGCCGTCATGCCGGCCGATCCTACGATCCCCTGAATCGCGACCTTGAGCCCGGGTGTAGCAGGAAGGTAATCGCTGTAGTTGTACAACGGCGAACCGTTGAGGACGACCGCGTTCCTGAAGAACGAACCGTTCCCGCCACTCGAATCCCGATCGGCCGTGAAGTTTCTGCCGTTCCAGCCGATATTCCCGAGCTCGCCAGAACCGTTCACGAGCAGATTGGCGCCGGCCATGCCGCCGACCTTCCCGGTCGCGGGCAAGTCGCCAGCAACACCGCCGCCGACGGATAGCGTTCCGCCGACGCTCAGAGCACCATTGATCGACTCATCGTCGCCACTCGCGCGGCCTCGCATGAGCACCCGCCACGTTTTCACGCCATCGGTATCAAACACCGCCGCCTCGCCGGGATTCAGCCCCGACAACCCAACCGTATCGCCGGATCCGTCGCCCGGCGCAAGAATCACACGCTTCGCGCCAATGTTGACCAGCCACACGACCGAGTCGGCCGCATACTGAGCTGCCCTTCCCAGCTTGACCGTGCCGCCTGCCGCAATGTTGATGCTCACCCGCTTGCCAATATGCGCATCGCCAAGGGCTTGATTTGACGTGATCGGCACGGCTGAGACAATTGCGGCCTGTGCATTCAGCACATCGACGTTCGCGTTGAACTTCGTGTTTGCAGCGCGCTGATCATCGCCACCGACACCAGCTGGGGGCGTGCCAAGGTTTGCTTTTTGAAGATTTGCCATGCCCATTCCTACGGTGCGAATGTCTGTTCAAACTGTGCGGTGATCGTGTACGACTTGCCGTCCTTTACCGGCTCCGAATACTTCTCGCACACGAACCGCCCCTGCTCGCGAAGTGGCGGCGCCCACAAAAACGAGATCGCGCCGGCATGTGCGTCGAGGAACGCCAATATCGCCGTGATCTTGGCCGCACTGCCGACGAACCGCAGGTTGTATGTCGACGACCGATTGTTGAGGCCGTCGGCCGCACGCTGCGTGTACCCATCGCCGAACTCGGCTTTTCGCACATGCAGCGTCGTGTCGCCGCCGAAACCTTGCACGGTCGGCGACCAATTAAATGTGTCGGTCATCACCCCATCCCGTTTTTCAGTTTCCAGAGCGCTCCACCTTGGCGGCTCTCAGTGGCGATGAGCCCCCGCACCATCTGTGTGAGTTTCTTCACGAACTCGGCGCTCGCCATCATCTGCGACGCGTCGCCGGTGCCACCCTCGATCGTCACCGGGATATTCAGCTCGACCCCTCCGCCCGGCGCGCTGAGCGCACCACTCCCAGCCGAGCCGCCGCCAACGAGCCCGCCGTTCGCAAATTTCGCGAAACCGAGATCCTGCCCGCTGTTGATCGCCTCGAGCAGACGAAGCACGCCCGGCTTACGCACCGCCGCGGCCCTCACCACGAATTCCTCGTTCGAAAGCCACGCGGGGATGCTGTCACTCGTCGACGTGCCGGGCCCGGTAACACGCCCGCCCGTGGCGAGGTGGAATCCGTAAGCATTCCCACCGCTACCCGCAATTGCATCCGTCAGGCCGCCACCGATACCGCCCAACAGCGACGACGAACTGAAGCCACCAGCCGCCGACGCGCCCAGCCCCAGGACAGAACCAAGGGCGCTAAACACCGGCGCCATCGCAGCCCGCGCAGCGAACCGCGCCAGATCTGCAATCATGCTGTCCACGAGCCCGCGGAAATCCAGCTTGCCGGTTGCCGCGAACGATGCGACCGCATCCTCGAGGTTGCGAAACGAACTGGTGAATGCTTCTTCCGCCCTGCCTGCGGCGTTCTCCGCGGACTCCTGATACAGCGCGACCGCGCGGCTCGCGCCGACGCGCCAATCACGCTGCATAGTGAGCCGCTGATCGAGATAACCGCGTTCGCGCTCGATCTGCTCGGCCTCGGCCCGGTTGATGCGCTCGATTTCGGCCAGATATTCCGGCGAGCCGAGCGTGCCGTCCTTGCGCGCGCCCTTCGTGAAATCGTCGCGTCGACGTCGAAACTCATCGCCCACGCGGCTCATCGCCTGATTCAGCTCGCGCGCGTTGTCGCCCATCGACATCGACGCGAGCTCGCGTTCGACCTCGCGCTGACGCTCCGACGCGTAGTCGGCCAGCTCGGCATCGATCTGCGCGCTCCGCTCCTTCAGCTTGTTGATCGCGTCGTGATACCGCACCTCCTTCTCAAGCTGCACGGCGCGGTCGTATGCCACACGAATCGACGCCTGATCGCGGATCAGGCTCTTGTCCCCGTCGGACAGCTTTGCGCGCTTGCCGGCTAGGTCGGTCAGTTTCTGGTCGAAGCCAATGCGATCCTTCTCGGACTGCGTGAGCTTGTCGGTCGCGACCGCCTCGACACGCAATTGCGCGATCCGCTGCGCGATGTTGTCGAGCAAACGCTGGCTTTCCGACTCGCCTCGAGCGCCACCCGAGCGCGCCTTGTGTCCCAACGCCGGCGCATTGACGGTGATGCGCGCGACCTGCGCGGCCGACTCCGAAACCGTATCGTCGAAAGCCTGCTTACCGCGCGCCGCAGCCGCCGCGCGCGCCGCATCAGCGTTGAACCCGAATTTCTCGAATTTCTTGCTAACGAGATCCGCCTGAAATTCAGCAAGCGCCGCCGCAACGACCATCTGCTGGTTCATCAGGGCGAGCTCGCGCGTCAGGTTGTCGATATTCCGACGTGCGCCCGCCTCGGCCTTGGCATCCTTGTCCTGAATCGCCTTTTCGAGCGACTTGTACGCGTCGGCCCGGCCCGCAATCAAGCCGGCCTGCCGTGCCTCCGCCGTGTTGGCGCCCTTCGACTTCGCCTCATACTCGGCGCGCTGCCGCGCAGTCATGCCGATCACGTCGGACGCTTCCTTCAGCTTCTCGACGTACTTGTTCCACGCCTCGGCCGCCATACCGCCGGCGAAGAAATTGTTTTCCTGCGTGAGCAACCGGATTCCGTCTGCGGCGCCGCGAGCCTCCGCGCCCATCGCCGAAAGAGCCTCGGAGTTTTTCCTTGAAGCACCCTCGGCAACGTCAATTGCTTCCGCCGCCGCGATCAAGGACTCTCGAAGTTCCGCCCCGCCACCCGTCGCCTTCGCAAACTCATCGATAAGCCCCAGCCGAGCTTTCGATTTCTCGACAACACTCTCCGCTGATGCCTCGACCGTGCGAAGAGACGCGTTGAGCTTGTCAACCGCCTCTTGAACTTCCGGAGACAGGAAAGCGATCCCGCCATCCATCGACGCCGGCATTACCGCCTGTGTTGCCTTGAAAGCAAGCGTCTGATACGCCGCCGCCACATCGGAATTCGCGCGCTGCCCCGCCTTTTCAACACGAAGCCGCTCCGCCTCCTGCATGAGCGGCGACAGCTGCCGATATTTCTCGATGATCTGGTCGAGCGGCGCCTGCATGTCGACCAGGCTCGACGTCGCGCTGCTCGCGTGATCGCGAAATATCAGCCAGTTCACTGCGGCGCCGAGCGCCACCGTGCCGACTGTCGCGATGATGCCCGGCAGACCGCCCATCACCGACAGCATTCCGGCCCCCATCGTGCGCATCAGCGAGCCCGCGCGCGCCGCAGCTGTTTGTGCCACCGCCGCGCGCTCGGTTGCCGCCGCCAGACCGGCCGTCGCTGCCGTCGCACCACGCTCGGCCCGCTCGCGGGCCAGCGTCGCAGCCGCCACCTCGCGCTCAGCGAGCGCGAGCCCCTTCTCGGTTTCGGCTAGCGCCGCCGCGTAACGTGTCTGATCGACGGTGCCCTTGGCCGCTGCAGCTTCCAGCGCCACGCGACGCTGCTGCGCCAGCGCGAGCGACGCCTCGGCGCGCTCGAGCTCACCCTGCGCCACTGCCGTCTCACGCGCGATCACAGCCGCATACGGGGTGCCAGCGATCCGTGTTCCGATCTCCTGACTGTTCACCAGATTCGACCGTGCGGTCGAGACCTGCGCGACCGCGCTCGCCTCAATCGCGCGCGCCTCGGCAAGCTTCGCCTGCGTGTACTGGATCGAGCCGGCCGTCAACGCCGACTGCATCGCGAGGCTTTCCCGCATCGCTCGCATACCGGCCAGTTCAGCCGCCGCAGCAACCTCGGCCGCCTGCGCGTTCTGCAACTTCGCCGCCGCCGCATCACGGTCGCTTTGCGCCTTCGTGATCGTCACGAGCGCAGCTGCGTTTTCGGCCTGCGTCTTCGCGAGCAACGCCTGCCGCTCGGCGTTCCACGCGATCGCCGACTTACCGACAGCCACAGCGGTCTGTGCGAAATAGACACCGAGCCGACCGGCAACGACCGATGCACTGATCTTTACGATCTGATCGAGGTGCTCGGCAACATAAACGATGCCTTCCGACAGCTTCGCACTCGCGCCAGTTGCATGGTCCGTTTCGCCGACGTACTTCAGCACCTCCGTCTGCAGGCGCGTCATCGCCTGCCCGACGGTCACCTGCATCTTAGAAAACAATGCGTCGGTGCTCGATGCAGCCTCTCGCAGCGCATCAATGAGGTTTTCGACCGTCAGCTTGCCAGCTTCTGCCAGCCCCTTGAGCTCCGACGAGCTCCGCCCCATGCCGCGTGCGATAGCATCCGCCACGCCCGGCAGTTCCTCGAGCACGCTATGCAAGTCCTGCCCGCGCAGCTGACCAGAAGCGAATGCCTGACCGAGCTGTACGATACCCATCCGAGCCGTGTCGGCCGAAACCCCAGAAAGCGCGACCGCCTTGCTGATCGTCTCCACCAGCGGGCCCACTTGCTTGATCGACAGGCCAAGGTGACCCGTATTGTTGGCGATCCGCTGATACAGTTCGGCCGTCGCATCTAGCGGCTGGCGCGTCGATCGAGCGATCTGAAGCACATCGTTCTGCGCAACGGCGAAATCAATCTGATCACGCGTGACGATCTTGAGCCGGTTGCTCAAGTTCATCCATTCGTCGGCGTACTCGATCAGTTGATGCACGCCGAACGCCGCGGCGGCAGCTTGCGCATATGCCGTGACTGAGCCGCGCGCGGCTTCGATGGCCCGAACCGTCACCTGCACGCTCGACGCGTTGGACGCAAACGCAGCATCGGCGGCCCGACCTCCATCCCGGACCGTATTGAAGTAGCCGCTGGCCGTCGAGCCAAGCTGCTGCATGCGTCGATCGTACTGGGTCGTATTTGCGGTAACGCTGACGATCAGCTCGCGCAGACTCGTTGCCATATTTATTTCTCGCCTACTTTGCCATGCTCAGGAGGCCCACGAAGAACGGATCGTCCTCAACCTCTTGCGCATCCTCTGAATCGCCCCCGCCCCAGTTCGGCAGCATGTCGGACACCTTCACCTTCGCGCCCTGGGCTTGGAACACTGCTGACGCAACCATCGCGGCATGCAGGTCGTAACGGTCATCGCTGATTGGCGATTCGGCATCCAGTGCCTGCCACAATGCGAACTCGGCCGACGACATCTGCGCACGCAGCTCGGCTAGCGTTCTCCCGAGCCGCAACGCCAGCGTCAGTTCGAGTCGGAGGTCGGGGTTTCGGCGGAGGGCTTTTTTCCGTCGTCTTCCGCATCGGCCTTCAGGTTGCCAAGTTCGATCGCCTTGTTGATGATGCGATCGTGCGGGGCACCGTATGCAGACGCGACCTCTTTGGCTTCGCCGTCCTCGAACTCGCGACGCCAGCCAGCCGACGTTTCGACATACAGCACGCGGACAAACAGGCGCGCGGATGCCAGCTTGTGTTCTTCCGCACTGACACGCGCATACTTCGCCCGGGCCGTCGCTTCGTCGTCGCCTGGCTCGACACCGGCAACGAGGCGCAGCGGCTCAAGCCAGAAGGCGCGATCTTCGAGAAGCGGCTCCCGCACCGCCACAGTTTGGCCGCACCATTCCGGCATCGAAATGAATTCATGCCGCCAGCCGGCCAGCGGGTTGAGAATTGCGGCGCGAATCGCACCGGCTTTTACCTTGTTCGTCATCATCTATTCCTTGATGGTTCGCGAGATCGATCAACCTGCCGGCGGAGCCATCGGCGGAACTTCCTTCGGCGAACCGCTGACGCGTACGCTGTAAGTCGACGTCACAATGCCGTCGACGCCTGCCGACCATGTGTACTGACGCACCATCCCGACGAACAGAAACTTGGAACCGTCGCGAAACGTCACACTGAAAACGCGCTTTTCACCCGTCCCACGCGCCGCACGGAGAATTTTTTGGCCTTCGTCGTCGGACGAATAGTTGCCGTCGACGGAGAATTCACCGGGGTCCGGCAGACCCAGTTCGTATTCCTTTTCCTCGCTCGCGAGGGTCGTTGCATCGATTTCCGACGACTGACCACCCTGCCATTGGATCGACTTCCCCGTCGTGTTGAGATCCACAAAGACGAGCGTCTTGTCGTCGAGGTTCGTCGACACGATCTTCGACACCTCCACCTTCGTTCCTTGCGCCTTGATGCGCTTGCTTTTCTCGGCCATAAGCCCCTCAAAATGAAAAAGGCCCGCACTCGGCGGGCCAAACAGAAATTGAATCGATCAGAACTGCACAGATATTTCGAGGCTCACCCTGAAATCCCCGGTATCGCTCGAAAAATCATCCGGCAATTCACTGACCCCGCCGACGGCAAATTTCCCGCTCGAGGAAGCGCGGTCGATGACCTGATCGGCAAGCGCGTCAGCCTCCGTGTAAGTGTTCGCGTACACGTCGATTTGAAACATCCCCGACTTTCCACCGGTCGCTCCACCGAGCGCGATGTCACGCTTGCCGCTCACGCGAGACACAACAAAGTACGGAGATTTCGCCTTCGAGCCTGCAACACCGACATAGCCCTTTGCAACTCCCACGACTCCGATCGCGTCGCGGATGACGAGTGCGCTCAAGTCCCACCTCCGATCACCGTATCGATTGCACGCGCGATTTCCGTTCGAATCGCGCCCTCGGCTTGAACGATCGTGGCGTCGAACGCCGGGCGCATGAACGGCTCGGCCTTCATGTTCTGCGTGCCAAGCTCGACGAATCGCCAGTAAAACGCATTGGTCGGCGAATCTTCCTTGCCCTTGGATCGAACACGAACGCCGGCAGTCGCCACACCTGGCGAGTCCTTCTGCCGCAGCGAAGCCGAAACGATGTTCCGCTTCAGCTTCCCCGTTTTCTTCGGTGCCCGCGCTCGGGCCTCATCACGAATGACCTTGGCACCGGCCAAAGTTGCGCGTCGGAGCGCCTTCGTCGACTGAGACTTCGCCAGCTTCGTGAAGTCGGCCTGCAGGTCAGCCAGTCCGAGAATCTGGACACTAGACATACTTCTCTCCCACTTTGACCGACAGGTCCAGATAACCACGAGTCCGAGCGGGCAGCACCGCCGTGATGTCGTACAGCCTGCCGTCGTAACGCACCCGCATCTGCTCGTCGATCCCTGCTCGATAGCGAATGCGCATGCTGGCGACGGTCGAGCCACGAATCGCGCCGGAGATGACGTGTTCCTTTCCGTTCACGAACAGCACGTCGGCCCACGGCTTCGAATGCACGACCCACGCGCCGGGCAACGGTTCGCCGTTTTCGTTTTCTTCCCCGCTCGGCCGCTCGATGACGACTCGCTCTTTCAGTTTTCCGGCTTTCATCAGAACCTCGGCGGAACGGTGATCGAATCGAGCAGGAGGTCCGCATAGCCGTCTGGCATTTGTGCGATTGCTTGTCCCTCTGAGAACAGCTCGCGGTGGTCGTAGGCCCATGCAGCCGCAAGCAGCATCCACGACCGCACCGACGGATGCTTTTCGATGTCGACACCAGCCTGATACGTGATCGTCACTGCCCGCGCGTTCGGCCAGTGAGTAGCACCAAGCAGCGCGCACAACGTTTCGCGCCCGAGCTGGACAAGCTCATACCCTTTCGGGTCGAGTGTCGACGCCGTGCCGGTGCCGTCGCGCATTTCGATGCTGTCGACGCGCAGCACTTGACCGACCGACAGCGGAAAGTCACCGACCGGGAAGCCCGCCAGCCGCTCGAAGTAGCGAGCTTTTCGAATTGAGGCCCCCGACTTCCGTTCGGCCGCCTGGCGCGCACCGGGAATCACCGTGCGCTCGATGAAATCCCGTTCTTCGTCGTCATCGATTCGACACTGAATCGCAACGTCCTCGAAGGTAAGCGGCTCCGTGTCGTCCAGGTATTCGACGAGAACAGCAGCCATCTGGGATTACCCCTTTGCCGCGGGCTTGCCCGTGTCGGCCTTCTGCGACGCTTTCGCCTCCTTCGATTCCGGCACGGATGCCTCCGCGATTTCCGCATCGACGAGCCGATCAGCGTGCGCGTCCTCGAAACCCGCGATATCGCCGGGCGTGTATTGCGCGTAATGCCGCTTGAACTTGACCACCTTCATGTTTTTCTCCGAACGGCGGCCCGATCACGACGGATCGAGCCGCACGGTTGCGACTACGCTTACGCGCCCCAGGTCACGCCGGACAGCACGGCGATCGACTCGACGTGACGCGGGCCGAAGTCGTTTTTCGCGATCACGCGGATCAGCGTCTGGTCGCGCTGGAACGCGCTGACCACTTCGCCGCCAGCGTCCTTGTAGGTCGCTTCCTTGCTGTAGTCGATCTCGAGCGTTTCCGCTTCGCCGATGAACACGTCACCGAAGTCGGTGAAGTAGATTTCCGACTCCTTGCCGGCGTCACCGAGATTGATGGGCACCTGTGTCGTCTTGCCGACCGGATAGCCCTTGAGCATGCCGTTGGCGAGCTCCGGATAGACCTTGTTGCCGTTCCCGTCGCGCATACCTTCGAGGAATCGGAACGTGCGGGGAGCCATGATCCAGCCGGGTTGCGTCAGATTCGCGTCGGCGTTTTCGAGCGCGAGAATGGCCTTGCCGAGATCTGTCTCGATCTTTTGCAGCGTCGAGCCGTCACTCGCGGTGATGACGTTGCTGGCGAGAGCCCAGAAGCGCAACCCTTTCGGAGTATTCGCCGTGCCATCGTCGCGGATGAACGCCTTGTCTTCGCGCGCTCCGATCGCGGCAGTGAGGTCGCCGACCACGATTTGATCGACATTCGGATTCACGCCCGCGTACTTGATCAGATCGTTCGCGATCGGCACCAACGCGGCCATCTTCTTAGCCGACAGCTTCAGGTCGTCGAACTTTTGCTCCGTCGCCGGCATGTCGCTATCGGCTCCGATGTAGCCGACGATTGCGCCGCCCCTCAGGCGCGGCATCGTGACATTGCCATTCTCGAACGGCAGCGAGCGAGCGCCGAGCCTGCGTACGACGGACTTCGGACGCAGCAGTTCGATCACTTCGCTCGACAGGTTTTCCGGCACGAGCACGCCGCCCGCGCTCGACGAGAGCGTATTGAGCGACATCGCGACCTCCTCGCCGAAACCACGCTCGATCGCCAGTTTCGAAGCGAGCTGCGCGTCGCCACGCGCCGCCGCGAGAGCGCGAACCATACGTGCCATCTTCGCGCCCTTCACTTCCGGGACCTTCGGCTGTGCAGGTACGGATGCCGCACCCGGTGCAGTGACTGCGGCCGGCGTCGGATCGACCGGCACCGCGGCGGCGGCGGCCATGCGCTCCGCGGCTTCCGCGCGCTCGATTTGTGCGGTCAACTCGTTGAATTTCGAGCTGAGCTGGTCGAATTCGGCCTGCTGTTCGACCGACAATGCGGTGCCGCCCAACTCGATCTGAGCCAGCGCTTGAACACGCTGGTTGATGGCAGCGCGTTCGCGGCGGAGTTCATTGATGTTCACTTACCCTTCTCCTAAAAAAAAAGCCACCCGAAGGTGGCCGTGTTCAACTGAGACGCGAACGCGCTCTGGTGTTGATCTGGAAAATTCGATTTCTCGCGAACGGTTACATCATCGCCCGCATATTCATCGCCGCCGCACGGGTCGACACACTACGTCGGGCGCTCCCGCTCTGACGCTCGACTCGCGATGCTCGCACTTCGGCGGCGATCCGGTTGATCGCTGCCTGAGGCGTCTCGATGCTGTCCGCCAGCCCGGCGTCGACGCCTTGCTGCCCGAAGAAGATGCCCGCCTGCGTGTCCTTCACCGCCTGAGTGCTCAAGCCACGGAAGTTCGCGATCGCATCGACAAACTGCTTGTAGCTGTTTTGCACCATGCTGGTAAGGAACGATAGCGACTGGTCGCTCAGCGGCTCATGTGGCGTCAGGTCGTTCTTGTGGTCACCGGCAAACACCGACGTCACCTTGATCCCCTGCTGCTCGTCACGCTGCGAAACGTCGAGATGGTTGGCGATCACGCCAATGGACCCGACGCCCGACGTGCGGCTGACGATCACCTTCGAAGCCGCGGCCGCGATGAGATAGCCGCCCGAGAAGGCCGAAAAGTTGACGATGGCCGTTATCGGCTTGATCAGCGAAGCGGCGCGGATGTCGTCAGCCAGTTCGAACGCACCGGTCGCGCTGCCGCCATTGCTGTCGATATCGAGCACGATGTGCTCGACAGCTGGATCAGCAACCGCTTGATTCACGGAGGAACGCAAGCCCTCGTAGCTGGTCATCGGCTCGCACGGATTCATGTGCGCCGAACGCGACACAAGGATCCCCGACACAGGAATGATGTCCATGCCGGTATCAGCAACCAACGCTCGCCGACGCTCGGATGCCGCCGCCATCTGCGCACCGCTGTCGTAATCGTCATCCTCCATGATTTTCGGCTGCGCGCCGTTCACGGTCAGGTTGACGATGTTGAGGTTGAGCGCCTGGTTCGCCCACTGAACCGCGAGAGACATCATCGGGTCCGTGACGAGCTGCGGTTGATTGAAAATCAGACTTGCAAGTCTGAGGTGCGGCTTCAAGATAGGATCCTCCCAATTTCGTCGATCTGCGCTTTCGTCGGCTCGGTCTTGCCAGCGGGGAATTGCTGCGGCTTTGACGCATCGACCATGTTCATCGGACTCAGGTAGATGTCGCCGCCGTTGACCGGCGGCATGTTCTCAAGCCGCCGAATGTCGTTGATCGACAGCCAGCCCCACTGGCGCCCGACCGCATATGCGGCGTACCGCGACGACTGATCGCCGCGCAGCAGCCCCGCGAGGTTGTATTCGATGAAATACTGCTTGCGCTCCGAAGGCAGCAAGAGGTCGCGCGTCTTCGCCTGCTCATGCCGCTTGACCCACGGCAACAGCGTGTAGATGACGAACTGGAGCGACTGATGCTCGATATTGCTGAATGTGGCCCCCTCGAGCTCGTTCACCATGTGAGCCGGGATCTTGTAGATCCGCGCGATGTCGAGCGCCGACAGGCGCAGTGCGTCGATCAGCGCTGCGTCAACGTTCGTCATCGACAACGGCTTGAAGGTCATGCCTTCTTGCAACAGAGCGACTTTCTTCGCGTTTCCGGACCCGCCAAATTTCGCGTTCCAGCCGTCCGTGATTCGGTCCACGCTGGCCTGATCCTTCAGCGCCGGACTTTCTTTCGGCCTCTCGATAACGCCCGATAGCGCGGTGCCATTCATGAACGACTTTCCAGCGTACTGTTGGATCGCTTGCGCATGCCCGATTGCGTTTGCATGCAGCAGAACCGGTGACAATCCGGTGTAACCGTTGATCGACATCCAGCGAACGTGATGTACCAACCGCTTCGGCATCGGTTCGGAACCGTAGACTTGATAAACGGGCATCAGGTCCGAGCCCTTCATGACCGTCACCGCCTCATTGTCGAGCGGATACAGCCCTTGGATAACTCCGTCCTGATCGCGATCAATGAAGCTGTAGCTATTGCCGCGCAAACCTGCCGCGACCTGCGATTGCTCTTGGTACTCAAACGGGGTCTGCCAGGGGTTCGGCTCATATTTCAGGATCGAATACAGCGGATGGTCGACTGCCGGCTTCCTGTCGTCGCCCGAACGTTTATACAGTTCGATCGGCAACTGCGCGATGCTCTCCGAAAGCAGCGTGACGCAGTTTTGCAGGACCGTCAGCGACAACGCGCTCGCCGGCGTAACCACCTGACCGGCATCCGACCGCGCGCTACCTAACAGTGCCGACAGCCATCCTCCTCCGCTCATCTGCGTCTGACTGCCATGGGACAGCAATTGCCTACTGAAGAACATCGGGCTACTCCTTCGGTTGCCCGACTCGCTGTACACGAGCCGCCGCCATATCCGCCAAGAGCGCCCACAACAGAAGCAGGACACCCGCGACAATCAGCCCGATCGGCAGACTGATCAGCGCCACGCCCGTCACCAGCAGCGCGAACCCGAGCAGGCCGGCCACCCAGGCCGCAATACCAATTGAATTCAAACGCCTACTCCTTGATCGTAGATCGACTCAGAATTGACTCGATCGGCCAGCATGGCCCGACCTATCGCCATGATCAGCGCAACCGCGCCGTCGATTTTGTTGTCGTTGCCCTGCTTGATTGGGCGCACGACGTCGTCATTTCCCGGCAGGTTCTTGCCGATAACGTTGCTGACGCACCAGGTCATGATCGGGTTGCCGTCGTGATGGAACCGGCCGGACGTAATCGCCGCCTCCAGCTCCTTCATCGGGTCCGACATGTTCGTGTAGTTCTGCACGATCGTGACGGGCGTCAGCCCTTCGTCCTCGAGCTGATGAGATAGGTTCGTTGCGCCATGCGGGTCGAGCGGCGTGCATTGCACCGGGCACACCCGACTCGCGTCCTTCGCTTCTTCCAGAATGTCGCGATAGTCGATCTCCGCGCCATCCGTTTCGAGCAGAAAGCCTTGATTGACCCACGCTTGATACCGCTCTGCCATACGACGGTTTTCGGTGTTTCGCATGGTGTCCTCGGGCACCCAGAATCGCGGCGCCACGCAAAAGTAGTGCCGCCGCCCGTCGATATCGCGCCAGAGAAGGCGAGCCATGCTGTTCAAGTCAAGCTTGCGCGCCATGTCGAGCGCAAGCACGCAATCTTGCCCCTCGAACTGTTCAAGGGTCAGCGTGCGGTCTTCGCAGGCTTTCCAGTCTTCGAGGTTGAAATAGCCCGTCTTCGCCGACGTCCAGACGTTCAGATGCTTCGTCTTGAACGTGTTTGTGAAACGCGCCGACTTGATCGCGCGCTGCTGCTGGCTCTCCAGATACTCCTGGTAGACAGAAACTCCGATATTCGGATTGGCCTTTGCCAGCACTCGCGGATCGGTCCAATCGTCCCCTTCGTCAATCGTCCAGATCCACCCGAAAAGCTCGTCGTCGGGAACCGTCCCTTCGAGCATTTCGATCACCTGTCGGCGCTTGTCGTAGCACGGGCCTTCGATATTCGCGCCCGACGTCGTGATGATGAACATTAGCGGCTGCCTGCGCGCGCCCATACCCGTGATCATCGTCTCGTACTGAGCATTCGTATCGTGCTCGTGATACTCATCTTCGATCGCGCACGATGGCGAGGCGCCATCGCCCGGATTGCCGATGATCGGCTCAAAACGACTACCGTCCTCGGGGCGGTTTAGTGCCTGCGCATTGACCTCGATGCCAAGGTGTTCGACGAGCATCGGCGACCGCTTAACCATAAGACGTGCGGGACGGAAAACTTCCCAAGCTTGCCGCTCGGTCGTCGCGCCACAGTACACCTCAGCACCGAATTCATCGTCGGCAGTAAACATGGCGATCCCGACGCCAGCAGCAATCACGCTGTTGTGCGTCAGAACCATCCCCCGGCCGGCCAGATACACGCCCGCCTCGACTTGAATGCAATTTACGACTCGATCACCGACCGGCGTCGCCGAAACGACCGTGCGAGACGCGCTACGCCGCTTCTTGCCATGCGGCGCAAGCTGGCGAGATCGTTTTCGCTCGAGATGCGCGACGCTAAGCCCATCGGGGGGCCAGAATTGAATCTCGTAGTTCGCGCCGCAATCCTTGCCATTCAAGCTCGCGCGATCCATCCGCATCGACGGCTTCATCCCAAGCGAGCGAAGCAACTCCATGACGTTGTCCGCCAGGCGCGCGGAAATCGTGCCGAACACCACCTGCCCTTGTACCGATACATACCCGTCAGTATCGATTAACCCTCGCAGCAACTCGAGCCGCTGGTCAAAGGATGCGCGGAGATACTGAGCCGGGATATGCTTGCGATTGGGCCAAAGCAACCCCAGTTGGCGCAGACGCGCTGCGACGCATTTGTTTCGAGCCTTTTGCGAGCGGTCACCGTCGCTTAACCGATACAGCTTCGTTTCATTGCGATAGCGCCCCACCTCAATACACGGCACACCAGAACGACGTATTTCCTCCGGGATTCCTGGATCCGCTGAAGTGATGGTCGCAGATCTCGAATGCCCATCTCCCAGCCACGCGCCGAGCACATACGGCGGCACCGGCAGTTTCGCTTCTGCCAGTTGAAGAGCACCTGCGAGCGCAATCCGATGCACGAAGTCACCGCGCGCGCCTCCACGAAGTGTTTCAGCAATCTCGCGCGTCTCCACCGTCGGAAGCGGCGCGCGGCTGCCTTTCGGGCGCTTCGTGTACCAGGTTCGCTGTGTTACCCACTCGTGCCGCTCATGAGCAACTATAGTCTCGCCATCTGACAGTCGGAGCTCCATGCAGGGGCCTGCGTAGTGCTCCGTGACAGCAAGCACTCGCTGGGGAGACCCGTCCGCAGCAAACACAATGTCACCTGCGCGCAGATCACCGTGCCTCTTCCAACCGTTCGGAGTAGCTACCGGAGTGTCAATAGCCAGCGCCTTCCCATTCTTTCGCGGCACCTCCCAATACGACTCCCGGAAGCGTCGAAACCCCGTCTTCTTCTTGACCCAACCAAACGTGCACGCCAGTCCGAAGAGTTGCCACGGCTCCAGCGTGACGAGCTGGCGCTTGTACGCCCATTCACCTTTCGTATGCGGCAAAAGCTCAATCAGCCGCAGCTTCTTTTCAGCTTTTGCGGGGTCGAACTTGTACTTGAACGAAGCTGACCTGCTCGCAACAACGTCGTCTAGATGGCGCTGGCACGCCAGCTTCACCCACCGACATGCCAGAACCTTCCCGCGCACAACGTCGCGCGCGAACTGGTTCGCTCGCGCGACCAGCGGAAAAGACTCTCGTGCCATCTTTCAACCCAGCAAATCGGCAAATGGATTGCCGGCGTTCTTCTTTTTCGGACCAATTAGCCGCTGACGGCTCGACGGATCGAGCCCGAGCATGGCTCCGAACGTTGCCATTTGACCGGCGGCCTCCTTCACGACGGTAGCGGCCGGGTTTTTCACCGGACCACCCTGCGCCCCCATTACCACCGGGCCTTCGCGCGCAAGCTGCTCTTGCGCACGCCGCCAGTTGCCATATGCAGCGCAGAAGATCTCGACGTTATGCAGATCCGTGAACTGAAGGATTTTCTGCTTGCACAGCAGGGGCGCTACGCGCTCCCACATTTCCACCGCCTGAGGATCCAGCCATTCCGGCGGTTCGATATTCGTGACCAAACCGAAATCGGGTTCCTGGGTATTCAACTGCCGCTTACCCGGATTCCCGGCGGCCTCCTTTCTTGCGACGGGCTTCGGTCGACGTCCGGAGCGGCCCGCGACTCCGGGCATATTTCGCTCAACCTTTAAATTTCATTTTTCGCGGGTGTGAAAATTTGACGAGGCGGGCGGTCCCGGAGGCGACGCCTCTCAGACTTTTTACCCCCCCTCCCCACCTGCCCCGCCCGCCGAGCGGTCGACGACAGGGCTCGACCGCGCCCGCGTCACTGCAGCCGCTCGCGCGCCGTCTTCGTCGCATGACAGTCGCGACAGATTGCTTGCAGGTTCTCGTCGCGGTCAGTTCCGCCTCGCGCTTTCGAAACTACGTGGTCAACCGCAGTCGCCGTCGTCACTCGCCCAACTTGCAAGCACGGCTGACAAAGACCGCAGTCGCGACGCATGATGCGCAATCTGATCTTTTCCCACGCACTTCCGTATCCCCGCGCATGGCGATTGCCACGAACGGTATCTGGCTTCCACTTGACGGCCTCGTGCGCGTGCTGATCGCAGTGCGACTTGCCATCCGCAACAAGCGCACCGCATCCCCGGTGCTTGCAAGGCTTCATCGGTCGGGCGGGCATAGACGCACCTCATGCGGATTGGACGCGTAAACGAAAAAGCCCGCGAGGCTTTCACCTTGCGGGCTTCAACAAATGGTCGGGTGATGAGATTCGAACTACCAACTCCAGCCGACAAGGTCAGGCGGGCGGTCCAACCCGGGTCAATGCCCAGGCAACCAGGCAAGCCTCTCGAGTCGTCTTCGGTCTTCGGCCTTCAACTTACACCCCGCCTCAAATGCCACTCGATCACGTGATGGCACAAAGCAAAAAGCCCGCTTGCTGTCGCAGAGCGGGCTTCGCTGTTGGTTGCGGGGATAGGATTTGAACCTATGACCTTCGGGTTATGAGCCCGACGAGCTGCCAGACTGCTCCACCCCGCGGCCGCGATTGTAGGCGAACTGGCGCATCACTGCAATCAAAAAAGCCCGCTTGCTTTCGCTTGCGGGCTTCGCTTTGGCGCACCTCGCGCCCGACGTCGTCAATATAACGAAACGCGAGCGAGTTTACAACCCCCAAGTTAATTTACTCTTGGATCAGGAATCGATTCCGATTCTTGGCATCCTTGATCCAGGCCGGCGCGCGGCCACGGCCCGACCAGGTCGCGCCGGTCTTCGGATCGCGGTACTTCGCCTCCGTTGGCGCCTTCGTTTGCGTTCCTGACTTGCCACGACGCGCACCGAAAATGTCTTTCTCGGTAATGCCGTACTCCGCGACCTTGGCACGGATCTCTTCGACAACGGCCCGAAACTCAGCTAGGCGAGCAGCTTCTGCTTTCTCAGCCAATGCCTCCGCTTGGGCTTTCAGTTCCTTGTAAGTTGCCATGCATTCCTCCAATTGTTGTGTTGTACATATGATAGACGTTTTGACCTACGCGAAGGAGCACATCGATATCCCACAAGTGTGGATCCCAACGGGAACATCGGCTCACATCGACTGACTCAGTTCGACCAGAAGGTGACACTTATTCGGTCGGCCAGTTGGGTGTGCGGGCGGCTGGTTAGCATCAAAAACCGGCGCGTCACGATCCACCCTAAATTGACGCGAGGCGACCATAGCCGTTGGCGACGTCTGCCAAAATAGTGCGGGACGATCCGAGACCTACGTCAGGCCGGACGTTTGCAAAACTTTGATTAGGCGTCGGAATTCGTCGACGTCACCGTCGCTCTTCCATCGATTGATGAAACGACAAACCAGTTGCAGATTGCCGCGCTCGTAATGGCCACTGCTGTCGATGCGATCAAGCGAGCACAGCATTTCCGGGTCTGTCTCCACACCCATGAACTGAAGCGGAAGAGAGGTGATCGCGCACAGGTTTTGCTGTTGCTTAGCGAGATCCTTGATGTACTCCTCAAGTTCGGGCTGCGAGGAGAACATCATGTCCTTGTTTTTCAAGGTACGTGTGACGTCCTGACCGTTCGCGTAGGCCGTCGTCTGCATGGCTGTGTACGCCATTTGCCATGCGGACTTCGCGATCGGATCGTAGTTGGTCACTTGGCCTTTGCCGGACTTCTGACGAGCGGCCTCCCAAAGCGGCTGCGAATGCCACTGAGCAAGACTGTCGCCGTTGATCAGTGCGAGTGCATAGTCGGGATGGGTCGCCACAGACTGAACTGTAGCCTCCGTCGTGAGGAACCAGCGAGCGGTTGGATGAATTTCTTTCCAGAGGAGACGGTTGCCTTTCCTGTCGCGGTTCAACCACGGCTCCACCGGCTTATGCGTTATGTAGATCTCGCTCGTCTTACCGCTCGGATCGTTCCATGGTTCGAGCGTGGTAGTAGCCGGCTCTGCCTTCGACACTGTCCACCACAGGTAGTCGCGATCGCGATGGATCCAGATGTCACCTGCTGTGCCAAGAATGATCTCTGGCAGATTGAACCAGCGTCCTGCCGTCTGCGCTGCCGTGCCAAGCGTCTTAGCAACGGCAATATAGCCCTCACGATCACGGCGTTCCCAGAACGGACGCAGTCTTACATCTTCGAACAGGGCGATCGTGGATCGCTCAAGACACGTTGGCCAGAGATGGTTCTGGATGCCGAGATTTGCAATGTATATCTTCATGCAGCAAGTCTCCGTCGTTTAATCGAGGAGTATAAAGTAGTCAGCAAAAAGGACGGGCCCCAACGGTCCTTCTATGCTCGATTGCCCAACTGAATTACTGTACAAGCTTTCGTGCTATGTCGGTGTTCGCCATCGGGATGGTGTTTGTCATGTCAACCGTCGGCTCGTTAAGCACATCTGCAATCGTAATCGGTTGGTTTTTGTATGACGGCGATGAACGGCGAGCCAACAACTCTCGCCGTATTTTCTCGAACTCTTAACCAGATAAATTTGAGGCGATGAAGATGCGACGCATGGCGGCGGTCCTTGGGGGATTCTAGCGACAGAACTCGCTCGGGAAGCGGACGTTCACCCGTCGTTCGGCGCTAAGGCGGCTTCGGGTCGATCTGCGCCGGTCGCGCGTCACAGAGCCGCGGCCGGCCGCGTTCGGCCATCAAGAGACGTTCGTTTTCGACTAGCAAGGACGCATGAGCGACGCTTCCGCCTGCGACAGCGGTCATTCGCATCAAGCGGATGACCGCTTGCACATACCTCGGCGCAAGCAGCGCGCGAGTCTCGCGGATTAGTTCCACTTCTTTCAGAAGCAGCGCGCAGATCACAATGCGCGGGGATGAGGAGGTCGAAAGGAGACTCTGATCAAGATGGCCTAGATTCATCGTCCCAGCTTTTTGACCACAAAGCTCGCAAAGCTAAATCGATCTCAGCCATATTCTCGCCTGACCGCAGTTCACACTAGACGCTACGCAACTATAGGCCGAGCCTCCATGGCGAAAGCACCCCGTGAGTGATGCATCTTTAAAAGGGAAATTCCTTTACTCGTGCAAATATCGGTGAGCCTCGCCTGATCGTCAGGCGAAATATGTGATCCGAGATATACTGCTTTGGGCAATGGCATTTTCCAAGACTGCGCCTTGTCGAGTACGCCATTTGTAAAAATCAGGCGCCACTCTTTCTCGTATCTCCAATCTACCGATTTAATAAGTCCAGCAAGATTCAAATATAAATTATTAAATCCAGCCTTCCCAACTTGCAATATATTTTGCGTTGCATCGAACGGATGCTCACTATAAATTACCGGATACATGAATCTGGAAACATAATCATCGGGGCGCACTGATTTTATGTCATACTCAATGCAAAACCCCTTGTGATAATTCGCATAGTGCGCCCACATCAATGTCGAGTCGACACGCTCCGAAAACGAGCAGACTTTGAATCCGTCTTTCATTCGATTGGCGCCATCCGTGCCCATTTTCTCAAACATGGCCGATGTTGCTCCAAGTAGAGCCGTTTTCATTGCGGCGGCTTTTCCCGGGGCTTCGTCGCGCAAAAGAATGTCGATCATTGCAGAATTTGGGTCTTCTGCAAGCGAGATGGAATTTTCGATCTCTTCGAGTTTGTCCTGTGGAAGGCGATCACGCAATTCCTGCGGCATCAGTTTCAAAAAATTATTTGATAACTTGTCGTAGTCGATGAAATGGTGACAATCATACGGATCGTTGAATGTCGCGGGGTCTGCAAGCCAAACAGTGTCGTCGAGAAGATTTTTTATCGAATACTCATTCGCCTCGCGATATTTGAATAATCTATTTGGAATGTTTTGATATTTAAGCAAAAAAGCGGCTTCCAGTTTCCGCGAAGATGTATCCAGCGGGAAGAGTTTGGCAACAAAGTCATCAATCCAATTCATACAGGCAGCCCCGACCGATAAATAATTAGTAATTTCGATGCGAATATCTTTGAATCATGATTGGGCGCGTTTCAGCTGCGCCACTTCTATCTACCCAATTGCCCTAGACCTCACGGCAGGCGTGCTGAAAATGTTACCACGCTCTTGCGTAGCCCCGAAGCCTTAAGCCGCAGACCGACATTAATGCGCGGACGACCGTTGTACCTTGGAAGCCGCCGCTCTAGGTATGTTGAATCGACGGTCCATTGTGGGTCGATCACTGCCCTTGGTGAGCGGGCATCGACAAAAGAGCTCAAGTCTAGCCCCTTTGTGCCGGTTGCAGCTCCTTCAACAGACCGCGCGCCCTCACGTGCGGATACAGCGCTACCTTCGCCGCCTGATAGCTCGCATGTGCGTCCGACAGGTCGGGTCGGCGCGGATTGCTCTAGACTTTTCCGCGACATACCTCGTTATATCGCGCCGATCCGCTTCGCGTTCATGTTTCTAAAAGCAGCGCCGACGATTGACGCGACATCATCTGAAAATGAAAGGCCCCGCGTACTGCGGGGCCGCGATCGGCGAATACAATCGTCACACTCGGACATCGTCAAATTCAGTGAACTGCGGCAGTATGATTCGCACGCGAACTCCATCATTATGAAGTCGGATAGCAATGGCGCAGCCAGCCACCTCAATTCGGACGCCCTTGTCAGACTGGACATCGTAGAGATGCTCAACTGCATCTTCCACTGCCTCGAGCACCTGTCTCGAGTGAGGTTCACCGACAATCAAACCGCTTAGTACAGATACCAGTGGGTCCGAGTCAGTCATGAATCTAGCGTGACGCAACCGATCGTAGAGATCGGCCGGTATTTCGTCTTTGCCCACATTTGTCCAGATCTCTTCCCCCACTACTTTCCCATCGCGCTTGACCGGCCGGAGGATGATGTTTCCAGTGTCACGATCGAGAATGATGTCAGGGTTGCTGCCGGCCTCGCCGTTTTTAAAACGTTGCCAGCTATCAGGATCATTATTTTTAACTAGATTTTTCGCCTTAGCCTTATCCTCGTGCGACACCTTCCCTCTCTTTACCGTTTTATTTCGCCTCTTCAAATCCCCTTGTCTCCGATCATACGCTTCGATGACGCGCGAACCATTTGGCAGATCGAAGACCTCGATATTAAGCCTATGTCCCATTAGTGCAACCCCCGACGTAGTCGCCCATTGTTGATCTCTTTAATGCTTGGAAACCAAGCGCAACGAGACTACCACATCCAGATCTCAGTTAATCGGCGGACCGGTAAATCACATCTCGCAAGCAAGGTGGGAAACGCAAAAAAAGCAGCGTGGCAAGCCGGCACGCATTCTCGAGCCCCCTCGCACCCGACGTGGTTAATATTGCGGATCGCGAACAGGCTTGTACTGTTCTTTCACCAAGAGGCCCCGACGCTCCACGTGCAGATACAGTTGCGCTTTCGCGGCCTGATAGCTTGCATGTACATCCGACAGATCGAGTCCGCGCGGATTGCTCCAAACAGTTGCGCCGCATGCGGCGTTCATCGCGCCGATTCGCTTCGCCTTCATGTGTCGCTGGATTGCTGCGCGCTCCTGCCACGTCAGAGCGTCAACGCACACGTCGACCTGTTCCGCCCGCTTCTTCGCCGCCTTCCGGTCTGCCTCTTCCGAGCGCTCGTCGGACGTCAGCGTGCGCTCGTCTTCGGAGAAGCCACGGCACGACGGATCGATGCGCCCATAGCCAAGGCTCGGCACATACCCTGCCTGCCAGTCGTACCATTCGCCGAGCAGTTCTTCGATCTGGTTGCTTTCGTCGATCGTCATGTTGTTCCCGTTTTCGATTTGCTTGAGAGGCCGGTGATTCGTCGTTACATGACGACCGTGAAGTTGATGCCGTGGTGCGTGAGCCAGTCACCGATCGCATGACGCATCGTCCGGTTACGGGGCCATGGAAACGAGACCTGCGTTCCATGTTCCGTCTCAGTGACCTCTCCTGAGAACGGGCATTCGTCGAACGCGATGAGATCCGCTCCCGTTTGCCCATCGAAGTGACGAATCGCCGAGATCAGAAGCCGCTCAGGCACGTCGCTGTATGAGATGCACGCAGCAGCACTCATGTCTCATCCCTCAGGTCGATCTCGAGTGCGCCACTAGCGAGGAACTGCCCGAGCACACGCGACTTCTGGTTGTCCACCCAATACAGCTTCGTTCGGAACACGCCAGGCGCGACCCAGCGCGGATCGCCCTTCGCGATATGCGTTCGGTACATCTCAGGAACGAACACGTCCGCCTCAACCGCAGCTACCAGTTGCCGCTTCACGGTCGGAATGCGCGCCAGCCGAAATACAGTCGCATCGATCTTTCGCGTGATCTCGGTAATGACCATCGCCCCCATGCCTCGCTTACGGGGCGTACTACGCATCCCCGCAGGGATATGCACCCACATCCTCACTGGCAATTTGCCTCTCCCATCTTTCGGGACCGAACCGGCTCCCAGTCCTCAAATGCCCGATCCCACACATCGAACTTGACCTGCTTGGGTGTACCAACGCGGTTCTGATCGATCCACGCGTGACAGGCTCCGCAACCAGGAACCGTGAATTCGTTCTTCGCCTTCATCGCACCAGCCTTCCCGTGGCGCGATTGGTTCGAGTGGCACGGCACCACGGTTTCGTCGATTGGATTCCGCCGACAAAGGCCTGGCACGCGCAGATAACAGGGCTCGCCGCGGCAGGCCTCCAGATACCTCGAACCTTCTCCGACGGTCGGTCGTCTCGGGCGGCGGCGCTTCGTCACCTGCTGCGGGGCCGCTCCCGGCAACGGCGAACTCTTCCGGGACCATGACCCTCGCGACATCGGCTTCGTGCGCGGTTTGAATCCTGAGCGCTTCATGCCGACGCTCGCCCAACATCGACCATCGCGCGTATCGCCGGAATGACCGTGGCAATTCCCACCTCGAACGCGACGTGCCGGCGTTTATCGGCCGGCATCACCTCGTTTGATGCTGGGAAGGCCTTGCCAGTGAGATGCAACTCGTAACCTTTCCTGCCCCGCCGCCCCAGCCTGATATACCCGGTAGAAATCAGACGGTTCACGGTGCGCTTCATGCTGTCAGGCGTGGATCGGAGCTGCGATGAAAGCGCCCGCAACGTAATGCCGGGACTTTCTCCAAGACGCTCACAGATGCATCGTTGCGTGAAGCTCATCTTTTCGCCGCTCATCAGAATTCCTCCGTTTGCCAACCGCCGCCGTCCCCTGCACGACCAGCCTTCACCGCAATGAACCGCACCGGGTACTGATCCGCGGCGACCTTCACCTTCACGCGCGCGTCGTCTTGCCAGTGCCCCTTGACCTCATGCGCCTCGAGCTGGCCGTTGGCGAGCATCACAGCGAAGTCCGGCGTATAGAACGTGTTGTCAGCGAGCCGGAACTTGATGCCCTCAAACCGATACCAGGCGATTTCTCCGGCTTGCTTGCGCGACTCCAGATGCTTGGCATAGCGTTCCTCGGTCTTGTTCATCTCGCCAGCCTTCAGACGTCCAAGTGCTTGCATGCGGGTCTTGGCGTCAGACTGGCGGTAAGCCGGCGTCGCCACCGGTGCCGCACCGATTCCGTCACTGATGTCGTCGAAACCAGCGTCGACCTGCGGTCGGTTGCCCGTCACATCAAAAACGGCCTTTTGCGCCGCAGTCATCTTTGAACGTGAGTCGTTGCGCACGCGCGCTGTGGCGACCTTCGTAGTACCCACATCGACGCGCATCGGCCAAGTGGTTCGTTTCGTCATGCCTTCCTGTCACTATCCACGTAATTCTTCAACTCACGGCGCGCCGTCTCGGCTGCCGCATTCCCAAAGCGTTCGCGCACAGATGCGATGAGCGCGTGAGTCTTGCTGTTCTTGCCGGCCCGTGCGTCCCGCACGGCGTTCATGAACCGCTCGCGACACTCGCCGGCCGTCATTCCGCTGCCTGCTGCGCGACCTGTTCGCGCGGAATGTCGTTGAAATAGGCGTACAGCGATTCGTAGCGCTCTTCGCTCTCGCGGCTAACCGTGCGCAGCATGTCCTCCATCCACTCGCCTGGTCCGGCTGCCTTGAACACCCGCGCCTTGTACTGCTCGAACACCTGATTCGGTTTTTCCTCGATACCAAGCTGCTTGCCTCTCTCGCGGATGCCCGGCGCGGTCTTCCACCAGTCCGGTGCGACAGTGATGCCAGCACCCGATGACGTCGCGGCCACGTCCCCTTTCAGCGGGAACAAGCCCGTCCAGCCACGCAGCACTGCCTCTTCGATGCACGCCGTCGGGTCTTGCCCCAGCGAACGCAGCTTCGTCAGCTTCCGGATCGATACGGTTGCCGCCGGGCGAGTCCAAGGGGCGTCTTTGTGCTTTGCCTCGCGGTGCTCACACCACATGTCCCAATCCTCGAACTTCAGCCAGTCGGGCAGTTCGATCGAGCGCAGCTCGGCATGCAACGCAACTCGCGGCGCACGCCGTGCGCCTTGGTGGTTCTCTGATGGTTCCTGTGGTGGTTCATGGTGAATCGGGTGCAACCCATTGCACCCTTTTGCGAAACCCATTGCACCCTTTGTGTCGCTCGTTGCACCCTTTTTGCTACCCGTTGCACCCTTTTCGATGGGTGCATCCGTTGCACCCTTTTGGCCAGCGGAAATGGGTGCAATCTCTGCACCGTTTATCCAATCGGGATTGATTCGGTATTCGCAGGCACGGCCACGGCCGCCGCTCGCGTTCGCGACCAGAATCAACCAGCCGCGCTCAACCATGCTCTTGATCTGATACTGGACAGCACGCGCCGAGCGGCGTGTCTTCTCCGCCATCGTTTCGATGCTCGGGAAAATGTGCTCTCCGTTGTCGTCGCAGTAGTCGGCCAGCTTGAGGGCGAGCAACAGTTCATGGTCCTCGCCCGGATACCGGTCCCACACCATCGTTTGGACCTTGATGCTCATGCGGCCTCGTCGACCATGCCGAGCACCCACCGGAGAGCGTCCGCGCGCTCGCCCGTCGCCGTCGCCAGTTCCGCGGCAATCTGCTTTCGGGTGCGCATGCGAGGGGCTGCATTGCCGGTAAGCGCGGCTTTCTGCGCGCGCGACCGTTCATGCCCTTGCTTGCCTTCCCCAGCCGCAATAACGACTTTCACCTTTGCACGCTGTTCGGCAGGCTCAAGCTTCCCCAACGTTCGCGCATGCGTGACATTGATCTGCCCGGTGTCGACGGCCTTCTGAACGTCCTCGCAGCAGTCGAGCAAAGCTACGGTCGCGCGAACTGTCTGGACGTTGCACCCAAACAGAATTGCTACATCGTCCTCGGACCGCATGCGCAGCTGGCGCGCCATCTTCGCCGCCATGGAAAGCGGTGTCTCTTGTTGCCGGATCGCGTTCTCGCTGGCGATCGCGGCCGACAATACCGATGCGCGCTCGTTGCGCGCGAGACGGCGGACAATTCCTGGCACCGTGATCGGCGGATCGCCACGATCGATCAATCGACGATTCGCTTCCCGGGCAGCCTTTACGCGTTGCCGCCCGGTGACAACCTGCACCTCACCGGTATCCGGATCTTTCGTCACCTCAATCGGCTGGATCACGCCTTGGAACATGATGTTGCGGACCATGCTCTCGTCGACCGGCCAATGAACCCGCTCGTCAAAGAGCGGATGAGCCGGATCGATTACAAGCATGAGCTTGTCGGGATCGAAGTCGAGCGCGTTTCCCTTGCCCTTCGCTCCGTAGACGTCGATGGAATTTTTTGCCATTCGAGGATCCTCAGTGACCGCACGGCACGGAGCCGTCGAGAGATTCGAGCGCGCCGCACGACAGACACTTGCGCGGATACGTCGGGTGTTGGCTGGCGTCGCGCACTATGCGCCGCACTTCGTGGGAGCCGATCTCGTTCCGCTCATGCGTATCGGCCGATTGGTTGATCTGCGTGGTTTCCATAAATCTCGATCTATTAGGATTACTGAACCCGTATAGAAACGTTCTCCGTCGAAAACGCTTTTACCCGGGCCCGTCGCTTACATCACCACCGGCCGCCACACTCCCCGAAACCTTCACGTGCGCAGTGGCAGTTCACGCCGACCTTGCTCATCGTCGACAGCCCGTCCAGATACTCCCGCGAGACCACGCGCAGTTCGAGCGCATTCAGCCCGGCGTCGATCTTGTTGATCGGAACGCCAAGGTTCCCCGACAGGAATCGGCTCACCTGCGAGTCGTCCCAGCCGAGCGCATCCGCCACCGGCCCTCGGCTGCGCGGATCGCTCAGCGCTTCCCGAAATGCCCGCTCGATGCTCGGTTTCCGGATGACCTCAATGGTGCTCATAGCAACTCAACTCCGTTCAAATCTGATTGAATGACCTTGAAGGTCGAATTTTCTAAACTGCATACATCACAACTGGATGCGAACCACCGCTATGCGAGAATTGAAGGCTCTAACCTCTTCAACAACCACACAACGGGGTTCGCATGACCACATCAAACGAACAAATACTCAACGAACTGGACAGCTTCCGTTACGGCGTTCTCGCCGCGCTTGCGGCGCTGAAGGCGTCGATTCAAGACTCACCCACCTTCAACCAAACGGCACTCGAGGACAGCGTTTCCTATTTCTTGGCGTCGCCGCCGTCCTCTGGCGACCAAGAAGCGTTCGAAAGCCCCCTCAGAGCTCTACTTGCCGATCGGAGCGATCTTCTGAGGGCTGTGCTGCGGCACCAGTAATCTCGATCGCCCCGTCTTTCGATATGCGCCATATGACCCGACCGGACGCCGGGTCGATCCCGCGCACCCCATCGGCATGCAACACGGCATATCCGTCTGAGCGATGGACCTCGAAATTCCACCGCACCCGAAGCCAGCGGACCACACGTGTGTACAGGCGCTTCACACAACCCTCTTCCATTGAACCCATCTCCATATTGAGATCCCGATGAAACTCGACCGCGAATATCAAAAGGAAGTCTTGACGGCACTTGCTGAGATTTACCCTTCTCTGGGACATGCTGAACTCGTTGGCGATGTATCCGAAGAAGCGCGTTCAGCGAACCTCTACTACTTGGCGGAGCACGGGTTAATCACTGATTCCGTGAAACCCAATCTCGATAGCTCCTTCCACTACCAGCCAGCGCGCATCACAAAAGACGGGATGGATTTCCTTGCTGAGGATGGTGGTCTCTCTGCAATCCTCGGCGTCGTGACGATCAAGCTGCACGAAGACACAATCAAGTCGCTCATCGAATCGAAGATCATGGAATCCGATCTACCTGCCGGCGATAAGCCTCGATTCGTCGATGCGCTTCGATCGCTGCCTGCCGACGCCACAAAACACCTAACGATGAAGCTACTGGACTTGGCGCTGTCTCACGCGCCGGGCGCACTTCACGCAGTACAAACGGCTCTTCACATCGGTTCGTGATAGGCCCTGGTAAGCGCTCGAATCGGCCCCAGCCAACCTCAGGTCCGAGTTCAACCCAGAATTCGATCAACTCACTGGATGACTCTATGACTACATGCCCATTTGCAAACACAATGGCGTCGAAGGGAATGTTCACTCGGGTGCTCTCCATCCAGGGACCGGGCTTCGGACGGTCGAACCAGAGACCAGACGTGCATACAGGCGCGTCATGCGATCTCCGCCTGGCGAATGCTCGCCACATGTGACCGGTGAAGCTCCACCACTCTGCTTGCGATCTTGTGTGACGTACGCGCCCCCCTCGTTCCGTTGAGAAGTGCCGAAACGAGCGATTGAGAGCACGGGATCATCCTGGCAAGTTGCGCCTGGGTCAGGCCCGAGCGGAGCAGCTCGGTGATGACGAGTTGAATATCCATGCGCCCAAGTATCACATTTGTGTTTGACTACGTCAACACAAATCGAATGGCGCTACCTATTACGATTGTGATATGTATACATTAGCCGACAGACTGAAGTGGGCCCGCCAGAAGGCAGACTTGTCCCAAGAAGAGCTTGGCAAGAAAGCCGGCGTATCCCAGTCGACCATAGGAAACTTGGAGGCTGGAACTCGCAATAGCGCCCGACGCCTCCCGCAGATCGCAGCTGTTCTGGGAGTCAACGCTCTATGGCTTGCCGAAGGGCGAGGCGAGCCAGCAGCAAATTCAAAAGCCCCTACCACCTACGACGACGCGATCACGAGCGCGAGCGAATCAGCCCGCGCAGTGATCGACGCCATCATAAAGGCCGATCAGGCGGGCGAACCAGAAACCACGTTCAAGCTGATACTTCGGATGCTCCACGCATCAGACAATCTCGGCGCGGGTGACTAACCGTCTTTCAGCGCGGCACGGCACGGCAATTTCCGGCGGCAGTGGCTCAAGAGATGAGTCGCGAAATCCATACCGAGATGTGATGATCGGCTCTTGGTCCGATAACGTAACACCCAGCACCGCCCTTCCCAGAAGGCAAACGGCCCAGCGGCCATGCTCCTCCCTCCACCCTTCGACGACGACAATCTGATCGATCAATGCAGGATTAATCGAATGGATCACCCTTGCCAGATCCCCCGGTTTGCACCGAAGGTGCGGTGTTGCTTCTTCTCTCATCGGCCGCCCTCGTATTCCAGCAATCTCAAAATACTGTATATATGAACAGTAGTTTGCCAAGGAATCGACTAGCTTTCAACCAGCTTCGGCGGTTGCATAAGACCGACCGAGCACGGCTGCTTCTCGTCACGCATGGTCCGCACGGGATCTGTCGCCTCTGCTCTGTTCCTCGTCGAGCGAACGCCGGATAATCAAACTTCGCCCAATCAAGATTCCTCCCCTTCCATCTGCTTTGCTGACGCGATGCGCACGTCGAGCGCGCGGCGCGTTTTCTTCGCCCACTGAGCAAGTTGGGAAACTGTATGGCGGCACCAGATCTCGAGAGGAACGAAGTAGGCCTCGAGATAAGGGATCAATGAACCCGACCAGGCGCCAATATGGAGTCGGCTGGTGAGCGCATCACGGAATGCTGCATGCTCGCCGTATCTGGCCGCGAGCCTTTCCATGGCAGGGTTCCACATCATATTTCCAGCATCATCTTTGTCAAAGAGCGGATAGAACTCGCAAAGAAACGGCGAGCGGTTTGGCGCATCGGCATCCGCCCATGCGAAACACTCTGACTCTGGAATCCCGTACAAGGGACCTGCGCCGTTCTCGCTATCACCTTGACGCCTAAACCCTCTGCTTGACTGCCCGACGAGCCGAGTCAGGCGGGATCGCTCGGTCGGGGTTGCGCGCTCTACAAACCGCGCAACCACTTCCCACAATTCGAGCGGCCGTTCTGTGACTAGGAGTTTGACGACCTTCCGGACCGCATCATCAAGCGCATCGAAGGCATCATATTTGCTGAGTACGCAGAGACGGACGAACTGCTCGCCCAACTTCGCCGCAAAACGGTCGTCAAGTGCAGCGTGTTCGTGAAGTAGCCTGGCCATGTTTTCGAAAAGGTAGCCGTTCCGGTTGCCACGCCTGACTTTCCCAACTAGCGTCGGTGATACGAGAATGCTTTTCGAGCGTTCAACTAGGCCAGAATCGAAATCAGTCCGACCATGCTGGTACATCGCGATGATTTCAAGGGCAGACCAGACGCCTTCCCCATTGTGATTGTTCGCAAGTTCGTCGACTAACGGGAGGATCTGATTGGCGTTCATGTGCGCTAACCCTTGGCCGTAGGATAGATAGACGCACTCAGCCGCGGCCAGGGTCCCTGCCTTGACGCTCTCGACGATTTCCTTGAGCCGCTCCGCCGAGACTTTCACGGATGTGTAGATATTGATGGCTCCGCGTTTTAGCGCGTCGCACTCGAGCGCCAGTCGCACGCACTCATCAGCAACGTCACTGTCGCGGTCGTCGATACCACCGAGCAGGCCCTGAAGAAATCCTAGTCCCTCCAGATTCGCGGAGGCGCTAATCATCTCGACAGCAAGCCTGAAAGTCGCCAGCGGGTCAGCGACTTTTCTTGCCAGCTCGTAGCCAAAGGGCTGGGAGTTGTTGAGCTTCTGAGGCGCCATTTCGCGAACTGCACGCGCGACCAGTTCATCGTCCTGCGCAATCTGCACGGCAACCTCTTTGGCCTTTCGCGACGAGTAATCGAAGGCCAGAGTGGTATCGTCACTCTGGTCGTATTCCAGATCGGGGTCGTAAAGGTCACTCGCCCAGAACTTTGTGTAAAGAAGGGCGAGGTGAATCAGGTCCGTCGGCATCAACTTGTCATACAAATCCCTTACTCGACCCTGCAATTCCTCTGGATAGGCCTTGCGGTCAAAATAGAGCCACGATCCAACCGCCCGAATTCCTTCCAGCCAGACGCCACGCCGCTGCGCGACGGCATTCGCGGCTGTCTCAATTTCGGCGATGAGAGGTTCGCAGATAATTCCCCGCAGACTCGTTGCAAGAACTTCATCGCAGCGGCTTTCGAAAGACGCATACGTGGAACGAATCCGCTCAAGCGTAACGAGGCTTCGTCGATGGAAATCGAATACCTCCTCCCAAGTTTGCGGATGCCAATCCCGCAATGGCGGTTCGCTGCCGATTTCCTCAGCGCCCGCGATACGGGAGGAATATGTGCGGCCAAGGCTCACCTCGAGCGCCTCGATGCATACTGCAATGATTCGCTCGTCGCCAGATGCTATGCCATGATCTATTACCGCAAACCTCTCCGAAGGTTCTGCCTCGGTGCCACTCAAATCTATCTGGAACAGCTGCTTGAACTGACCCGTTGCGTTGTTGCTCCAGTTTTCCGTCTCGACTGCTGCGAGACGCATCAGAAGATGAGCTGCCAAATGGAACGACTGATGGCGAAAGACAAGTCTTTCGAGCGTGTGCACGAGGAAACGCCGCCCATCTCCGAGCTCCCTGAGTTCATCAAGCGGCATTTCGCCGAAGACTCGCCATACTGTTTCGGCGCAGGCGTCCGGTGCGACGTGACATAAGGCGTGCAGGCATTGAGCTCCAAACTCAGAACTCAAAGCGGCCAGCGTCCCGAAACGCCCTTCTCGCCCTACCAGCCTTTCGGCCACCGAGACGGCGGCGCGCGTCCGATCAAAATACCGCCACTGCTCTAAAAGCGCGACCACCAGCTCATTCGGAGCAGACTCGATGAAATGGATGATCGTTTCGGTGCGCAGTAGCTCGATTCTTCTGGCGCCGAGAAAGGCGGCGATGGGCAATGGCTGCGCCCGAAAGAATGGACCGCGGCGGCCCACCAGTTCGTGCCTCGATGCCGCGGACAGGTGCTCATACATTTCGTCACCGGATTGCCGCGCGAGCCGTTCGGCAACGAGATCGAGCTGTCCTGCCACGTTGTCTTCAGCCCCTACGCGATCGAATAGCGCCAAGCATTCGATGGCGCGTACTTGCTCTCGCTCGCCAACGCCACAGCCTGTCAAGACCCGTTCGACCACGTCCTCCATGGACTTAAGTGCCGGCATACCTCCCAGATGATTGTCCGTGGCAAGAACGGCGATTCGGGGAAACCCGCCACTGAGATTCTTGAGGTAAGAAATCGTTGTGCCGTCTCTTGTCGGGGCCCGTTGCCGAATGATTCCTTCAACGAGCGCATCATCGCTTCTAGACACCGAAATATTGAGAACACTCTCCGCAGTAATCGTGCGATCGTCTATATCGATCGTGATCAGTCGAAGTCGACTACGCGCGTCAGACACGATGTCCGCCAAAACTGACGCTGATTCACGCGGGCACTCATCGACAACGACTAGCGCCGGAACGCTCCGCCCAGCCATGGCTTTGACAACCTGGAGAAGACGCTCCTGTCCAATGCTCCGAAAGTCGCAGTAGATCGCCGATACGCCTGTGATGACTCTTTCCAAGGTGTTCCGGTCACGGAATAGCTCATATACGAAGCGAGACTTGCCGATCCCGGAAGGACCGATGACACGAACACATCGCTTCGGTTCGGCTATGTGCTCAAAAATGCGCTCGCGTGCCTGATGGGAATTCAGCACATCGCCGGAATGGGCTTTTCCGTTGCCACTCTCGCCGACGTCATAGCGGGGAGCCTCATCATCGACGAACTGGATGGTAGCAAAATCGGCGCGTCTGCCCCAACTGTCAATCGTCTGGAACCCGCCCAAAGGAAGGCCGGTCTGTGCTTCGTTCAGCCAGACCGCGACGGAAGGATGCTGGCTGGCCCAGGCTGCGATCTGATTGGCGTCATAGATCCTGATGTCAATCAGATCGTCGGGATTCGCGCCAGCCTCGCGAATGCCCTCCCTGATTCCGGTGATACGCCGAGTTAGCTTGTTACCAACGATCGCAGCCGACGTAAATCCAATATATGCACCGCGTGCGGCAATCGCGGCCGAAACGGCGTCGTTCAATACCCGCGGCATACCTTCTTTCTGTGAGGCCTTTGTCCAGACCTCCCTCTTCCAGCCAGCTGGCTCGGGATCTGTTGCCTTGGACTGGAATACATTCATGCGGCAAGGGAGATAGTCAGTGTCTTCATTCCCACCGTTCCATTGCACCCGGGCATCCTCCCCGCCGTCCGCAATGGTGATCTGCAGGGGCACGGAGACGCCCCGCAGGGCTATTCCTGCGCTTTGTGCTTCGGCATGAAGTAGCTTTCGCAACAATTCGACCAGTTGCAAGCCGTTCAGAGATTCAATCTGGGTGGGTGAGATATTGAAAATCATTTTCCGTGTGCTTGCATAGCGAACGACACCACGCCGTTACGCCGATTGACCCAGAGTTTAGTCTCTCGGCTCGCATCGAACACAGGTTTCGGTCGTTACGACCTTCTTGCTGCCCCCTGCGACCGCTAAGATTGGACTACACGACACTTTTGATGCGCATTAACGCGATCGGCATGAGTGCCCAAGTCCGGGGAACGTTGCACCTAGGTCAAATTTCCTGAAGCGCGAGACCGCTGCCAACCTTGCATGGTTGCTCCTGCCAATGTATGCGCCGGATGGACAGTGCGGGGCCGGGGGAATCCCTTGCCTCCGGAAATCGCGTAGCAGGATGGCTCTTGATGCTCGAAAGCGGTCGTAGCCACTACAGCGACTCAAATGACGGCTTTGGGTCGAGAGGCATCCGTCATGAGCATCCGGAATGGCAGACCGAGTTGACAAAGGAAATGTCATTCCCCCGCGAATCGCGATCGACCAATACAGCCCCTCAGGAACTGGCCGCTACCAGACAACAATAGCCTTCGAGACCTGCTCAGCAGCAGTTTTATCCGTCAAGGCGCACATCTCCGCCAAGTCGATATCGTTCATACGTTTATCTCGATCGCTTTGCGCGAAATAAACACAAATGTGTTGACACGATAGATCACGTATGTGATTATTTATCTCAACGCAGCACAGGACGCTGCGCCACCGCCCCAGGCGGATCGCTCTCTAACAATCGAAGGTAAGCCGAGCTTGCTCACGCAAGCGACAGGCCGGCGAGATCTGCGTCGTGAGTCAGGACGGACATAGCGGAAAGCCGCTGTGCTTCGAACGAGCCTGATGCAAGACAGCCAGCAACACGTGTCCGATGGCGTCGTAATCGGCACAAACCTCGCGCGGCCCGGAGCCGGCACGACCGGGAGTAGTCGGGCGCGCGAGTGAAGCGACGATGACCAATGCGCTTTCCACGAAAGCGTATCGGCCATCAACTACAGGAGATCGACATGGCAGAGCAGAAGCTCGAATACCTCACTCCCGGCATGGCACTCGAGTTAGTGCGCGACATGATTCGCTATCAGCCGCACGGCGTCGAACCACTCGACTCCTTCATCGGTCGAGCGATCGACTCAGTGTTTGCCGTGGACAAAGCACTGGCGACCTCGAAACGGCTCAATCAATCGCCTTAAGACCGCTATGAATCGCGCGCAGATATGTTGCGGCGATCTTTCCAAGCGCCTCAGCGTCAGCCTCATCCCCGATGCGGTCAGGACTAGGGAGTTTCAATGATCCGCTCCGAATCAGTTCGACAAGGATCTTTGTAGCTTTGCTGTCTTCGTTTTGCTCACTCATGGGTCGTTCCTTGTGACGGTGGTTAATGGATGCCGCCTCTCAGCTCGGCGCATCCATTATCGCAAGGAACATTCCCTCAATTTCTCAAAAAAGCGCACTCGTTCGCGGACATCCGCACCCATCAACCCAGCGCGGCAGCACCCTGCCGTGTGCGCGCCCTTGAGAGTTTCGACAGCGTTGATCGGACGACATTGAACGCCAGTGTCGTTCGTTGAGCGTTGTCATGTATTCGCATTCCTAATCATATTGGAGAAACGCATGACCACGGCCACCAAGGAACAGATCTACGACGAGCAGATCTCGCCGCTCATGACGCAGATCATCTCAATCTGCAAGGAACACAAGATACCGATCGTCGCGTCGTTCTTCACGCCCGGTGACGACGATCCCGAACTCGCCGTCACAACCGCCCTGCTCGGCGACGGCTTCGAAGCACCGAAGAACTTCAGCAACGCTCTGCGAGAACTTCGCCCTGAGCTATTCGGTGGAGCGCCGTTGATGCTTCGCACCGAGCACGGCGACGGTGGCGCGACGCTGACCGCCATCGTCTGATACCTGCAGCGCCAGGTCAAATAACAACGTGAGGTAACGATGAATCGAGATTGGATTCCATTCTGTGTGATCGCCGGGTTCTACCTGCTTGCCGGCGCCGTCGCTCCCCCGATCGAAGCGCTGATGGGAGTGTGGTCGTGAAAACCCTTCTCATCCTGTGGCTCAAAAGTCTTGGCGTGTTGATTGTCGCCATCCTGGTTCTCGCCACCACACAACAGTGGGACGAGACTGCACGCTGCGCAGCGACCTACTGCACGTAGTCCAATCACGTTGCCGCGACGTCTTCATTCCCGGTGGTGCGTCCATATCAAGCTTTCGATCAATTCCATCGAATACTTGATGTAGCCGGCCTGCGACACAACAACCGCGTGCTCCGGCATCTGCAAGACATTCGGATACGCACTTAACCCAGGCACTTTCGCGTCCTTAAGTGCGCGAGCAGCATCCGCAATGCGTTCGCATGCAGTTCGAATCGCAATAATTGGCATAACGAATTCTGGAGATGGCAGCTCCAATACCGGAATTTCACGGAGAGCCACACCGACTACTTCAAGGCGATTCGGATCGTACAAGTTCTGCAAGTACTCGAATGTGCTCTCGGGATCTCGAAGATTGGTCAAGAGCTGATCGGCCACCGCGCTTGCCTCGCTCGCGACCTGGCGAAGATAACGGGCGCGCTTACGAATGCTTTCTGCTTTGTCGTTCTCTTGCTGCAGCCTTTGCTTGTCGAACTGCCATTTGACCATTATGGCCGAAGCAAAGATGGCAACAATGCCCCCAGTGGCTTGCACCCATGACGCCATGAAGTCTGGCTTGTAGGTTTGCGTTCCGGCTGATGTCGCGCCGAACAGAGAAACCATAATCACAATCGCAATTCCACCAAGAATTCCGAACACCGTGTTCCAGTGCCTCATCGCGTCCTCGTTGTGAAATGACGCGCGAATCCTAGCATGCGCCGTTACCCGAGCCGCGCAAATTTCGGTGCCTTGGATGCGCGGCTTTTTCTTGTGGGCGGCTTGTTCGGCGCCCTTCTTTTTTCTTCCCGGCTTCAACGGCAGACGCTCGGCTACCCAGTGCGGCCAAGCACCCGCCATTGAGGCTTCCCCTCGAACGCGTGAGGACAGCATGACGGAAGACATCGAAAACTTCCTCGGCACTGTGCCCGAGGCGACAGCGAAGGCAGTCGCGACTGGTATTGGCCTGCCGCATTTTGACGTCGTGAAAGCGATCAACAAGATGTACTCGAGCGGCATGGTCGAGCGCGAAAAGCGCCCGGGTGCCGGCAATGAATACGTGTACTGGCTCTCGCGTGGCGCGCCGGCTGCGCAACAGTCAAGCGATGCCGAGTCCTCCGCGCCCGCGCCGTTGCTGGCCGCAGCGATCGCGAAACTGCCGGTCGCTGCCCTCGGCGTAATCGACACCTCGCACGTCATCGCCGAGCTGCGTGCTGACATCGAGCGCCTCACCGCCGAGCGCGACGCCGCGCAGCTGAAGGCGGACACCTGGCGGGCGAACGCTGCGACGCTCGAGGCCCGCATCGACGAGCTGACGATCGGCCCGGTCGGCGCACGCGCGCCGCTGTTCGTGACTGTCGGCCGCAATTGCAAACCGCAGCGCCACGAATCGCTTGAGAAGGCCCAGCGCCGCGGCCGCGCCCTCGTGCGCAGCGAAAAGGAATCCGAGGTGCTTGTGCTCGAACCGATCGGCCGGATCGTGCGCGGCACCGAGTGGCTGCCCCGATGACCACAAAAAAATGCCCCGACGATGGCCGTGAAACTCGCCGGGGCGAACGAACCATGCGACGTGCATGGGACGAGGAACTGTCGGGCCCATCGTACGCCCGCAAAAGACCGTGAAGCACCTCCGAGTTCCGCCAAAACCGCATTGAATTCGGCCACTACTGTATTCAAGGAACGGATATGACAACCACCGACAAGAGCCGCGCTGATGCACTGACCGGACCCTACAGCACCCGCCACCGCAGCATCGGAGACTGGCTGTGGTGTGAATTGATGGATTACTGCAAAGAACTCGGCATGCCGCCTGCGGATAATGACCGTCTTTTCGCAATCGTCGATCAAGCTCGTGCCGCATGGGATCGCCATGTCGAGCAGCACGAAGCAGCACCGGCCAGCCTCGAAGGGCTGCGCCGTGCGGTCCTCACGCCACGCGCGTTCGTGCGCGACGAATACGGGATGCTGACGCATCCGGCTATCCCGGCCCTCGACGAGGACGTGAACTACCAGACGTTCTTCGCCGCGTTCGGCATCGAATCGACGTTCGTCTGCATGGAAACCGACGTCGACTGCGACGCGTACGAGCGGTACGTCGAGTCAAACGATCCGAACTGCAGCTTCTGGACGCCGAGCACACCGGCCGGCGACGGCTGGCTGCTGCTCGAGATCTACGACACCGAGGACGGCCCGGTCGCACTGTACGTGCGCGAGAAGAAGCCGGAATCGATGCGCGAACGCTGGAAACGCGAGAAACAGGAGCATCTCGCCACGCAACCCGCACCATCCGCCCCGCTCGAAGGCACAGGCAATGGGGCGGATGAAGCCGAACACAAGCTGACGTGCAGGGCGATCGACGGCGCGATGGCGTTTGGCTACCAGAACACGAATCCGCCGCCGAGCGCCGATCACTGGCTCGCGCCGTACTGGCATGTCGGGCGCAAGCAAGCCGAGCTGGAGACGCGGGCCACAGGACGTGTGGCCGTTGCTGACCTGCCGAGCTTCCCGACTATGCTGCGGAAAATGTGGAGCGGCACCGAAGTCCAGCAATGGATCGACGACTGTATCAAGCCGCTCGTGCAAGAACGTCATCACGATTGGCACTGCGCCCCTCGCACTGAGGTGGCGGGAGCGATGCTGTCCGGCGACGCGAGCGAATGCCTGATGGCCGTGGTGAGCCATCACCGTGACTTCGTGAACGCGTGCAAAGTGATGCACTTCGATGCGATAAACGACGACAGTGACGCGTACTGGGAAAAGCAGATTGATGTGCTGAACCGCATGAAAGCGCAGGCGGAACGTGCACTGTCGGAACCATTCGCAGATGCAGCTGCAGCGCCGACAGACGAGACGTGCAAATGCCACCGTATCGGAGATTGGAAAGGCTTCCATCATCCGCTGCGCGATAAGGCGCACGAAGACGCGCCCGCAGCGGGAGCGCCGCCAGACGAGCGGTTGGCGTTCGAGTCGATGCAGGGTGCCGCGCTGTTCCTGACGAGCAACCATGCCGTCACGCATGTTCCGATCGAAGGCGTGCAACGCAATCGCACGTGGGTGGCGCAGCGTCTGCTCGATCTCGTCGACGCAGCGAAGGCCCGCGCGGCAGCATCGCAGCCCACAGCGGAGCCGCGCGCCGAGGTGAAGGACGACGACGAGCTCTGCGCCGAGCGGTATCGGCTCCTGCGGCGGGGGCAGCACTGGAGCGTGATCAACGGCATTGGCGACACGCTCAGCGCTGGTGAACTGGATGCAGTCATCGACGCCGTCCGCGCAGGAGGTCAGTGATGACATATGCTAAGAAGACCCCGGCGGCCGACCGCGTGCTCGCCGCGATGACACCAGGCGAAGTGCAAAGCCCCTCCGATGTCGCGAAGCGGTTCGGAACTGCGGCCGCGCTCGTGCGGCCGGTGCTCGAGCAGCTCGTCACCGCCGGTTCGCTCAGCCGCGTGCGCCGCCCGCGCGTCAAGCTGCCGAACTACATCCTCGCTGGTACCGAGAAGAACATGACGCAGAGCGACGGCTATGTCGGAATCCCGGCAGCGGCGCGCACGTATGTCGTCACGACGGGCGACCTCGACGCGTACATGTCCGAGATCAGGCGCCGCGCCGACCTTTGCATGATGGTGCGGCGGTGAAAGGACTACCGGATGTCGTATCGGGCCTGCAGACCGGCCATGAATTCTCGAATGGCACCTTCGCATTCGACCTGGTCGTGGTCGACGCCGGACCGGCGAATCCCGCTCGTCGTCCAGTTTCCCCCGTTCGCTCGGTCCGGATCCGTAACAACCTTGGAAACATGCAGATTTCGACACGCATGCAGCCCTTCCATGTGGTCATTGATGATCTTCAGCAGCTCGTCAGCATCGATGATCTCGCGCGGCATTTTCAGCTCCATTCGGCATTGAGGAACAAATCGTGAAAGAGCGACCAATTCTGTTCAGCGGGCCCATGGTGCGCGCGATCCTCGACGGCCGCAAGACGCAGACGCGCCGCGTCGCGATCCCGAGTCGCAGCTGCGTCGATTTCATCGGCGGAGGGCCGAAGCACGGCCCGGACTGGAATGATCCGACGTGCTGGGGCTTCGAAGACCTGAACACCGGATTCTGGTGGGCGCTCCGCGGCAACGAGGACTGTCACCAGCTTGCGTGCCCTCACGGAATGGTCGGCGATCGTCTGTGGGTGCGCGAAACGCACGCCGAAGTTTTCGAAGTTGATATTCCAGCAGGCCGACCGAGAGGGCCGATAGGCACGGCGGGATCGCCGGCGCGTCCGGATTGGAAATCTCGTTACGTTTACCTCGCGGATGGCCCCATGCCGAATGTGCAGTGGCACCACGTAGGTGATAGTCAGCCGGTCCGATGGACGCCCAGCATCCATATGCGACGCTGGGCATCACGCATCACGCTCGAGATCACCGGCCTGCGCGTCGAGCGCCTGCAGGACATCTGTGAGATCGACGCCGAGGCTGAGGGAATCGACTTCCTGCGGCGCGGGCCTGACGCGGACGAAACACTCGACGCGCGCGGCCTATTCCGGTGTCTCTGGGACAGGTTGAACGCTCCACGCGACCAACGCTGGGATGCAACCCCCTGGGTGTGGGTTGTCGAATTCAGACGCCTTGAAAGTGCGGAATCTAAGGCCTGCGCCGAACGTCGCGCTCTGAGATCCAAAATCCGTCAGGGTTAATGGCGCCTCGTCGTATCACCCAGTCAACAATTTCGAGAATCTTCTGCAAATTTTCGGAGAAGGCTTTCCCATAGTCGATGGTCTGCGGATTCTGTCCTGAAACGAATATCAGAGCGGTATGAGAGATCCTGCCATCGTGATCTTGCCCGTCGACCCGCACACGAAAACGAACTGCATCGCCAGTCGTATCCCATTTACGAACGAACTCGATTCCTTGTGACATTGCGGGCTCCCAAGAGGTCTTCGTCATTGACCGCCAAGCGACCGATCAGCCGTAGCGACTGAGCCACTCAACAGAGAAGCTTTTCGCGTACACGACTGCCTCGGATTCAGTGTCGAACGTTCCAAGCTGGCGGAACGCAGCCTCCCGACTGAAACGCAACTTCGTTACCTCAACCTGGGCGGCGTACTTGCCGTCCTCCGTCACGCGCGACTCGCAGTTCATCTCGTACCCGCGCATCACAAATTTCTTCTGCATTGGTTCAACGCTTATTTGAGACAGAGGGATCGTAGCATGGTCGACTCGCCTACTCTGATTGCGCCTGCCCCCTACGTAACTGTGGCGCTTGCCGCAATGATCACCGGCCTGACCGAGAAAGCCATCCGTCGAAAGATCGAGGACGGAAAGTGGCTCGAAGGTCGCGAGTACCGCCGCTCGCCAGACGGCGGAATCTTCATTTCCATCAAAGGGTATCAACAATGGGTAGAACAAGCGGCGGCGTAGAAATCCGCGCAGCCTCCATCCGACTAAACTTTACGCTCGAAGGCAAGCGGGAGCGACAAACTCTGATGCTAAACGGCAAACCGATGCCGCCCACTCCCGCGAACGTGAAGTATGCCTATCGCCTGATCGCGGAGATCGTCGATCGGATCCGTCTCGGGACATTCAGCTTGGTCGAATATTTTCCGACCGCTGGCGCTCCCAGCACTCTAACTGTCGGCGGCTGGCTCGATACCTGGCTCGCCGCCCAGCGAATCGAATCGTCGACGAAAGACGGATACGAAAGCGCCATCCGATTCTGGAAAGCCGCGGCGTGCGACAAGAATCAGAATCCGCTCGGACCGACTCCCCTACGCAGATTGAAGTTGAGCCACATATTGACTGCGATTGCGGGCCGACCTGACCTGAGCGGCAAAACGGTCAACAATTACGTCTCAGTAATGAGAAAGGCGCTCGACTTGGCCGTGTCAGACAATCTGTTGACCGACAATCCCGCGGCAAATGTGCCTCGTGCGAAACACCAAAAGCCCCCGCCCGATCCGTTTTCCCGCGACGAGTCTGAAAAAATCATAGATGAGGCCGAGCGCGCTTATCCCGGACAGGTCCACAATCTCATCGAATTCTGGTTCTGGACTGGCCTTCGGACATCGGAGATATTTGGCCTGCAGTGGCTAAATGTGGATTTGCAGAACGGGACCATCCTGGTCGCCGAAGCGCTAGTCCGCGGCGAGCACAAGGATCGAACCAAGACAGCGGTCGCCCGTACGGTTCGCCTGAACAGCCGGGCCATAGCCGCGTTGACGCGTCAGCGCTCATTCACCCAGATCGCTGGCGCCGCGATCTTTCATGATCCGCGATACAGCACCCGGTGGGAGGACGAGCGCGCATTCCGACGAAGCTTCTGGACGCCGATTCTGAAACGACTCGGAATTCGCTACCGCCGGCCGTACAACATGCGACATAGCTACGCGACGGCGATGCTGATGGCCGGAATGACCCCAGCCTTTTGCGCGAAACAGCTCGGGCATAGCATCGAGATGTTCCTGACAACGTACGCGAAATGGATGGATGGCGAGCAGAACGCTCTAGAGATGGCGAGGCTCGAATCGACGTTATTGTCCCCGAGTTGTCCCCCGCAAAGCAAAACAGGCGCCTAAGCGCCTGTTTTGTTAATGCATTCTTTGGGGTGGCTGATGGGACTCGAACCCACGACAACAGGAATCACAATCCTGGACTCTACCAACTGAGCTACAGCCACCACTGATACTGCTTTGATTCTTCGCTGTTTCGTTTCGTGTTCAGCAGCGAAGAACAAGATTATACGAAGACTTTTCCGTCTTGCAAAGCATTTTTTTCAAAATTTTCGAGAGCATCGTTCAGATGCGTGCGTGCCTCGTCGAACACGGCCAGATCGCCACGTGCGAGCTTCTTGTTGTCCGACAGCACGCGACGCCAGCCGCGCGCGCCCGCGACGCCGCGATACAGCCCGAGTGCGTGCCGGACGATCGCACCGAGATACGTGCCGCGCTTCAGTTCCGCCGCACAGTATTCGATCAGTTTCGCCTCGGCCTCCTCGCGCGTCGGCATCGCCGCAGTCGACCCATAGAAGCGCGCATCGACGCCCGCGAGCACATACGGGTTGTGATACGCCTCGCGGCCGAGCATCACGCCGTCCACATGTTCGAGATGCTGCGCGACTTCGTCGAGCGTCTTGATCCCGCCATTGATCACGATCTCCAGAGACGGGAAATCGCGCTTCAGCTGATAGGCGTAGTCGTACTTGAGCGGCGGGATCTCGCGGTTCTCCTTCGGCGACAGCCCCTTCAGGATCGCATTGCGCGCGTGCACCACGAACGTCTCGCAGCCCGCCTCAGCCACCGTGCCGACGAAGTCCCGCACGAACGCATAGTCCTCGACCGCGTCGACCCCGATCCGATGCTTGACCGTGACCGGCACCGACACCGCATCGCGCATCGCCTTCACGCAATCGGCAACGAGTTGCGGCTCATTCATCAGGCACGCGCCGAACGCACCGCGCTGCACGCGCTCGGACGGACAACCGCAATTCAGATTGATCTCGTCATAGCCCCACTGCTCGCCGAGTTTCGCGGCGCGCGCGAGATCGTCCCGTTCGCTGCCGCCCAGCTGCAGCGCGACCGGCGATTCGTTCGGCGTGAACGCGAGATGCCGCTGGGCGTCGCCGAACAGCAGCGCGCCCGTCGTGATCATTTCCGTATACAGCCACGTGTCGCGCGTCAACGTGCGATGGAACGACCGGCAATGACGGTCGGTCCAGTCGAGCATGGGCGCGACGGAAACGCGGCGGGGGGGAAGCGAGGACGATGCGGACATGGAATTCGGGGCAGCAAGCGGCGCGGGAAACAACCCGAGATTTTACCGCAACGCGACCAGGCCGGCCCGGCAGCCTGACTAGACCGGCCCGCCCTCGCCCAGTTCGGCGTCGACGGCCCGCCGCGCCTCTTCGAGTACGCGCTCGATCACGCGCCGTTCGGTCAGCAGCATCCCGTCGACTTTCACGAGCCGCCAGTCGATCCGCACGGCCGCGCCCTGCAGCACGCGGTAGTGCGCATGCTCGCCGTCCCACACCTGCTCGGTCTTCACTTCGATCTCGTAGCCGCGGTACGGCTCGCTGAAATCGCCGAGATCGCTGCCTCTCGGTTCCATCGCTCGCTCCGTGGCGAAGCAACGCCGGGCCGCCTCGGCAGCCGGCGCCGTGCGCTCAATCGTATTCGTTAGACAAAACGGACTTGCCGTCGGCGGTCAGGTCGACACGGTCGGCCGCCGCCTGATAGATCAGCCCTTCGTTCAGCAACGCATAGACGACATCGTCGAACGCGGCGGGGACCGGACGGGTGTCGCCGAACTGGTCGACCCACTTCAGCGCCTCGAAGGCTTCGGGTGAAAGGATGGGGGTCATGCGTTGCCCTCCGGGGTCGGTGTCGTTCCATCCTAGCACTTCGTCCGGACGGCGAATACCGAGGCAAACGCAGAACCAAAATACCAGGCGCGACGGATGGCCGGATGGCCCGTCCGCGGCGCCCGGCATCGGAAACACGCTCAGAGTCGCGCGATCGACACTTCGGTGGATTTCACGAGCGCGACGACTTCCGCACCCACCTTCAGTTCGAGTTCGTCGACCGAGCGCGTCGTGATCACCGACGTGACGATGCCGAACGGCGTCTCGACGTCGACCTCGGAGACCACGGGCCCGCGAATGATCTCCTTCACCTTGCCTTTGAACTGGTTGCGCACGTTGATTGCAGTGATGCTCATCGGGTTGATCGCTCCGAACAAAAAAAGTCTGAGAACGGGCGGCCGGTGCCGCCCGGATTTAAACGGCCCAGCGAATCTGCCCGGCCGGCCGTACGTGATCGGCTTCAGCCGCGACGTGCTGCCCGGCACCGCCGGGCCCGCCCGCGAGCACACGCTGCAGCACGCGGTCCTCGAGCGCCGCGAACGCGGCCGACGCGCGCGCACGCGGCCGGTCGAGCGGCACCGGCTGGTCGAGCGCGACACGTCCCTGCTCGATCAGCAGGATCCGGTCGCCGAGCGCCACGGCTTCCTGCACGTCGTGCGTGACGAGCAGCGCGGTGAACCGATGCTCGCGCCACAACCGTTCGATGAGCGCATGCATCTCGATGCGGGTCAGCGCGTCGAGCGCACCGAGCGGCTCGTCGAGCAACAGCAATTGCGGCCGGTGCACGAGTGCACGGGCGAGCGCGACGCGCTGCCGCTGGCCGCCGGACAGCTGCGCAGGCCAGTCGTTCGCACGCTCGATCAGACCGACTTCGTCGAGTACCGCACGCGCCTGATCGCGTGCGCCGCGGCCAAGGCCCAGCATCACGTTCTGCAGCACGGTCTTCCACGGCAGCAGCCGTGCATCCTGGTACATGATCCGCGTGTCGAGCGCGCCGCCGCCGTCGCCGCGCGTCACGAGCGCGCCGCTGCTCGGTTCCTCGAGCCCCGCGACGAGACGCAGCAGCGTGGATTTCCCGCAGCCGCTGCGGCCGACGATCGCGACGAAGCTGCCGCGCGCGATGCCGAGTTCGACGTTGTCGAGCACGGTGCGCGCGCCGAAGCGCTTGCTGACGCCAGACAGCGTCACCGCGTCGTCCTGTGCCGGGCCGCCCGTCCGCCGCCGCGCAAGCGGAACGACGGATGCACCGCCGTTCCGGTCGACGATCGCCGCATTGCGTGCGTCGTCGTCCGTCACGCGTGCGTGCGCCAGCTCGGCCTCAAGGTCTGCACCGGCGAGCGGGCCGTAGGAGACCGCCGAAGTCGTCGCATTCATGCCTTTGCTCCAGATTGATAAGCGGGGTGCCAGCGCAGCGTCACGCGCTCGATCGATTTCGCGAGCACGTCGGCCAACTTGCCAAGCACCGCATACAGCAGGATGCCGACCACCACCACATCGGTTTGCAGGAATTCCCGCGCGTTCATCGTCATGTAGCCGATGCCCGACTGCGCGGAGATCGTTTCCGCGACGATCAGCATCACCCACATCAGCCCGAGCGCGAAGCGCACGCCGACGAGAATCGACGGCAATGCACCGGGCAGGATCACGTCGCGATACAGCGCGAAGCCGCGCACGCCGTAACTCTTCGCCATCTCGATCAGGTTCGCGTCGACCGAGCGGATCCCGTGATATGTGTTGATGTAGACGGGAAAGAACACGCCGAGCGCGACGAGAAACAGCTTCGCCTTCTCGTCGATGCCGAACCACAGGATCACGAGCGGAATCATCGCGAGCGCGGGGATGTTGCGGATCATCTGGATGGTCGAATCGAGCGCGACCTCCGCTGCTTTCGACAGGCCGGTCGCGAGCCCGAGCGCCAGGCCGACGCCACCGCCGATCGCGAAACCGAACAGCGCGCGCCAGGTACTGACCTTCACGTTCGCCCACAGCTCGCCCGATGTCACGAGTGACCACGCGGCACGCACGACCGCCACGGGCTCGGGCAGCACGCGAGTCGACAGCCAGCCGACGCGCGCGCCGACCTCCCATGCGACCAGCAGCACGAGCGGCACGAGCCACGGCGCGATGCCGCGCCAGGCGCGGGCGGCCACGGCCGCGCGCGTCGTCGACGTCTTCGTTGTCATCTCAGGCCTCCTTCGTTCAGCTCTGGCTCGCCTTCGGCAGGTAGTTGTTGCCGACGATCTCGCCGAACGGCCCCGACAGCGGACCGGACGGCCGCGCCGCACCCTTGCCCTTGATCAGCGGGAACACGAGCTCGGCGAAACGGTACGACTCCTCGAGGTGCGGATAGCCGGACAGGATGAACGTCTCGATGCCGAGATCCGCATATTCGCGCATGCGTTCCGCGACCTGCTCGGGGTTGCCGACGAGCGCGGTACCCGCGCCGCCGCGCACGAGACCGACACCGGCCCACAGGTTGGGATACACCTCGAGCGCCTCGCGGCCGCCGCGCTTGCCGCCGTGCAGCGCGGCCATCCGGCGCTGGCCTTCCGAATCCATGTTCGCGAATGCCTTCTGCGCGCGAGCGATCGTCTCGTCGTCGAGACGACTGATCAGGCGCTCGGCATCGCGCCAGGCTTCGTCCTCGGTCTCGCGCACGATCACGTGCAGGCGGATGCCGAACCTGATCTTGCGGCCGCGCGCCTCGGCGCGGGCGCGAATATCGGCGATCTTCTTCGCGACGGCCTCGGGCGGCTCGCCCCAGGTCAGATAGGTGTCGATGTGATCGGCGGCGATCGCGTGCGCGGCCGGCGACGATCCACCGAACCACAACGGCGGATGCGGGCGCTGCACGGGCGGATACAGCGCCTTGCCGCCCTTCGATTGAAGGTGCTTGCCGATGTAGTCGAACCCGCCGTTGTCGTGCGATGCGGACAGCAGCCCGCGCCAGATGTTCAGGAAGTCGTCGGTGATTTCGTAGCGCGTGTCGTGGTCGGCGAACAGTCCGTCGCCTTCGAGCTCGGCGGCATCGCCACCCGTTACGACGTTGATCAGCAGGCGGCCGCCCGACAGACGGTCGAACGTCGCGGCCATCCGCGCCGCCAGGCCGGGCGATGCGATGCCGGGACGCACGGCGACCAGGAACTTCAGGCGCTGCGTCGCCGGAATCAGGCTCGACGCGACGACCCACGCATCCTCGCAGGAACGGCCAGTCGGCAGCAGCACGCCTTCATAGCCGAGCGTGTCGGCCGCGACGGCGATCTGCTTGAAATAATCGTAATCCGCGGCGCGCGCGCCTTCAGCGGTGCCGAGGTAACGGCTGTCGCCGTGTGTGGGAATAAACCAAAAAACATTCATCTGCTGCTCCTGCTTGACTGTTCTTGCCGGAATCTGGATAAAACGAGCCCCTGCTCGCGTCGCGGATGAGCGACGCATGCATGGTGTGCGTTCGAATCGGGATGGCTCGCCGGTCAGGCCGTGCCGCGGGCGAGTACGCTATTGCACGGCTGTTTCTGGGAAATCAGTCTATGGATCGCTGCAGGGCTTTGGAACGATTTTTTTGAGCTTAGGTTTTCCGCTTTCGTGATTAGCACGACGCTCCAGCGAATATCGCGTCGGCCGGGCCCTATAATGACGCACCTATCCGAATAACTTCGCCCGGACGGCCCCGGCCGGCCGCGCGTGCAATGCACTCACCGATGCAGAAAGTCATCCTGCCGTTCCTGTCCGGCTTCCTGGCCGCCCTCTTCTTTCGCGAAGCGACGCTCGCGCTCCTGCATACGGCCGACCTGATCGCCGCCACCGGGTTCTCCACGCAACCTTTCGCGCCGCTCGGCATTCCTGAATTTGTTGCGAACGCATTGATCAGCGCGTGCTGCGCGATTCCGATGGCGTGGCTGCTGCGCGTGACGCCGGATCGTGAGGCGCCGTGGATCGGCTCGCTGGTGTTCGGCGGCATCGTGCTGACGGCCGCCCGCGTATTCGCGATCGATCCGCTGCGCGGGATCTGGCCGTCGGGCAACATGATGCCGGTGCTCGCCGCCGGTTTCGCAGCGAACGCGGTCTGGGGCTTCGGCGCGCTCGTGTTCATGCGCGCGTTCATGTCGGACGACGCCGGCGACGAATAACGCACGTCTTGCGGCACGGCCCCCGGCCCACTGCCGCCAGGCCGGGTCGGCATCCCCAAATGAAAAGGCCGCCTGCGCACAATGCAGGCGGCCTTTTTGCTTTTCGCGGCGATACCGCGGCGCGTCAGTCCTTCAGGTTGCGCAGCGGATGCGTGTCGGGCGTCCACGGGCTGTCGAACATCGCGAGGACGTCGGCGCGGTCGATATCGGCGATCGACTTGAAACGCCAGGCCGGCTGATGGTCCTTGTCGACGATCAGCGCGCGCACGCCTTCGATCACGTCGCCGTGCGCGAACGTCGAACGCGTGAGGTCGAGGTCGCGCCGCAGGCAATCGGCCATCGTCGCCCCGCGCGCCCGTTCGACGACTTCGAGCGATACGGCCATCGACAGCGGCGACAGCTGGCTGCGCATCGCATCGGTCGCCTTCCCGACCCATCCGTCGACCGCAGCGCAATCCTGCTCGGCGTCGAGCGATGCGAGGATCGCACCGATATCGGCTTGCGCGAAATGCCGGTCGATCCCGGCGTGCGCGTCGGCCAGCGCCGACGTGTCGGGCGTCGGCACGACCTTGTGCGACGCGGCCGCGTCGGCCACGCACGCGACCGCCTGCGCGCCGCTGTCGATGCGCGCGCTGCGCAGCGTATCGAACAGCGCCGGCAGCGCGGCGTCGGGCAGGTATGCGTCGGCAAGCTGCGCATACAGTGCGCCGGCCGCGTCGAGCGTCGCGCCGGTCACCGCGAGATAGGCGCCGATCGCGCCCGGCGTGCGCGCGAGGAACCAGCTCATCCCGACATCGGGGAACAGGCCGATGCGCGTTTCGGGCATCGCCATCTTCGTCGAGTCGGTGACCACACGCAGGCCGCCCGTATGCCGTGCCGCCTGCGAAATGCCCATGCCGCCGCCCATCACGACGCCGTGCATCAACGCGATGTACGGTTTCGGATAGGTGAAGATCGTATGGTTGAGCGTGTATTCCTCGATGAAGAACGTATCGACCGCATCGCGGTCGCCACGCTGCCAGGCGTCGTGGAAGAAACGCACGTCGCCGCCCGCGCAGAACGCGCGGGGATGCGGGCTGTGCACGACGACGGCGACCACGTCGGCGTCGTCGCGCCACGCGTCGAGCGCCTGCTGCATCAGCCGGATCATCCCGACCGACAGCGCATTCAGCGCCTTCGGCCGGTTCAGTTCGAGATAGCCGATGCGGTTCGCGACATACGCGCGGACATCGTGCTGGGCGGATTCCGCGGAAGCGGAAGTGGAATCGGTCATGTGAGTCATCCGGCGTATCGCGGGCGCACGCTCAGTGCGCCTGCATCTTCGAGAACAGGTTCAGCACCACGACGCCCGAGATGATCAGCCCGAGGCCGATCACGGCCGGCAGGTCCGGCACCTGGCGATAGAGCAGCATCGCGACGAGCGTGATCAGCACAATGCCGGCACCCGACCACACGGCATAGATGATGCCGACGGGCATCGTGCGCAACGTGAGGGACAGACAGTAGAACGCGATGCCGTAACCGGCCACGACGAGCGCCGACGGCCAGAAGCGCGTGAAACCGTCCGCCGCGCGCAGCGCGGACGTGCCGACCACTTCCGCGACGATCGCGATCGCGAGCCATGCGTAACCCGGAAGCTGCATCGCTCAGCTCCTTGCAAGTGCCAGCACGGCGTAGTCCTGCCCAAGCTCCGCGCACAGCGCTTCGACGACGAACTCGTGATCCGCGCGCTGCGGCAGCCCCGATGCGGTGATCGAGCCGATCACGCCGGCCCCCGCGACAGTCAGCGGAAACGCGCCGCCGTGCGGCGAATATTCCGAGATCGGCAGTCCGTGCTTCTCGGCGAGCGTGACGCCGGTCTGCTGCATGCGCAGGCCGATCGCATACGAGCTGCGGCGGAAATGCGCGACGACGTTGCGCTTGCGGCGCACCCAGTCGGCGTTGTCGGGGGTCGCACCGGCGAGCGCCGCATAAAACAGCGGCTGGCCGAACGTGACGATGTCGATCGCGATTGCATGACCGCGCGACGTCGCGAGCGCGTGCATCCGGTTGCCGAGCGCCCAGGCGCGAGCCGGGTCGAAATGGGGAAACACAAGCGCCTGTTCCTGCGCGCCGATCGATTGCAGATCGTGAGCGATGTCCATGAATCCGTCGATGCAGTAGTCAAGTGTTGCAACGGCACCGACGCAATTCGCGCGCGACTCCGCTGCAGGAATGAACGACACAAGCAAACCGCTCGATTCTAGCTCACGCGCCTGCCGTACCGGCCCTGCAAACGCCCCGCCGGCGATTGCGACGCGATTGTCAGAAAGTGCTTGCAAGCGTTCCGGATAGTCCATATAATTCATTTCTTCGACGGACGCGGGGTGGAGCAGTCTGGCAGCTCGTCGGGCTCATAACCCGAAGGTCGTAGGTTCAAATCCTACCCCCGCAACCAACGTCCCGATTCATGCAAAAAGCCCGGCTCAATGCCGGGCTTTTTGTTTTTCGGCGCCCGATTCCGCGCATCACACGTTGTGCTTCGCACCGCACGCCGCGCGCATGCGCTCGCGTTCAAGAATGCCCCGCCCCGGTGATACACTCGCATCACCTCGTCCCTCCCACTCGACATGAAATTCTGCTCCGTCTGCGGTCACGAAGTCATCGCGCGCATTCCTCAGGGCGACAACCGTGAGCGCTTCGTCTGCGATCACTGCGGCACGATCCATTACCAGAATCCGCGTAACGTGGTCGGCACGGTGCCGGTCTGGGGCGAACAGGTGCTGCTGTGCCGCCGCGCGATCGAACCGCGCTACGGTTTCTGGACGCTGCCGGCGGGCTTCATGGAGATGGGCGAGACGACGGCCGAGGCCGCCGCGCGCGAAACGCTCGAGGAAGCCGGCGCACGCGTCGAGGTGCAGAACCTGTTCACGCTCCTCAACGTGCCGCACGTGCACCAGGTCCACCTGTTCTATCTGGCGCGGCTCACCGATCCGGCTTACGAGGCCGGCGAGGAAAGCCTCGAAGTCAAGCTGTTCGACGAAGCCGACATTCCGTGGGACGAAATCGCGTTCCCGACCGTCAGCCAGACGCTGCGTTTCTTCTTCGCCGATCGCGCCGCCGGCGACTACGGCGTGCATACCGGCGATATCTTCCGCTCGCTGCGCAACGGCTGAGCCCGCGCCCCATGGTCCCCTGGCTCGGCCCGGACGATCCGTTCCCGCCCATCGAACGCGCGCTCGGTCCGGCGACCGGCGCGCCGGGGCTGCTCGCCGCGAGCGCCGACCTGCTACCGTCGCGCCTGATCGAGGCCTACCTGCGCGGCATCTTCCCGTGGTATTCGGACGGTCAACCCGTGCTGTGGTGGAGCCCCGACCCGCGGATGGTCCTCGTGCCAGCCGAATTCAAGGTGTCCCCGTCGCTGCGCAAGACGCTCAGGCGCGTGCTGCGCGACCCCGCGTGGGAAGTGCGCGTCGACCACGACTTTCCGGGCGTGATGCGCGCGTGCGCGCAGGCGCCGCGTCGCGGGCAGCGCGGCACCTGGATCACGGCCGAAATCATCGACGCGTATACGTCGCTCTATCGTTCCGGCAACGCGCACAGCATCGAGACGTGGCATGACGGGCGCCGCGTCGGCGGCCTCTACGGCGTCGCGTTCGGACGGATGTTTTTCGGCGAATCGATGTACGCGGATGCCACCGATGCGTCGAAGATCGCACTGGCGACGCTCGTTGCCCATCTTCGCGAGCAGGGGCTGGAGATGATAGACTGCCAGCAGAATACGTCGCATCTAGCGTCGCTCGGCGGCCGCGAGATCGCACGCAAGGCCTTTGTCGCTCACGTGCGCCGCGCGGTAGCCGAACCGCCGATTCCGTGGCAGTTCGACAAGCGCGCGCTCGCCGCACTGACGGGCCCCGCAGAACCGGCCGCCCCCTCCGGGATCGAGCGCTAGCGCGGCACTCCCTCCCTGCATCGAGAGCTGCCCATGACTCACCCGACTGAGCTGCCGCTTTCACCGCTTTCGGCGCTGCAATTCTATGCAACGGCGCCCTATCCGTGCAGCTATCTGGACGGCCGCGTCGCGCGCTCGCAAGTCGCGACGCCGAGCCACCTGATCAATTCCGATATTTATACCGAGCTCGTGAAGGCCGGTTTCCGGCGCTCGGGCGTGTTCACCTATCGCCCATACTGCGACGGCTGCCGCGCCTGCGTGCCGGTGCGCGTGCCGGTCGGCGCGTTCAAGCCGTCCCGCACGCAACGCCGGATGTGGAAGCGGCACCGCGCGCTCGTCGCGACGGTCTCGCCGCTGCACTACGACGAGGAGCACTACGCGCTCTACATGCGCTACCAGTCGGCGCGCCACGCGGGCGGCGGCATGGATCGCGACAGCCGCGACCAGTACGAGCAATTCCTGCTGCAGAGCCGGATCAATTCGCGCCTCGTCGAATTCCGCGACCTCGACGCGCCGGGCGGCGAGCCCGGCAAGCTGCGCATGGTCAGCATGATCGACATCCTCGGCGACGGACTGTCGTCGGTCTATACATTCTTCGAGCCGGACGACCAGCACACGAGCTACGGCACGTACAACATCCTGTGGCAGATCGAACAGGCTAAAAGCCTCGGTCTGCCGTACGTGTATCTCGGATACTGGATCCGCGAGAGCCCGAAGATGGCCTACAAGGCAAACTTCCATCCGCTCGAAGGGTTGCTCGACGGCCGCTGGAAAGTGCTCGATCCGGATCGGGTCGATCTGCCGCCGGTCGACGCGGCACTCGCCCGCGCGCCGCTGCCGGGTGGACATTCCGGGTCGGGCTGACGTGAGCGACACCGGCGCGGTTGCACGAGAGCGGCGCGCGTCCGTCCCGGCCATGAAGCGGCTGACGCGCGGCACGCCGACCGTCGCCGCGGGCCGCCACGAAGCGAAGCCCGCCCTTGCCGCACAACTCCCGGTAAAATAGCGGGTTGTCATTCATTCCGGCCGTCCGCCCAATTCCCGTGTTCAGTTCCCTCTATCCGCTGGCCCGCGCATCCCTGTTCAAGATGGATGCGGAAGACGCTCACCACCTCACGCTGCGCGCGCTCGGCGCGGCCGGCCGCACCGGCCTCGCCTGCGCGCTGTCGGCCCGCGTGCCCGATGCGCCGCGCACGGTGATGGGGCTCACGTTCCGCAACCCGGTCGGCCTCGCCGCCGGTCTCGACAAGGACGGCGCGGCCATCGACGGCCTCGCGGCGCTCGGCTTCGGCTTCATCGAGGTCGGCACGGTCACGCCGCGCCCGCAGCCGGGCAACCCGCGCCCGCGGATGTTCCGCCTGCCGCAGGCCGAAGCGCTGATCAACCGGATGGGCTTCAACAACCACGGCGTCGACCAGTTCGTGAAGAACGTCCAGGCCGCCCGCTATCGCGGCATCCTCGGCCTGAACATCGGCAAGAATGCCGATACGCCGATCGAACGCGCCGCAGAGGATTACCTGTACTGCCTCGAGCGCGTGTATCCGTTCGCGAGCTACGTGACGATCAACATTTCGTCGCCGAACACGAAGAACCTGCGCCAGCTGCAGGGCGCGGGCGAGCTCGACGCGCTGCTCGCCGCGCTGAAGGACAAGCAGCAGCGCCTGGCCGACCTGCACGGCAAGCTCGTGCCGCTCGCGCTGAAGATCGCGCCCGATCTCGACGACGAGCAGGTCAAGGAAATCGCCGACACGCTGCTGCGCCACAAGATCGAAGCGGTCATCGCCACCAATACGACGCTGTCGCGCGCAGCCGTGCAGGGCCTGCCGCACGCGGACGAAGCCGGCGGCCTGTCGGGCCGCCCGGTGTTCGACGCATCGAACGAAGTGATCCGCAAGCTGCATGCCGAAGTCGGCAGCGCGGTGCCGATCATCGGCGTCGGCGGCATCTTCTCGGGCGAGGACGCACGCGCGAAGCTCGCGGCCGGCGCGTCGCTCGTCCAGCTGTACACGGGCTTCATCTATCGCGGCCCTGCACTCGTCGCCGAATGCGTGAAGGCGATCGCGCACGAACGCGCCGCGTAATATAGCTATAATCAAACGATATTTAGATGTCGATTGCGTTTTTGCTATGATCGACCTCACATTCAGAATCAAGCGCCCCGCTGGGGCAAGGAAGCCCACACGATGAAAATTTCGCTGCTGAAGAAGCTGCTGGTCGCCGGCCTGATCGGTACGTCGTTCGCTGCCGCCACCGCGCATGCGGCCGACCTCCTCGACGAGGTGAAGCAACGCGGCACGCTGCGCGTCGGCCTCGAAGGTACGTTCCCGCCGTTCAACTCGAAGAATCCGCAAGGCGAACTCGTCGGCTTCGACGTCGACATCGCGAAGGCCGTCGCCGCGAAGCTCGGCGTGAAGACCGAGTTCGTCACGACCGAATGGAGCGGCATCATCGCGGGCCTGCAGGCCGGCAAGTTCGACGTGATCGCCAATCAGGTCGGCATCACCGACAAGCGCAAGGAAACGCTCGACTTCTCGCCCGCGTACACGTACTCGTCCGCTCAGCTGATCCAGCGCAAGGACGACACGCGCCAGTTCAAGTCGCTCGACGACCTGAAGGGCAAGAAGCTCGGCGTCGCGCTCGGCACGAACTACATGGACATGGCGAAGTCGGTGCCCGGCGTCGACGTGAAGACGTACCCGGGCGCGCCGGAGTACCTGCGCGACCTCGCCGCCGGCCGTCTCGATGCGGCGCTCAACGACCGCCTGATGCTCGCGTACCTGACGAAGAACTCGCAACTGCCGCTGCGCCCGGGCGCGAACGTCGGCTCGGCGAACCCGTCGGGCATCCCGTTCAAGAAGGGCAACCCGAAGTTCCAGAAGGCGATCGGCGACGCGATGGCGCAACTCGAAGCCGACGGCACGTTCACGAAGATCTCGGACAAGTGGTTCGGCATCGACGTGACGAAGCCGATCAAGTAAGCACGCCTCTGTTTCCCGCCTGACGGCGGGCCGGAAAGGGCGGCATCCGAAACGATGCCGCCCTTTGTTTTATCGGTCCGGTTTATGATTGCGCTTTCGCGCACGCATTCGCTTCGTATTCCATGTCGACAACGTCCCTGCTCGTCCAATCGCTGCCGGTGCTCGCCCAGGGTGCCGTGCTGACCGTCAAGTTCGCCGTGCTGTCGATGGTGTTCGGCCTGCTCGGCGCCGTCGTGCTCGCGATGATGGGCATCCGGCAAAGCGAGCCGCTCGACGGCTTCGAACGCATCTGGGTCAACGCGCTCGCGGGGCTCGCGCGCGCGTACGTGAGCCTGATGCGCGGCACGCCGCTGCTCGTGCAGATCTTCGTCATCTATTACGGGCTGCCAAGCCTCGGCATCTCGCTCGACCCGACGCCGGCCGGCGTGATCGCACTGTCCGCGAACGTCGCCGCCTACATGTCCGAAAGCATGCGCGGCGCGATCAACGGCATTCACCGCGGCCAGTGGCTCGCGTCCTACAGCCTCGGGCTGTCGTGGGGGCAGACGCTGCGCTACGTGATCGGCCCGCAGGCACTGCGCATCGCGGTGCCGAGCCTGTCGAACAGCCTGATCAGCCTGATCAAGGACACGTCGCTCGTATCGGTGATCACCGTGACCGAACTGCTGCGCAGCGCACAGGAAGTGATCGCGGCGACCTACCAGCCGCTGCCGCTGTACCTGGCCGCCGCCGCTGTCTACTGGGTGCTGTGCCAGATTCTCGAATGGGTCCAGCGTTGGTACGAAAAGCGCCTGTCGCTGCCCGCGCGGCACTGATCACGAAACATCTCCCGCCGGGCCGCGATTGCGCGCCCGGCTGCCGCCTTCCCTTCTTCCCGCCTACTCGCCCGAATAGCGCACGCCGAGCGCCGCGCGTGCCGCGTCGGTCATCGCAATCATTCGCCGCGAATGGTCGTGCGTCATGATCGGGCTCTCGAGTTCGCCGGCGCGCAGCAGGTCGCAGAAATGCGCGGTCTCGTAGTTCAGGCCACCGCCATCGATCGGCGCATCGAGTTCGACCGTGCGCCCATCCGCATAGCGAATCGTCGCCCGCGCGGGGTTCCACCACTTCTCGTGAATCGTCACGTGCCCGCCTGCCGCGGCGATCAGCGCGTCACCGCGTCCCATCACGTCGAGCCCGCAAAAGAGCTGTGCGATGCCGCCGTTCGCGTGACGGCTGTTCAGGCTCGCGAACACGTCGACGCCTGTGGCGCCGATGCGGCCGAGCGTCTGCACGTCGACTGCCTCGCCAAGCCAGTCGACCGCGAGAAACGCTTCGTAGATCCCGATGTCGAGCAGCGCGCCGCCGGCGCGGTCAAGTCGATAGACGGAATGGTCGCCCGGCACCGACGACGACGCGCAGCCCGCGCGCACGAGCCGGATTTCGCCGATCGGGTCGTCGTGCAGGTGCGCGCGCAACTGACGATACAGCGGAAAGAACGGCGGCTTCATCGCTTCCATGAAGAGCCGTCCGGCAACGCGTGCCGCATCCAGCACGGCGTCGAGTTGCATCGCGTTCAGCGTCGCGGGTTTTTCGCACAGAACGGCCTTGCCGGCGGCCAGCGCCGCTTGCGCGTAGTGCGCGTGACTGTCGTGGAGTGTCGCGATGTAGATCGCGTCGATGTCGCTCGCGAGGAGCGCGTCGAGGCTGGCGGCAGGCGCGCCACCGCAGCTGTCGCAAAAGGCGGTTGCCGCGTCGGCGCGGCGTGCCCATACGCCGGCGAGCGTGGCACCCGGCACGTGAGCGAGGCTTTGCGCGAATCGGCGTGCGATGCTGCCTGCGCCGACGATGCCGAAGCGCACCGGGCGGTTGTCGAGGTCGTTCATCCGGATCTTCCGTGTCGGTCGTATGACGGTGGCCGGCACGCTGCCGGTCGGCCGTCATGATAAACGGCTCGCCGGCACACGGATAAGCGACGCGTGTCGATTCAGGCGCGCACGGGTACGTCGACGGAGAAATCGCGCGAGATCTCGTCGGCGCTGAAATCGATCAACGCGAGCGAAGCCGCTTCGGCTTCGCGCGGGTCGCGGCGTTCGATCGCATCGACGACGCGCGCATGCGCCTTCACCGCGACGTCGTGCGCCCCCTCCTTCTGCGCAACGCGCGGATTCACAAGGCGAACCGCGCCGCGCACGATGGCCGCCATCTGCTGGAAAAACTGGTTGCCGCTCGCCTGAACGATCCGCGTGTGCAGCAGTTCGTCCGCCGTGTCGTATCCAGGGTCGCCCGGCTGCAACACCTTGAACGCTTCGAATGCCTCACGAATGCCCGCGATGTCGACCGCCGTCGCACGAACGGCCGCCTGCGCGGTCGCGCGCGGTTCGATCAGCATCCGGAATTCGATGACGTCGCGCATGAACTGCGGATCCGGCTTTGCACGGAACCGCCAGCTCACCACGTCTTCATCGATCATGCGCCAGTCGCGCATCGGTCGAACGCGCGTACCGACTTTCGGACGCACGTCGAGCATGTCGCGCGCAAGCAACATCGACAATGCTTCGCGCATCACCGTACGGCTCACGTCGAACTCTTTCGACAGCACGTCCTGCGGCGGCAAGATGCCGCCGTACTTGTCCTCGACGATACCCGAGACAAGCCCATCCATCACTTTGGCGACCAGTGACCGGTCTTTGCCCTGCTCCATGACACCTCCCCGTGCGTCGATTTGCGAACACCTGCTCCGCAGTTCCGCCGGCCCTGGTTACTACTGTTCTTATGATCTATAAGTTGATGAGTTCGGGGATATTTCGCTATCTGGTAAACACCTGACAGGGTTATCCCTCTTTCTGATGTGGTGATTTATAAGGCTTCAAAAAAAGCCCGGAAAGCGCGCTGCGCTTGCCGGGCCGGGCTTTTCGTCGAATTTAAACATGCAATCCATTACGGCATCCTGACGCCATTACGGACTGCTTCTCATTCAGTTTCGATTAATCGGGATAAACGATCGTTTCAACGCCGTTTGCCGTGCCGAGCAGGCACAGATTCGCGCCGCGCTCGGCGAACAGGCCGACCGTCACGACGCCCGGCCATGCGTTCACCTGCGCTTCGAAACCGCGCGGATCGGTGATCTGCAGCCCCCTCACGTCGATGATTTCGTTGCCGTTGTCGGTGATGTACGGCTCGCCGTCCTTCGTCACGCGCAACACCGGCACGCCGCCCAGCGCGGCCAAGCGCCGGCCGATCGCCGTGCGCGCCATCGGCACGACCTCGATCGGCAGCGGGAATGCGCCGAGCACCGGCACGCGCTTGCTGCCATCCGCGATGCAGACGAACGTATCGGCCACCGACGCGACGATCTTCTCGCGCGTCAGCGCACCGCCGCCGCCCTTGATCATTGCGCCGCTTGCGTCGATCTCGTCGGCACCGTCGACGTACACCTGCAGCGATTCGACCTCGTTCAGGTCGAACACCTTGATGCCGTGCGATTTGAGGCGTTCGGTCGTCGCGATGGAACTCGACACGGCGCCGCGGTAGCGCGATTTGACGGCCGCGAGCGCGTCGATGAAGCAGTTGGCGGTCGAGCCGGTGCCGACGCCGATCACGGCGCCTTCCGGCACGTTCTGGATCACATAATCGGCGGCTGCGTGGCCGACCAGGCGTTTGAGTTCGTCTTGAGTCATGGGGTGGGAATACAGCGGGATTGCGGAAAACCGGCAGTTTACCGGACTCGGATGACGACCCGGGCTTTTTCGGTGCGTGTTGCAGTGCCTCGCGCGCTGATCGATCGTCAGGGCGCGCCCGTTGCGGCACCGTCCTCCGCAGGTGGCGTGGCGGGGAAATACTTGTCGAGCAGCGCTTGCGCGATCGCATCGGTCCCGGCGTCCGGGTTGCCCGCATAGTCGGATGGCCGGAAATGCATCTGAAACGCCGAGAATACGCGTTGCGTGCGCGCGTCGAGCACGCCGTCGGTTGGCACGTCATAGCCGTAGCGCGCAAGCTTCAGCTGCAGTTCCCGCACGTCGACGAGCGCGTGCGGATCGCGGCCGCCTAGTCGCGCGGCTACGGTCGCATCGTCCGGCCACGCACCGACGCCGGCTTGCGCAAGCGCGTGCCACGGGAACAGCGGCCCCGGATCGATCTTGCGTTGTGGCGCGATGTCGCTGTGCCCGACCACGCGCGTCGGCAAAATTCCGTAGCGCGCGACGATGTCCTTCGACAGGCGGATCAGCGCATCGACCTGTTCGGGCGGATACGGCTGCCACGTGCGGTCTTGCGGATCGAGCGGGCCGCGGTTCACGTTCTCGATGCCGATCGACGCCGCGTTGAGCTCGGTCGTGCCCTGCCATTCGCTGATACCCGCATGCCATGCGCGTTTCGATTCGGGAACGAGCTGGTAGACGACTGGCATCCCGTGTTCGACGCGTGGTTGCGGCGGCACGACGTAGTGCGCGCTGACTGAATCGCCCGTCAGCGTGCTCAGCGATCTCGCTTCGTCGCTTTCGGTGTAATGCATCACGAGAAAGCGGATCCGCGAATCGGCGCCGCGCGCATGCAGGCTCGTATCGGCGTAGTAGGCACCGCGCTCGACCAGCGACGGCGATGTACAGGCGGCCAGCAGGCCGAGGATGGCGCACAATGCGCCGAGGCGAAACAGGGTCATGGTCCGCGAGTTCCGGGAGCCGCGTGCCGCGCGCAGTCGCGGCACGCGTCGTTCGGGGCGTAACGGCCCGCGCATCGGGCCGCGTGGGTCAGCCCGTATATCAGCCCTTCACGCGCCGCTGCCGCACCGCTTCGTAAAGGCACACGCCGCTCGCGACCGACACGTTCAGGCTTTCGACGCTGCCGGCCATCGGGATGCTCATCACTTCGTCGCAGGTGTCGCGCGTGAGCCGACGCATGCCTTCGCCCTCCGCACCCATGACGATGGCGACAGGACCATCGAGCTTCGTGTCGTACAGCGTCCCCGGCGCCTCGTCCGACGTGCCGATGATCCACACGCCGGCCTCCTTCAGCTCGCGCAGCGCGCGGGCGAGGTTCGTGACCGTGATGTACGGCACCGTGTCGGCCGCGCCGCTTGCGACCTTCGCCGCGGTCGCGTTCAGGCCGACCGCGCGGTCACGCGGGGCGATCACCGCATGCGCACCGGCCGAATCGGCGACACGCAGGCATGCGCCGAGGTTGTGCGGATCGGTGACGCCGTCGAGCACCAGCAGCAGCGCTGGACCCTGGATGCCGTCGAGCAGTTCGGACAGGTTCTGTGCGAGCGGAACGTCCTCGACGCGCGCGACGACGCCCTGGTGGCGCTCGGTATGCGCGAGACCCCACAGGCGGGTTTCATCGGCTGCGATCAGCCGCACGCCCGCTTCCTTCGCGGCGTGCAGGAAGTCCTGCATGCGGCGGTCGCGGCGCGTCTGGTCGTACAGCACCTCCGCAACCGTCGACGCATCGTGCCGCAAACGTGCGGTCACCGCATGAAAACCGTAAAGAACCTTCAGACGTGACATGACTGGAACAACCTTCGATCAAACGTGCGGCCGCGCGATGGGCGCAGCCGCGATCCATGGAAAAGGAAAGCGCCGCGTTGCCGGCCGGTGACCGGTAGAACGCGGCGTCTCTCGATACTGCAGGGGCACGCGCGTGCGCTGCCCCAAACGCTCAATACTTTTTGCGGGCGTGTACCTTCTTCGCGGCCGTCTTCGCCGCCACGCCGCCCTTCTTCTTCGCCGCACGCGTGTCGTTTACCGCGGCGGCCGGTGCGCTGGCCGTCCGCTTGCGACGCGGCGCGGCTTCCTCCACCGGCGGCAACGAGCGCACGCGCGGGCCGCCGCGATCGTTGCCGTTGCCGACAGCAACCGGCGCCGATGCGGGACGCGGCGCCTTCACCGGCGTGTCGCGCACGAGGCGGAAGTCGATCTTGCGCGCATCGAGATCGACGCGGCTCACCTGCACGCGCACGCGATCCGACAGGCGATAACGGATGCCCGTGCGCTCGCCGCGCAGCTCGTTCTTGATCTCGTCGTACTGGAAGTAGTCCGAGCCGAGTTCCGTGACGTGCACGAGCCCTTCGATGAACAGCGTGTCGAGCTGCACGAAGATGCCGAACGACGTGACGCCGTTCACCATCCCGCCGTATTCCTCGCCGAGCTTGTCGCGCATGAAGTAGCACTTGAGCCAGGCCTCGACGTCGCGCGACGCTTCGTCGGCACGCCGCTCGTTCGCCGAGCAATGCAGGCCGAGCTCTTCCCAGATCGCGGTGTTCACGCGCGAACGGCCGCGCGCTTCGTCGTCGGCCTGCTGCATCGCGCGGGCGCGTGGCGACAGCGCGGTGTTCAGCTCGAAGCCGTCCGGTGCCTTCGGCGTGTACTTCTTGCCCGACAGGATCGCGTAGATCGCGCGGTGCGTGAGCAGGTCGGGATAGCGGCGGATCGGGCTCGTGAAGTGCGCGTACGCCTCATACGCGAGACCGAAGTGGCCGATGTTGTCCGGGCTGTAGACGGCCTGCTGCATCGAGCGCAGCAGCATCGGCTGCAGCATCTGCGCGTCGGGCCGGTCGCGAATCTGCGCCATCAGCGCCGCATAGTCGCTCGCATGCGGCTTCTCGCCGCCGCCGAGCGACAGGCCCATGCCGCGCAGGAACGCGCGCAGGTTCTCGAGCTTTTCCGGCGTCGGCCCCGCGTGCACGCGGTACAGGCCCGCATGCTTGTTGCGCTTAAGGAAATCGGCCGCGCAGACGTTCGCGGCCAGCATGCATTCCTCGATCAGCTTGTGCGCATCGTTGCGCTGACGCGGCACGATCTGTTCGATCTTGCCCTGCGAGTTGCAGACGATGTACGTCTCGGTCGTGTCGAAGTCGATCGCGCCGCGCTTCTGGCGTGCGGCGAACAGCGACTTGTAGACGCCGTACAGATCCTGCAGGTGCGGCAGCAGGTCCGCGCGGCGCGCGGCCTCCGGCCCCTTCGTGTTCGACAGCACGGCCGCGACTTCGGTGTACGTCAGGCGCGCGGCCGAATGGATGACCGCCGGATAGAACTGGTACGCCTTGATCTCGCCGCGCGCAGTAATCACCATGTCGCACACGAGCACGCAGCGGTCGACCTGCGGATTCAGCGAGCACAGCCCGTTCGACAGCTTCTCCGGCAGCATCGGGATCACGCGGCGCGGGAAATAGACCGACGTGCTGCGCTCCAGCGCGTCGGCGTCGAGGCCGCTGCCCGGCTGCACGTAGTGCGACACGTCGGCGATCGCGACGATCAGGCGGTAGCCGTCGCCGCGCCCGACCTTGGTCGGCTCGCAGTAGACGGCATCGTCGAAGTCGCGGGCGTCCTCGCCGTCGATCGTCACGAGCGGCACGTCGCGCAAATCGACGCGGAAGCGCAGGTCGGCCGGACGGACCGCGTCGGGCAGCGCGGCGGCATCGTCGAGCGCCCGCTGGCCGAATTCGTGCGGCACGCCGTACTTGCGCACCGCGATCTCGATTTCCATGCCCGGATCGTCGATGTCGCCGAGCACCTCGACGACGCGGCCGAGCGGTTGCGAATGGCGGCTCGGGAAGTCGGTCAGTTCGACGACGACGACCTGACCGACCTTCGCCTTCTTCACGTTCTGCGTGATCAGGATGTCGTGGCCGATGCGCTTGTCTTCGGGTGCGACGATCAGCGCGCCGTTCTCGTTGAGCAGGCGGCCGATCACGCGCTTGTTCGCGCGCTCGGTCACTTCGACGACATGGCCTTCCGGACGGCCGCGGCGATCGTAGCCGACGATCCGCGCGAGCACGCGGTCGTTGTGCATGACCTTTTGCATTTCGGCGTTCGGCAAGAACAGGTCGTCCTGGCCGTCGTCGCGGATCACGAATCCGTAGCCGTCGCGATGCCCCTGCACGCGGCCGGCGACGAAATTCGACGGATGGGTGAGCTGATAGTGGCCGCGCTTGTCGAGGCGGATCTGGCCGTCGCGTTCCATCGCGGCGACACGCCGGAAGAACCCTTCGCGTTCCTGGCGTTTGATCGACAACGCTTCGGCGATGTCGTTGGCTGCCAGCGGCGCGTCGCTCGTACGCAGCACGCCGAGAATTTCTTCACGGCTCGGAATGGGGTACGGATATTTGCTCAAGGGTTTGTCGATGATTGTTCTCGTTGCGTTGACTGATGGTGCACGGCATCAACATAGAAGTGTCCGTCAGACAGTTCTATAGTGACGGCGGCGGATCATTCTATCACCCGCCTGTGTTGCCAAAAGACGCGAATGCCGCGTGCCGGCGCCGCAGCGGCGGGTTTGCAGTGCATTGCAAAAAAATGTTGACACAATTAATTGGGGCGCTATAATTTCACTTCTTTGCAGCAAGCAGCTACTGCAAAACGTGCCCAGGTGGCGGAATTGGTAGACGCACTAGGTTCAGGTCCTAGCGGTGGCAACACCGTGGAGGTTCGAGT